>DATLEX010000329.1:0-27029 GCA_035525045.1 Thermoanaerobaculia bacterium | reverse complement strand
CCTTCGCCGACGCCGGGCGGGCGTGGGGGGAGACCATCCTCGGGACGAACGACGCCACGATCGCCTCCGCCGGCGCGGAGGCCGGCCTCGACGTCATCCTCGGCCATTACCTGCCGCTCCGCTACCGCCTCGGCGCCGCCTGGCTGCTCCGCGATCCAGGAAAGGGAGAGGTGAAGGGGTACATGGCGCTGTCGACGAGCTTCTGATCGGGGCTCGGGGCTCAGGGGTCGGGCCCACCCTCCCGGGCGGGCGGCCCGAGCCCCGAGCCCTGAGCCCCTTCTTCAAACCACGTACGCCGCGGCGAAGCCGATCTGTGCGGCCATCATCATCATGTACATGTGGCGCCACGACGGATGGTTCTCGGTGGCGGTCAGCTCCTCCGGGTTGCGCACGATGAGCCAGACCGTGTAGACGCCCCAGGCGGCGAGGCCCAGGCCGAGGAGGGTGATGAAGGTGGCGTTGCCAGTGAGGATGCCGTAGAGCACGCCGACCGGCATGAGCAGCCAGGGGAAGACGAAGAAGGGGGCGATCATCCAGGCGGCGCGGCGGACGCCGAAGCGGATCGGCAGCGTGCGGCAGCCGCCGGCGCGGTCGCCCTCCATGTCGCTGAAGTCCTTGGTCGACGCGGCGCCGAGGAGGAAGAACATGAAGATCGCGCCGATGAACCACGGCTCGGCGTGGAAGGCGCGGGCCACCATGGTCCAGCCGGCGACTTTGAGCAGCATCCCGCGGGGGATGGCGATGGTAACGTTGGCGAGGATGGGATGCCGCTTGGTTCGCCCCAGCGCCGGCGCCGAGTAGATGAAGGTGAAGATCATCCCGGCGATGTAGATGAAGAAGCACTCGTGCGCGGTCAGCGGCGCGAAGAGCTTCTCGGTGAAGGTCGTGTACGGGTAGACGACCACGAGCCAGGTCGGGATGATCGCCAGCGCGTACATGACCCAGGTGAAGATCCAGGCCTGCCGGACCGACAGCTCGGCGGTGACGAGGGGGCGCTTCGGTTTGTTGATGCGATCGATCTCGAGGTCGTAGATCTGGTTGATCGCGTTCGACGCGGCGTTGAGGAACGCCGCGCAGAGCGAGCCGAGGGTGACCGTCAGGATCACCGAGGCGGTGAGCGCGCGGGAAGGGTCGGGGTTGTAGGCGGAGCCCCAGGCGCAGACCGCCCCGGAGATGATGCCGAGGAGCGGTGGAAGGAGTGTGAACGGCCGGGCCAGCTCGATGTACGGCTTCAAACGGAGATTAGTGTAGTAGAGCGCGTGGCAGCACGCCCGCTCAGGACTCTGCGACAGCACGCGGCCGGCCCATCAGGTTCACGAAGGCCTGATGCGGATCGGCGGCGACCCGGAGGGGCCCGGCCGCCTCGATGCGCACCTCGTGTCGGGTGCTTCAGAAGACATTCGAGAGCCAGGGTTTCGACGGGCAGACCGTTCGCTAATGGTAGCGAATTCAGGCATCCGCCGGCGGGGGTCCCCCCGGGACCCGGAATCCCCAGACCCCGGGCGCGGTTTGCCGCATTTGCTAGACTGCGCCCCGACGGCTCATGACGCACAAGCCCCGTTTCGACAACGACTCCGACGACGACCTCTCCGTCGCCCCCTCCAACCAGCCTATGAGCGAAAGCAAGATCGCGCTGTTCATCGACTTCGAGAACATCGCCATCGGCGTCAAGGACGCCAAGTACAAGAAGTTCGAGATCGAGCTTCTCCTGGAGCGCCTCCTGGAGAAGGGGAAGATCGTCGTCAAGCGCGCCTATTGCGACTTCGACAGGTTCCCCGACTACAAGCGCGAGCTGCACGAGGCGGCCATCGAGCTGATCGAGATCCCCGGGCGCGCCTATTCGGGGAAGAACTCGGCGGACATCCGCATGGCGGTCGACGCCATGGACATGTGCTGGTCGAAGGAGCACATCAACATGTTCGTGATCGCCTCCGGCGACTCCGACTTCTCGCCGCTCGTCTCCAAGCTGAAGGAGAACGACAAGTCGGTGATCGGCGTGGGGGTGAAGAACTCCTCGAGCGACCTGCTGATCGACAACTGCGACGAGTTCATCTTCTACGAGGACCTGGTGCGGGGAGTGGCCAAGACCTCGCCGGTGGCCTTCAAGGACAAGAAGCAGGCCGAGGTGTTCAAGCTGCTCATCGATTCGATCAAGGCACTCATGCGCGAGAACAAGGAGATCCTCTGGGGATCGATGGTCAAGCAGACCATGCAGCGCAAGAAGCCGACCTTCAACGAGGAGTACTACGGCTACGACACCTTCAGCGACCTGCTCGAAGACGCCCAGAGCAACAACATCATCAAGATCAAGAAGGACCAGAAGTCTGGGACCTACGTGATCACGGGGTTCGCGCAGCCGGCGGCGTGAGGGTGGGAATTGAAAATTGTCCCTCCGGAACCGCGAGCACTTCCCTGTCCTCGTCATCGGCACCGGCATCGGCGGGCTGACCACCGCCTTCGTGCTGGCCAGCGCGGGGGTGCGCGTCCTGCTCGTCACCAAGGCCGCCGACCCGAAGGACTGCAACACGTTCTGGGCGCAGGGCGGGATCATCTACGAGGGGGCCGGCGACAGTCCGGACAAACTCGTATCGGACATTCTCCGGGCCGGCGCCGGGCTCTCCAACGAAGAGGCGGTCCGGTTTCTCGCCGATGAGGGCCCCCGGGTGGTCAAGGAGCTCCTGCTCGAACAGATCGACGTCCCCTTCTCCACGACCGAGGAGGGGGAGCTCGACCTGACCCAGGAGGGGGCGCACTCGGTCCCGCGGATCATCCACGCCGGCGACGCCACCGGACGGGCCATCGAGGTCTCGTTGCTGAACCGGGTGAAGAACGAGCCGAACGTGACGCTGGTGACCGAGGTCACGGCGGTCGATCTCCTGACCACTCATCACCATCCAAACGACATCCAGGTGCGCTACCGGCTGGCCAACGAGTGCGTGGGGGCCTATCTGCTCGACAACCGGAGCAAGGATGTCTACACGCTCTTCGCCGACTTCACGGTCCTGGCTACCGGAGGAGTCGGCCAGATCTACCTCCACAGCACGAACACCCGCCACGCCATCGGCGACGGCGCAGTCATGGCCCACCGCGCGGGGGCGCGCATCATGAACGCGGAGTACGTCCAGTTCCATCCCACCGCGCTGGCGGACAAGAAGGCGAACCACTTCCTCATCTCCGAGGCGCTCCGCGGCGAGGGGGCCCGGCTGCGCAACCACAAGGGGGAGTACTTCATGGAGAAGTATTCGCGGGAACTGAAGGACCTGGCCCCCCGCGACGTCGTGGCGCGCGCCATCGTCGAGGAGATGACCACCAACAAGGAGGAGCACGTCTTCCTCGACCTGGCCAACTTCTATACCGGGCATCAGCCGATCGCGGAGCGCTTCCCGAACATCCGGAAGGCGTGCGCGGAGATCGGGATCGACATCGAGCGCGAGGCCATCCCGGTCGTTCCGGCGGCGCACTACTTCTGCGGCGGCATCCTGGTGAACACCTCCGGCGAGTCGACCCTCAGCCGGCTCTACGCCGTGGGCGAGACCTCCTGCTCCGGCGTGCACGGCGGGAACCGCCTGGCCTCGACCTCACTGCTGGAGGGGCTGACCTGGGGCTACTACGCGGCGCAGTCGATCCGGGAGAAGCTCACGGCGATTCCGCCGGTTGCGGCCGCGGGCGTACGGCGTGCCCCTTCCTCGCGCCGCCCGGGGATCGGCGAGGTCGCGGAGTCGACGCTCAGCTCCATCCCCGACTGGCAGCCGCCCGGTTCGGAGAACGTCGAGGATCCCGCCCTCATCCTGCAGGACTGGACCGCGATCCAGAACACGATGTGGAACTACGTGGGGATCGTCCGGACCTACGAGCGGCTCAAACGAGCCGTGGCGGACATGAACCAGCTCGGGTACCGCCTGGAGAAGTTCTATCACGAGGCGGCGATCAGCAAATCGATCGTCGAGCTCTTCCACGGGCAGCGGATGGCGGCCATCGTCGCCGCCTCGGCGATCCGCAATCCGCAGTCGCGCGGAGCGCATTTTAGGAAGGACTGAGAGGGGCTCGGGCGTTCACTGCCAAGCCACCTCCGAGCCCCGAGCCCTGAGCCCTGAGGACCGGTAGAATGGTGCTCCACCCATGCGCCTGCCGGGTTCATCGATCCAGACCAAGGTCGCCTTGGCGACGACGCTGCTCGTCGCACTGATCTCGATTTTCATCTACTTCTACTTTCCGGCCCGGCTGCGGGAGCAGGCGGCCCGGATCACCGCGGACGAGGCCCATGTCGTCTCGCAGATGGCGGCCCTGAGCGTGGCCCCCGGCCTGGCCACGGGTGACTTGCCGGACGTCTACCGGGCGCTCGACGCCATCCGGCAGAACCCGGACGTGGCGTACATCGTGGTATTCGAGCGGGTGGGCGAGCGGCCGTTCGCCGCCTACAACCCGCAGCTGGCCGATTATCTCCGCTTCCGGGACGTGGAGATGGCGCCGCAGGAGATCCCCTCGAGCCGCGGCGTGGAGAGGCCGCGCGCCTTCGGCGGATTCGTCGGCCAGCGGATCTACCAGGCCCGGGTGCCGGTCTTCGATCAGGGCCGGCACCTCGGCGAGATTTTCCTCGGAATGACCACGGACCGCCTGAACCAGGAGGTCGAGATCAACAAGCGCATGGTGACGGCGGTGGCGATCGCGATCTTCGCCATCGGCATTTTCTTCGCCGTGGCCATCAGCAGGGCCATCATCAGTCCGCTCCGGGGGATGGCGGAGACGACGAAGCGCATCGCCGGCGGCAACCTCGGTGAGCGGGCTCAGGTGGAAGGACGCGACGAGGTGGCGCAGCTGGCGCGGTCGTTCAACACCATGCTCGGCCGGCTGGAGCAGGCGCAGGGCGAGCTGGCCGCGCTGAACCGCACCCTCGAGCAACGGGTCGAGGAGAGGACCCGCGAGCTCCGGGAGGAGATGACCGAGCGGCGTCGCGCAGAGCGGCGGTATCGCCTGCTCTTCGAGCGAAACCTCTCCGGGGTGTACATCGCCCACCTCGACGGGCGGGTCATCAGCTGCAACGACTCCGCGGCGCGGATGCTCGGGTTCGAGTCCGCCGAGGATCTGATCCAGAACAAGGGCACCATCACCTACTTCGACGCCACCGACCACCAGCAGGTCATGGAGCAACTGCTCGAGAAGGGGTCGGCCGTCAACCACGAGGCCCGCCTCCTCCGCCGCGACGGCGACGTCATCTGGGTGCTGGAAACGCTCACCGCCTCCACCGCCGAGCACGAAGACACGCCGCTGGTGGAGGGGATCGTCCTCGACATCACCGATCGCAAACGGACCGAGCAGGAAGTCGAGTACCAGGCCTACCACGATCCGCTGACCGGGCTGCCCAACCGGATGCTCTTCCTCGACCGTCTCACGGTCGCGCTCGCGCACGCCCGGCGACGCCACCAGCCGCTGGCGGTGATGTTCCTCGACCTCGATGATCTGAAGATCGTCAACGACACCCTCGGGCACGCCGCGGGGGACCAACTTCTGCAGATGGTCGCCGACCGCCTCTCTGCCTGTCTCCGCCAGGACGACACGGTGGGCAGGATCGGCGGGGACGAGTTCACCCTGCTGGTCCCAGACCTCAATTCCGCAGACGACGCCACCATGGTGGCGGAGAAGGTCATCAAGGCCATCCGGCAGCCCTTCGTCATCGGGGATGACGACGTGCGCGTGACCACCAGCATCGGCATCGCCATGTATCCGACCGATGGCGAGGACCCCGAAACGCTCCTGGCCCATGCCGACGGAACCATGTACCGCGTCAAGGAGGGCGGCGGCGCGACGTACCAGTTCTACAGCGAGACGATGGCTCGCAAGAGTCTGGGGCGGATGTCGATGGAGGAGAGCCTCCGCCACGCCGTCGAGCGCGACGAGATCGTCGTCTTCTACCAGCCCCAGGTGAACGCCCGGACGCGGGAAGTGGTGGCGCTGGAGGCGCTGGTCCGCTGGCGGCACCCCGAGGCCGGGCTGATCGAGCCGGCCGGATTCATCTCCCTGGCCGAGTACACCGGGTTGATCATTCCCATCGGCGAGTGCGTCCTGCGCGAGGCCTGCCGGCAGACGAAGGAGTGGCACGACCTGGGGATGAAGCACCTGCGCGTCGGCGTGAACGTCTCGGCCCGGCAGTTCCACCAGCGCGACTTCCTGGGAATGATCGATCGAGCTCTCGGCGAATGCGGCCTGCCGCCCAGCGCGCTCGAGCTGGAGATCACCGAGACCATGGCCATGCAGAAGTCGGAGCGGACGATCTCCATGCTGCAACGGCTTCGGGACCGCGGGATCGGGATCGCCCTCGACGACTTCGGCACCGGGCAGTCCTCGCTCACCTATCTGAAGCGGTTCCCCATCAGCACGGTGAAGATCGATCGCTCATTCGTCTCCGGTGTGAGCCACGCCGTGCTCGACGCGCCGATCGTGGAGGCCATCCTCCACCTGGCCGCCAGCCTCGGGCTGCGTACCGTGGCCGAGGGGATCGAGACCGGCGAGCAGTGGGAATTCCTCGCCTCCCGTGGCTGCACGGAGATGCAGGGCTACTACGTCAGCCGGCCGATGGAAGCGGAGAAGGTCGTGCGCTTCGTGGGGAAGAGCCGCGTGTAGGCCATTCTCATCCCGAGCCACGCCGGGTGTCCGGCTCAGTCGCCGCTGGGGAGGATGATCGTCCCGTCGCCGCTCTTGTTGTCCACAACCGCCGCATACGAGAAGAACGAGCCGCCGGCCGAGCTGACGATGGCGTAGGCGTGGTCGAACCCCACCCCGACGACCAGGAGGACGGAAGGCTGGATCCATTGTCCCGGCTCCAACGGGAAGAGCTGGCTGCCGAGGAAGACTCCGTTGGGGGAGAAGACTTCCACCTTCACATCCAGTGCATGCGGCTGCGGATTCATCAGGCCGATGTTCGTGCGGCTGGCGGCGTTCTCGGCCAGACCGGCCAGCGCGGCCCGGCCGAGCGAGCCGCCCACCGACTGCGCCGGGATGGAAAGACCGAAGGTGCCCGTCACATCGGCGTTCGGCGGGACGTTGTACGTCCGGCTCGTGGCCCGGAACGGCGCATCGGCCTCCAGGCGCAGCGCCCCTGCCCCGCTGGTCCCGAAGAAGCTCTGCACGAGATCCTCCAGATGCACCTGGCCGCGCGCGGGAACGACCACCGGCATACCCGGCCCGGCACCCGCCGCGAGAAACGTGGCCGTCACCGTGAGCGGACTCTCGCCGGGATTCTGGATCCAGACGTCGGACTTGAAGAACGTCCCCTCCTGCCCCGCACCGTGGATGATGACGGGGACATAGAGCGTCGTCTTCGGCTCCGCGTCGGGAATGCGGCCGACCGCGAACTCCAGGAGTGGCGCCGCGCTGTCCGCGGAGACGGCCGCGCCGGCGGCGAAGCTCGTCGCGTCCTTGAAAAACGTGGTCTGGTAGCGGCCGCCGACGTCCTCGATGGAGAACTTGTACGAGCCGGGCGGCAGGACGAAAGCGAAGTCTCCCGACGGCTTGCTCTCCGTTCTGAACTGCACGTTTCCCTGCAGGTCGTAGGCGACGGCGGAGAGTCCGGCCAGCGGCAGCCCGGAGTGCTGTTCCCTGACCCGGCCGAGGAGTTTCGTGCCGGGAGCGAGCCCGAAATTGACGTCCGACGCCGGCGGCGTCACCACCACCGCTTCCTCGAAGAGCCGGCGGTTCTGAAAGAACGTGGGGATCAGCGGAGTCACGTCGTGATAGGAGGCGATCTTGTAGCTGCCGGGAGGCACGGTCAGGTTGTAGGAACCGTCGGCATTGGTCGTCACAAAGGTGCGCCTGGAGCCATCGAGGTTGTACGCGGCCACGACGGCCCCGTGCAACGCCGCTCCCGATATGGCGCTCCCGACGAATCCTTCGATCTTCACGCCCAGCGGGAGGACGAAATTCACCGTCGCCCCCTGCCCGGCGCTGAGGTTGATGGCCTCCGACTGCTCGAACGAAGGGGCACCGCCAAAGCTGACCGCATACGTGCCGCTGTTGTCGTACGCCACCAGGCGGTAGGTGCCCGGCGAGACGCCGAGAAAGTAGCCGCCCTGCGAGTTCGTTGTCGTCGTCACCGGAAAGCCGGCCGGGTTGTACGCCTGGACGGTCATGTCCGCCAGTGGCCCGCCGGCCGCATTCCGCACCGTCCCGGAGAAGGTCTGGGCGCCGGCGGCAGCGGCGGCAAGAAAGACGAGTGCTGCGACGGCAAAGGAACGAATGGACATGGATCGACCTCAGTGAGCGGAGAAGCGCGCCAGCTCACGCGCCACGAACTCGGTTGCCCGCGGATCCTGGACGATGGTCCAGTTCAGCGGATAGTTTGACATGGTGACGTCCCGCGACTGATTGAAGAAGACGATCGAGCGGATTCTCCCGTACGTGTGCTCGAGATGGTAGAAGGCCTGCTTGTACCACTCCAGCACCTCGCCACCCTGGGACAGCGTCCCCATCTCGGCGATCATCATCGGCTTCCCGAACTTCGAGAGCGTCGGGTACGACTTGTCGAGGATCTGATGAAAGCTCCACCATCGAGACCAGCTCGCCACCGTTCCGTAGTTGAGAATCCCCAACCCAACCCAGTCCACGACATGGTCACCGGGGTAGTAGTACTCGAACCATGGCATGGAGATGTGCGGCGACCAGACCCAGAGGACGTTCGTCGCTCCCCTCTTCTGGAAGATGTCGTGGACCCGGCGCCAGGCGCCGATGAAGTCGTCGGGGCGGTTGCCGTTCTGCGGGCCCCACGGATAGCGGTAGGGGTCGTTCATCTCGTGCGCGAATCGGAGGAAGATCGGTTTCTCGAAACGCGCCGCCGCCTCCGCCCACGGGCTGATGTAGAAGTCATATTCTCCCTTCGCGATCGCCGCCAGCGACGCGTACTCGCGCTCGGGGCTCGGGGGGAGGTTCGGCCGCAGCCTCGGGTCGAAGTCGGTGACCCACGGCTCCCAGGTGATCATCGGCACCGACCCGAGGCGGTCGATCGTCTCCACCATGCGGAGCGGGAACTGCTGGTCGGGGCGGTCGCCCCAGGCGGTGTAGAAGGAGACGACCGGAAAGCGGTATCGCAGCGCGGTCTCGAGCCCCACGAAGCCGGATGTGTCGCTCGGGAAGCCGCCGTCGTAGGCGCCGAAGAGCATCCGGGAGGGGTTCTTCAGGGCTTCCGTCGAGGCGAGCATGCCCTGCATCGGCGCGAGGTATTCGCGGCGTGACGTGTTGCGGACTCGCGCCAGCGCCGCCCCTTCCGCGTCCGAGGCCCGCTGGCTGAGCCGTTCCAGGCGTGACGACACGCTCCGGTAGGCGGCGCCAACCGCGCCGGCCAGGCCGTACTGGAAGGCCACTCCGATGGCCACCAGCCACCCGAGGGCGAAAAACAGCACCAGATATCGTCGCCGAGGTGTCACTCTTCAGGCTCCCACCGTTTCCGGTCCTGCCAGGCTGCCCACAGTCTCCCGCTCATGAAGATACAGTTGACGATCAGGAAACCGATCATGGCGAAGGTTGCTTCCGTCGTGATGCGAACGTGGGACTCGTCGAGGAGGAACAGCCGCCGGTAGATGATGGCGGCCAGCGTTACTGCTGAGATCGCCACGATCGACAGCGGCAGCCGCGCCAGCCTCCAGAACTCCCCCTCCCGCCGCTCCTTCACCGTCGGAATGTACGGAACGTCCACTCCTCGAATGGCCAGCCACAGCCCCTTCAGATAGACGTTCCAGGCCCCGATCTTCAGAAGGGTCCCACGCCAGTGCCACCCGCGCTCGCGATCGGGATCACACAGCCACTGCTGTGAGACGCGGTAGATAGCCAGCCCGAGCAGGCCGACCGGAACGGCCCGCTCGAGGTACTCGGCCAGGAGCATCGCCGCCGGCTGGGCGCCCAGCCAGAGGTAGAGCAGCGGAATGGTGAAGTAGATCAGCGACGTCAGCCCGACCAGGTAGTAGCTGCCGATCATGAAGTAGGAGATCTTCTGGTGGAAGCTCAGGCGGCGGAAGGCCCGTGGATACTCGCGGAACAGCACCTCGTGAACGCCCCGCGACCACTTGAGCTGCTGCTTGAGGAAGGAGTCGAGGTCGAACGGCACGAGGCCGCGGGAGACGATCTCCGGCACGTAGACCGACTTCCACCCCGCCCCGTGAAGGCGGATCGACGTCACCAGGTCCTCGGCCAGGCCGATCCCGTGGCCGCCGATCGACTCCAGCGCCGTCCGGCGGAAGGTGCAGTTCGCCCCGATGGCCACCGCCGTCCCCGTCCCCTGCATCCCCTGCAGGATCGGACCGTAGAAGGTGAAGGTCTGTTCCGCCGCCGCTCGGGCCACGAACGACTGCGGCGGGTTGTAGTAGGCCTGCGACACTTGGACGAACCCGACCAGCGGATCGTTGAAGTAGCCGAGGACGCGATCGAAGAGCTCCGGGAAGGGGATGTGGTCGGGATCGAGCACGAGGATGAACTCTTCCGTGGTCCTCTTCAGCGCCTCGTTGATCTTTCCGGCCTTCGCCCCCGGATATCCGACCAGCTCGAGGTGCACCGCCCCCATCTCCCGCGCCAGCGCGGCGAAGCGGGGATCGCCGGTATCGTCGAGCAGATACGTCGTGTGGGGATAGCGGATCTCGCGCGCGGCGGCCAGCGTGCGGACGAACATCTCGTACGGCTCGCCGGGAGAGGAGGTGGTGAAGATGGCCACCGACAGCCCTTCCGGGGAGGGGAGGAGGGGCTCGGGCTGCTGGATATGAAAGAGGTTGTACCAGCCGACGAACATCCGGAAGATGCCGTACCAGGTGGCGATCGACAGCAGCACGAACAGGATCGGATTGCTGACGTTCCGCACCTGGAACCACCAGAAGCCGAAGATCACCACGCTCTGCACGGCCAGGAAGATCAGAACGGCGACGAGCACCCGTTCCCACATCCGGACCGGCGCCGCCCGCCGGTGCCGGAAGATCTCAGAGTCGTCCGCCCAGGCTCGCTTCGATCTCATTCGCTCGGTAGAACACGGTCACATCGTGGCGGTAGCGCGCACGAATCTCGATTCCCGCGCCGACAGGCACGGTCAGCTCCGCCGCCAGCCGCCACGGGCGGAAGGAGCGGTCGATCATGATCGGGAACGTGAAGGGGGGGACCGGCGCCGGCCCGCTGGGGGGGCTGAAGGCGAGGGCCCGGTCGCGGGCGTACCCGGCGTCGGCCTGCACCTTCAGGCGTGCGGTCTCGGCGACGAGGACCAGCCGCCCCTCCCTCAGCTCGTGCGGCGTCCAGTAGGGGTCGTAGACTCCGGTGAAGCGGTAGGCGAACCCGCCTGAGGGCAGCGGCTCCGACTCGAACGCGGTGAAGCGGAATCGATTCTCGTCCGTGTCGCGCCAGGCCGCGGAGAAACCGCCCCGCAGGTTGAATCGCGGCGTCGAAACGATCGGCGCGACGGCCCAGGCGTCGGCCCCCCATCCGCGATTGCCATCGGAATACTCCACGATGTGCGCGTTGACCGCCGCCAGCCATCGCTCGGTGGGATCGCGACGCCACGTCAGCGTAGTTTGCCTGGCCGTGACGTGCGCATCGACCGAGCCGGCGGTCATCAGCAGCGGCCTCTTCTCGATCGACGCCACCACCGCGCTGCGCAGCGGCAGCGTTCTGCGCACCGACAGCTCCCCGACCACGTCCGTGGCTCCGTCAGGAAAGCGGAACTGCCCGGCCCACCCTTCGATCCCGGCCCGCAATGCCGGGACGCCGATGCTGACGCCGGCGCCCAGCGATCCCAGCGCCGATCCTCCTCCGCGGGCGCTGCCGGCGGAGCCTCGTACGTCCCACCTCGTCAGTGGATCGGAAAAGTACGAGAAGACCGCCCGCATGCCGGAGAGACGGTACGGCTGGGAGTCGTCGCGGTGCGTGCCGGCGATCTCGTATCGCGGCGCGGAGAGAGCGGCCAGGTCGCCGAGCACCTTCCGGGCCTCGGCATGCTGGGGATCGACGGCCAGGAGGCGGCGATAGCGCGCCGTGGCGCCGCGGTAGTCGCCCGACCAGTAGGCCGCCTGCGCATGGCCGAGGAGGACCGCCGGGTCCCGCGGCCTCTCGGCGAGGAGGGCCGCGAAATGACGCTCCGCCTCGCGGTAACGGCCGTCCCACAGGATCACGCGCGCTAGGCCGAGGCGCAGGCGCCAGTCGCGCGGCCTTTGCCGCAGCGCGTAGCGGTACTCGGCCTCGGCGAGCGAGAACCGGCGCTGTGCGGCGAGCGTCTCCGCCCGCTCGTACGGGTTCTCGGCGGCGGTCGCGGCGACGGCGACGCCCCACACGACCGCCGTCAGAATCAGGATCGAGGCTTTCAGAGCCGGAAGCGGGAAGCCGGAAGCGGGAAGCCGCAGGAGGATTGGTCTGCTTCCGGCTTCCCGCTTCCGGCTAGAACAGCTCATCCTGCTTCCTCCGCGCGCCCGGCTTGTAGCCGAGGTGGTCGTAGGCGAGCTGGCTGGCCACGCGGCCGCGGGGGGTGCGCTGCAGGAAGCCGATCTGGATGAGGTAGGGTTCGTAGAGGTCTTCGATGGTGCCGCGGTCCTCGGCGATGGAGGAGCCGAGGGCGTTGAGTCCCACGGGGCCGCCGCCGAAGCGCTCGATGATGGCGGTCAACAGCTTGCGGTCGACGTCGTCGAGGCCGTAGTCGTCGACTTCGAGCATGTGCAGCGCCTCCCGCGCGATCTCCACGTCGATCTTCCCTTCGCGCTTCACCTGGGCGTAGTCGCGGACGCGGCGCAGGAGGCGGTTGGCGATGCGCGGCGTTCCGCGGGAGCGACGTGCGATCTCCGTCGCCCCGTCGGCGCTGATGGGGATGTCCAGGATCTCCGACGACCGGCGCACGATGATCTCCAGCGATCCGACGTCGTAGAAGTCGAGGCGGTGCACGATCCCGAAGCGCGCCCGCAGCGGCGCGGTCAGAAGCCCGGCCCGCGTCGTGGCGCCGATGAGCGTGAAGCGCGGCACCTCCACCTTGAGGGTCCGGGCGGCCGGTCCCTGCCCGATCACCACGTCGACGTAAAAGTCCTCCATCGCCGAGTAGAGCACTTCCTCCACCGGCGCAGGGAGGCGGTGGATCTCGTCGATGAAGAGCGTCTCACCCGGCTCCAGATTGGTGACGATGGCCACCAGATCCCCCGGCTTCTCCAGCGCCGGGCCGGAGGTGGTGCGGATCCTGGCCTCCATCTCGTTGGCGATGATGTTCGCCAGGGTGGTCTTCCCCAGGCCGGGAGGGCCGAACAGCAGGACGTGGTCGAGCGGCTCGCCGCGGCGGCGGGCGGCCTCGAGGGAGATGTCCAGGTTGGCCTTGACCTTCTGCTGGCCGATGTACTCCTTCAGCCTTTTGGGGCGGAGGGAAAGCTCGGTCTGGATGTCGTCGGGCTCGGCGGTGGCGGTGAGGAGGCGCTCTTCCACCTGTCCAGTTTATCCCGAGCGGAGCGAGGGATCAGTGGAGGGCGGATCGCCGCCGATCCGTCGAATCCTCGCTCTGCTCGGAGTGAACCGAGGGCGCCGGCAGCACGACGCTGATCCTGGTCCCCAGCCCCTCCCTCGAGTCGACCTCGATGCGCCCGCCGTGCTCCTGCACGATGCGGTAGGAGATGGCCATGCCCAGGCCGGTCCCGGAGGGGAAGTTCGTCCGGAACGGCTGAAAGATCCGCTCGAGGTCGGCCTGCGACATGCCGCGGCCGCTGTCGGTGAAGACGATGCGGTAGTCGCCGTCCTCGACCTCGGTCCGCACCGTCAGGACGCCGCCGGAGGGCATGGCCTGGACGGCGTTGCGGACCAGGTTCCAGAAGACCTGCCGGATCTGGTCGGCGTCGCCGATCATGTTGAACGACGGAGGGGCGATCTCCCGGCGGATCTCGTGGTTCTGCAGCTCGGGAGAATTGCCCAGCAGATCGAGCGTCTCGTGCAGGCTGGCGGCCACGTCGAACTCGGCCGGGCGCCTCTCCTGCGGCCGGACGAAACGGAGAAAGTCGGCGATCGTCTTGTTGAGCCGCTCCGACTCCTTGAGCACGATCGACATCAGCCGTTCTTCCTGCGGGGTGAGGGACTTCGAGCTCTTGAGGACCTGCACCGATCCGGCGATGGCCGCCAGAGGGTTCCGGATCTCATGGGCGATGCCGGCCGAGAGCTCGCCGACGGCGGCCATCCGGTCCTTCAGGCGCACTTCCGCCTCCAGCTTCTTGACGTCGGTGAGGTCCTGGAAGATGAGCGTGTAGCCCGACGCCTTTCCGTCGAGCGTCTGCAGCGGAGTGACGGCGAAGCCGATGGTCCGCGGGGGGTCCGTCGTGTCGAGCTCTCTCTCCCGCCGGATGAGCATGCCCCTGGCCAGCCCCGCCCGCACTTCGGTCCACTCGTCGATGTCGAAGAAGCCGAGCTCGGTGACGTGACGGCCGAGAACTTCCTGCGGCTGTCTCTGCAGGATCTGGCATCCGGCGGGGTTGATGAAGGAGGCCGAGCCGTGCGTGGAGATGGTGATCAGCCCGGAGGGGACGGACTCGATGACGTTCTGGTTGAGGGCCCGGAGCTCGGCCAGGTTCTGCCGGTTGGCGTCGAGCTCCTTGAAGGTCTTCTGCAGCTTCTCCGAGACGATCGAGGTGAGGAGGGCCGTGGCGTAGAAGCCGGCGAAGTTCGTGGCCATGTTGAAGTAGAGGCGGGAGGAGGTCCAGGGCGTGGGGATGAACCAGGTCTGCTCGGGCAGGGGAAGGATGCCGTAATACATCAGATCGCCGAGGCCGCCGTAGAGGATGACGGCGCCGGAGGCGGCCAGCAGGCCTCCGCGCCGGTAGAGCAGGATCGACGCGGTGATGATGGAGACGAGGTAGAGAAACGAGAAGGGCGAATCGAGGCCGCCGGTGAAGTAGACCAGCAGCGTCTCCACCACCAGGTCGCCGCCGATCTGCATCAGCAGGTTGATCTCCCGGGAGCGGATGACCTTGGCCATGGCGATGTAGACCAGGGTGAGGAAGTAGGTCAGCCCCGCCACCAGGTAGAGGTAGTTGATGGGGAGGATCTCGGTGACGGTGTACTGGATGATCAGCGTGACGAGCAGCAGCGTGGTCACGACGATGACCCGGACGGCGATGAGCATCCGGGCGTCGGTGGGCATCGTGGACATGGCTGTGAGGTCGAGACAGGGCTCGGGGCTCAGGGCTCAGGGCTCAGAGGGACGAAGCCACAGTCCTCCGAGCCCCGAAGCCCTGAGCCCCAATCGCTCTTTTCGTTGACCTCACCCCATCTGTCCGATCAGCGAGAACATCGGCATGTACATGGCGATGACGATCCCGCCGATGGCGACGCCGAGGAAGGCGATGAGGACCGGCTCGAGGAGCTTCATCAGGCCGGCCACGGCGAGGTCGACTTCGTCCTCGTAGAAATCGGCGATCTTGGAGAGCATGGTGTCGAGAGCGCCGGTCTGCTCCCCGACCGCGATCATCTGGATGACCATGGACGGGAAGACGTCGGTGTCACCTAGCGGCTCGCTGATGGTCTTCCCCTCCTCCACCGACTTGCGCGTGGCCATGATGGCGTCCTCGATCACGGAGTTGCCGGCGGTCTTGGCGGTGATCTGCAGGCCGTCCAGGCTGGGGACGCCCGAGGCGGTGAGCGTGGAGAGTGTGCGGCAGAAGCGGGCCACGGCGATCTTGCGCAGCAGGATGCCGAAGACCGGGGCCTTCAGCAGGGCGCCGTCGAGCACCCGCTTGCCGGAGTAGGTGTCGTGATACCGCTTCAGGCCGAAGGTGATCACCACGATGGCGATGCCGATGCCCCACCAGAAATCGCCGATGAAGTTCGACATGGCGATGACGATCTTCGTGGGCATGGGAAGCTCGGCGCCCAGGCCGGCGAAGAGCGAGGCGAAGACCGGGATGACCTTCCAGAGAATGACCGCCACGACGATGACGGCGATGGAGATGACCGCCACCGGGTAGATCATGGCCGACTTGACCTGCGAGTTCAGCTTGACCGACTTCTCGATGTACGTGGCCAGGCGCTGCAGGATGGTGTCGAGGATGCCGCCCGCCTCTCCCGCCGCGACCATGTTCGTGTAGAGGTCGTTGAAGGTCTTGGGGTGCTTGCGCATGGCCTCGGCCAGGCTCGATCCCGACTCCACGTCCTGGCGGATCTGGATCAGCGAGCGCTTGAAATTCTTGTGCTCCTGCTGCGAGCCGAGAATCTCCAGGCACTGCACCAGCGGCAGACCGGCGTCGATCATCACCGAGAACTGCCGGGTGAAGATCGCCACCAGCTGGGACGGCACCTTCCCCCCGAACTTCGGAAAGGCGAGCTCCTTCCCCTTCTCCTTCACCGCCGTGACCACGACCTGCTGCCGCCGCATCATGGCGATGACCGAGTCTTTCGAGTCGGCGACGAGCACGCCCGTCTGATCCTGCCCGTTCCGCCCTCTCCCCTTCCACTCGAATGTCGGCATGGTTCCCTCCGAATCTGTGCTCAGGGCTCAGATGTCGCCCTGAGCCCTGAGCCCTGTCTAGGCCGGCCGCGGCCTGGCTCCTCCGGCGGCCGGTGCGGGGTTGAGCGTTCCCGCTCCCCTGGAAATCATTTCCTGCAGCTCGTCGGGATTCGACGAGCGGCTCAGCGCCGTCTGCAGGGTGATGTGCTTCTTGAAGTAGAGCGTGGCCAGCGACTGGTTGAACGTCTGCATCCCGTACTTGGCCTGGCCGGTCTGCATCATCGAATAGATCTGGTGGACCTTGTCCTCGCGGATCAGGTTGCGGATAGCCGCGTTCGGCACGAGGATCTCCATGGCCATGGCCCGCCCCTTCCCGTTGGCCTTGGGGAGGAGGGCCTGGCACATGATCCCTTCCAGCACGAACGAGAGCTGGGCGCGGATCTGGGGCTGCTGGTGCGCCGGGAAGACGTCCACCACGCGGTTGATGGTCTGGGCGGCGGAGTTGGTGTGCAGCGTCCCGAAGGTGAGGTGGCCCGTCTCGGCGATGCGCAGCGCGGACTCGATGGTCTCCAGGTCGCGCATCTCGCCGATGAGCACCACGTCGGGGTCCTGGCGGAGGGCCGACTTGAGGGAGTTGGCGAACGAGTGCGTGTCGGCGTGCAGCTCCCGCTGGTTCACCACGCAGTTCTTGTGCTGGTGGAGGAACTCCACCGGGTCCTCGATGGTGATGATGTGCTGGTGCGTCTCGCGGTTGATCTTGTCGATCATGGCCGCCAGCGTGGTGGACTTCCCCGAGCCGGTGGGGCCGGTGACCAGGACCAGCCCGCGCGGCTTGGCGCAGATCTCCTCGACCACCACGGGAAGACCCAGCTCCTTGAACCCGAGGATCTCGTAGGGGATCTGCCGGTAGACGGCCGCGGTGGCGCCGCGCTGGTTGAAGATGTTGGCCCGGAACCGCGCCAGCCCCTTGATCCCGAAGGAGAGGTCGAGCTCGAGATTCTCCTCGAAGCGGTGCTTCTGGGCGTCCGTGAGGACCGAGTAGGCCAGTTGCTTGGTCTCCGGCGCGGTCAGCGCCGGCATGTCGAGCGGCACGAGCTTCCCGTCGATGCGGATCTGCGGGGGGGAGTTCGTGGTGACGTGCAGATCGCTCCCCCCACGCTCGACCATGGTCTTCAGCAATTGGTGCAAAGTAACGGGCATTGATCTCTCCTGGCTCTCGGCTCCCGAGAGCCGTTACAGGACTGTCTCCCGAACGACTTCCTCGATCGTGGTGATTCCGTCCTTGATTTTAACCAAACCGGAGCGCCGGAGGCTGATCATGCCGTTTTCGGCCGCTCTTTTCTTGATGTCGATGGCCGTCCCCCCGGAGAGGATCAGCTCGCGCAGGTCGTCGTCGATGACCATGACCTCGACCAGACCGACCCGCCCCTTGTAGCCGGTGTTGTTGCACTTCTCGCAGCCCCGCCCCTTGTAAACGGTGAAGGTGCCCATCTCTTCCTTCTTGAAGCCGAGGTTGATCAGGGCCTGCGGCGCCACCTCCACCGCCTCCTTGCAGTTCTTGCAGATGCGGCGGGCCAGCCGCTGGGCGGCGATGAGCTGCACCGAGGTGGCCACCAGGAACGGCTCGATGCCCATGTTCATCAGGCGGTTGATCGTGGAGGGGGCGTCGTTGGTGTGAAGGGTGGAGAGGACGAGGTGCCCGGTGAGCGCGGCCTTGATGGCGATCTCCGCCGTCTCGAAGTCGCGGATCTCGCCCACCAGGATGATGTTCGGGTCCTGCCGCAGGAACGAGCGCAGCGTGGCGGCGAAGTTCAGCCCGATGGACTCCTTCATCTGCACCTGGTTGATCCCCGGCAGGTTGAACTCCACCGGGTCCTCGGCCGTCATGATGTTCACTTCCGGCGAGTTCACCTTCGAGAGCGCCGAGTAGAGCGTGTTCGTCTTCCCCGACCCGGTGGGCCCGGTGACCAGCACCATCCCCCAAGGCTTGAAGATGGCTTCCTCGAACTTCGCCAGCGACTCCGGCTCGAACCCCAGCCTGGTCATGTCCAGCATGAGGTTGTCCTTGTCCAGGAGACGCATGACGATCTTCTCGCCGAAGAGCGTGGGCAGCACCGAGACGCGGAAGTCGAGCTCCTTGTTCTTCTCGTTGAGCTTCATCTTCAGCTTGATGCGGCCGTCCTGCGGAAGGCGCTTCTCGGAGATGTCGAGCTTGGAGAGGATCTTCATGCGCGAAGTGATCGAGTCGCGCAGCTTCAGCGGCGGGTTCATGATCTCGTACAGCGTCCCGTCGATCCGGAACCGCACCCGGTACTCCTTCTCATACGGCTCGATGTGGATGTCGGAAGCCCCCCGCTTGATGGCGTCGGTCAGGATCAGGTTGCACAGCTTGACCACCGGCGCTTCCTCCGCCCCCTCGGCCAGCGCCTCGACGTCGAGCTCCTCTTCCTCCTCCAGTACCTCCAGGTCCGCCGACTCGGTCTGCTGGAGGTCCTCCATCACCTTCTTCAGCTCCAGCGAGGAGGTCGACCCGTAGTAGTTGTCGATGGCCGCCTTGATCCCCAGCTCCGAGGCCACCACCGGCTCCACGTTGTAGCCGGTCATGAACTTGATGTCGTCCATGGCGAAGACGTTCGTCGGATCGGCCATGGCGATGGTGATCGTGGCGCCGGTCTTGTTCACCGGCAGGATGTTGTACTTGCGCGCCACATCGGCCGGAATCAGCTTGATCACGCTGGCGTCGATCTCGAAGTGGGCGAGATTGATCGACGGGACGCCGAACTGCTGGGAGAGACACTCGGTGATGTCCTCCTCCGTCACGAAGGCCAGCTTGATGAGGGTCTCCCCGAGCTTCCCCCCCGTCTCCTTCTGGACCTTGAGGGCGTCCTTGAGCTGATCCTGAGAGATCAGACCCGCTTTCGTCAGCAGCTCGCCGAGGCGTACGCTCATACGCTGTCACCTAATCGGATTGGACCGGACGGAATTCGCGCCTCAGCGGGCATGCCTGGAAACGCTCTGACTGCCGGCGACTTCTACAGCGCCGAGCCCGGCGAGTGTACCACCCGCTGAATTCGTACAATGTCTTAAGCCAGTTATTTTAACATGAACCGGGAGCCGCCCTCCCCTCCCCCCCTCACTGCCACCGTTGGGTGACGGGCTCGGTCGACGCCACCCCCTTCTCCACGCTGCGCAGCGTGGCGGTGATCGAGCCGATCCGGACGTCCGAGCGGATGCGGACCGGAAGCCGGCGCGCGTCGTCCGAATACCAGACGAGCAGCCGGTTCTGATCGTCGCGAAAGACCCCGGCGGCGGAACCCATCTTCGGCTCCACGATCAGGCACGGAAAGGTGCCCGCCGGCGTGGTGACGGTCTGCCGGCCGATCACGTGGGCGTGGACGGTGTACAGCTTCCCGTCGGCGATGATGTCGAACTCGAAGATCTTCCCCGGAAGCAGGTCGAGGGTCCGGATGTAGTAGATGAGCGAGAGAGGATCGCGAACCGGCGAGGGGACCTCGATTTCCTCTCCCTTCCTGACGGCGGTCCTGGTCCGGGGATCGACCACGGTCAGCTCGTCCTTCTTGCGGCCGCGCTCGTCGAGCCGCTTGTGGAATTGCAGCGTGGAGAAGGTGGGGCGGGAGACGATGGACTCGATCTCGTCGCGGACCTTGAAGAATCGCGAGAAGAACGGTCCCGACTTGCCGACGGACGTGATGCGGTAGCGCTCGGAGTCGAGCGGGGCGATGGTCATGCGCGCCGAACCGCCGGAGATCCGGGCCCAACTGAGATTGAAGTCGAGCGTCTCCCCGCCGTCGAACATGGCGTTGCCCGAGGCCTCGGCGGCCACGAGCAGCAAGACGGTCAATAGAGCTTTCATCCCAGCACTTCCTCCATCCTCGCGATGACCTCGTCCACGCCGATCGACTCCATGCTGCGCCCACGGCCGCGGAAATGATTCACCGTGGAAGCAATCTGGCCGTACGGCCCATTCCGCAGGGGATCCGTCGGCCCGTAGAGGCCGACGGCCTTCGTCCCCATCGCGGCGGCGAGGTGAAGCGGGCCGGTATCTCCTCCTATGACGGCCGCGGCCCCGCGAAGTAGCGCGGCCAGCTCGCGCAGGTTCGTCTCGGGAGCCACCTCGCCGCCGATCGCCTCGGCAAGGCCGCGCTCGCCTGGACCCCAGGCCACCACGGTCCGGTCGCGGTACCTTTGCACCAGGGCGCGATAGTTCTCGACCGGCCACTGCTTGTCCCGCTTTCCGGCGCCGGGGAGGAGGACGACGCGTCCGGCGAATCGCTCCACCTTCCCCTGCGGGTCGGCCGGGAAGTCCCTCCAGCGCTCTTCCGCCGGCTGCCGGTTGGAGGTGACGGCCTCCGCCAGCTCGCGGTTCCAGTCGACGACGTGGCGCGAGCGATCGACCGTCACGTGCCGGTTCGTGAACAGGAGGGCCGGCTTCTCCCGGACCGCGGCGGCGTCGAAACCGAACCGCACCGGCGCGCGCGACAGCCACGCCAGCAGGCCCGACTTGAGAAGACCCTGGAAGTCGACGGCGGCGTCGAAGCCCCGCATGCGCCGGATCGCCGCGCGCGCCTCTCCCCGCCAGGCTGCCGGCGCACGCGACCAGCGCTTCAGCCGCACCGGAATGGGGGTGACGCCGGCGACGATCTCCACCAGCTCGGCATACGGATCCTCGACGACCCAGGCCACGCCGGCCACCGGTCGCAGGAGCGAGACCGCCGGGATGGTGTGGATGATGTCGCCGAGCGCGGAAAGGCGGAGGACGAGGATGCGCAAACCGGCCTCAGGCCTCAGGCTTCGGATTCTTCATCTGCTCGATGATCTCGCTCGTGGAGTGATTCTTCGGATCGCCGACGATGACCACCCTGCCGCCGTACGACCGCACGATCTCCGCTTCCGGAACCGAATCGGACGTGTAGTCGGTGCCCTTGCACTGAAAATCGGGCCGGAGCACGCCGAGCAGGCGCGCCGGTGTGGTCTCGCGAAAGATCGTCACGTAGGTGACGCCGCGGATCGCCGAGATCAACTCCGCGCGCTCACCCTCGCTCATGACCGGCCGCCCCTCACCCTTGAGCAGACGAACCGAGTCGTCCCCGTTCACGGCCACCACCAGCACGTCCGCCACGGCCGCCGCCCCCTGCAGATAGCGGACGTGCCCCACGTGCAGCAGGTCGAACACGCCGTTGGCGAAGGCCACGGACCTGCCGCGAGCGCGCTCCGTGGCCAGAGCCCGCGTGAGGTCATGTTCGGTGAGGATTGGAGCGTTCATGGTGATTTTGGATTTTGGATTTTGGATTTTGGATTGCCTGCCCTCACCAATCCAAAACCCAAAATCCAAAATCCAAAATCACCCAAGTTCCTCGTCCCTCTCGATGGCATGTCGGACCTCCTCGTTCGACGCCGTGGCCGTCCCCATCTTCATCACCACGATGCCGCCGGCGTAGTTGGCGAGCTTGGCCGCCTCGGCGCACGACGCCCCGGCGGCCAGGGCCAGGGTGAAGGTGGCGATGACCGTATCGCCCGCGCCGGTGACGTCCGCCACCTGGTCCGTGCCGTGGACCGCGATGTACAGCGGCGTGCCGTTGCGCTCCAGGAGCATCATGCCGCGGCTGCCGCGGGTGATGAGAATGGCCTCGGCGTCGAGGCTCTGCTGGAGCGTCTGCCCGACGAACTCCACGTTCTGCCCGTTGTCGTCCTCGTAGAGCGACATCCCCGCGGCCGCGGCCGCCTCCTCCTCGTTGGGCGTGGCGGCGGTGACGTCGGGATAGCGCAGCAGGTCGTAGCGGGAGTCGAGCGTGACCGGCTTCCCCTTCGAGTAGCCGGTCAGGTTCGCGGCGAGCGCCGGCGTCACCACGCCGTACCCGTAGTCGCTGATTAGCGCGGCATGACAGATGGCGATCTGGTCGCGCAGCATCCACGCGAAGCGCTCGGCCTCCTCCTCCGTGATCTGCAGCGAGTCCTCGATGTCGTAGCGGACGATCTGCTGGCGGGAGGCGTGGGGCATGCCGCCGAGGATGCGGACCTTGGTCGGGGTCTTGTAGCGGTCGACGCGGAGGACCCCGCCGCAGTCGACGCCCTGTCCGGTCA
The DNA here is from genome assembly GCA_035525045.1 of Thermoanaerobaculia bacterium. Classification (GTDB taxonomy): domain Bacteria; phylum Acidobacteriota; class Thermoanaerobaculia; order Gp7-AA8; family Gp7-AA8; genus DATLEX01. The sequence goes on along the minus strand of DATLEX010000329.1, from coordinate 4,513 downwards.
GACGCTCGATGAGGGCGTCTCCCTCCGCGTCCTTCCCCACGACCGAGAGCGGGATGGGCAGCCCGCCGAGAGTCACGATGTTGTTGATGGCGTTGCCGCCGCCGCCGAGAAGGATGTCGTCGCGGTACTGGCGGAGGATCAGCACCGGCGCCTCACGGGAGATCCTCTTCGGTGTTCCGTAGATGAAGCGGTCCGCTACGATGTCGCCGTAGACCACGATCAGCTTCCCCTGCATCGCTCCGGTCAGTTGCAGGAGGCGGTCGCGCGAAAACACGGGCCGAATAGTACAGTGCCGGGTGCCGAGTGCCGAGTCCCGAGCTCGTGGAAGGGGAAGATTTCTACCGCGAAGGGCCGTACATCGTCTTCACGGAGAAGTACCTCCGCGCCCGCGGGTCCTGCTGCGAGTCGGGCTGCCGGCACTGCCCGTGGGGGTATCGCCGCGATCAGCGCTCCGACGTTCCCGACATCCCCCCTGACGACAAGCGCGCGGAGTGAAGCTCCTTCTTTTCCCCCTCGTCGAGCACGCTCTCGAGGTCGAGCAGCATGTAGACCTCCTCGCCGTGGGGGATCAGCGCAATGAGCAGCTCGCCCCGGATCCCGCGCACGAGCGGGGGCGGGGGGAGGAGAGAGTCCCGCGGGACGTTCACGATGCGCCGCACCTCGTCGACTTTCAGCCCGATCGTGCCCGCCGTGGTGTGGGTGATCAGGACGAGCGGCTGCCTCTCGCTCCCGTCCACCTGCGGGTAGAGCCGCTGCCGCAGGTCGATGATGGGGATGACCGCGTTCCGGACGATGACCACCCCCTCCACGAACTCCGGCGCCGTGGGCACGGAGGTCGAGCCGCTGTAGGGGATGATCTGCCGGAGGGCCATGATGTCGACGACGAACGTCTCCGGGCCGAGGCGAAACGTGATGAGGCGAAGCTGCTTCGCTCCCTCGGCCATGGTCAGTGCACCCGGAATTTCTGCACCTCGTCGTCGAGGCTGCGGATGGCCTCGTTGAGCAGGGAGATGGCCTCGCTCATCTCGGCGGCCGACTTCCGGTTGCCCTCGGCGATCACCCGCACCTGCTCCATGATGTACACGATCTTCTCGCTCTCGGTGGCCTGGCTGGCCGCCACCTGGAAGATCTCGTGGATCATCTCGATCATCCGCTCGGTGGCCGAGGAGATCATCGACGAGCCCGATTTCTGCTCCACCATGGCCTGCCGGACGTACTTCGTCACTTCGCGCATCGACTCCACGGCCTTGAGGATGTGATCGGAGCCGGCCGCCTGCTGGGCCGTGGCGGCGCTGATCTGCCGGACCATTTCCTGGAGACGGTCCACGGCGCGCGTGACCGTCTCGCTTCCCACGGCCTGTTCCCGCGTGGCGTTGGCGATCTCCCTCCCCATGTCCGACGACTTCGAGGCCGAGTCGAGGATCCTGGTCAGGGCCTTGCCGGCCTCGTGGGAGAGCTTCACCCCGTTCTCCACCAGGGTGGAACCGGAGGTCATGACCTGCGTGGCGTTGGCCACCTCCTCCTGGACCGACTTGATCAGGTTGGCGATGTCGCGGGTGGAGGAGGCGGTGCGCTCGGAGAGCTCGCGGATCTCCGCCGCCACCACCGAGAAGCCCTTCCCGTACTCGCCGGCCTGGGCGGCCAGGATGGCGGCGTTGAGGGCGAGGAGATTGGTCTGCTCGGCCACGTCCTCGATCACGTTCAGGATGCGGCCGATGGCGAAGGAGCGATCTCCGAGGCGGGAGATGACCGCGTTGGACTCGGCCACCGAGCGCCGGATCTGCTCCATCCCGTCGATGGTCTCCCGCACGGCCTTCATCCCCGACTCGGCGGCGTCGGCCACGGCCAGGGCCAGGTCGTACGAGCGCGCCGCGTTCGTCTCCACCTCGGCGATGGAGGCGCTCATCTCCACCATCGAGGAGGAGGTCTCGGTGACGAAGTTCCGGAGATAGACCACGTTCTGATCGACCTCGTTGATCGACGACACCATCTGATGCGTGGCCGAGGCCGTCTCCTCGACCGAGCCCCAGAGGGTATCGGTGTGGCGGCTGACCTCTTCCATCGACGCCACCATCTCCAGCATGGAGGAGGAGGTCTCTTCCGAGGCGGCGGAGAGCGCCTCGACGTTGTCGGTGATCTTCCGGACGCCGCTGTTGAGCTGGTCGATGGAATGGGAGGTCTCGTCGATGATGGCGCGCTGCTCGTCGACGCGGTCGATGACCGTCCGGGAGCGGGTGTCGACCGTCTCCACCACCGACTTGAGCTTGGCCTGCGACTGCACCACGCTCCTCACCGTTCGCTCCAGGTTCGCCGACATGGAGTTGAAGGCCGCGGCGAGCGATCCCACTTCGTCGGTCGAGGGCACGCGGGCGCGCTGCGTCAGGTCCCCCTGCGCGATCTGCTGTGCCGTCCCCGCCAGGGCCAGGATGGGGCGGATGAAGTAGGTCGCCGCAACGTAGGCGAAGGCAACGGCCAGCAGCAGCGCGGCCAGCACGATGAAGAAGATCCACCGCCGCAGCTCGCGGATGGCCGTGACGGCGTGTTCGTCGTTCGTCAGCAAACGGAAGAAGCCGCGCGCCGCGACCTCCGGGCTGCCCGCGTCGGCGCGCGACTCGTAGAACGGCAGCACGAACAGGTGCGAGCCCTCCCCGGCGGCCACCCCGTCGGCCCGGCGCAGCGGCGCCCCGGCCACGGCCGGCGGCACCCTCGCCGCGGTCGCGGCCAGGACCGTGCCCTCCCGGGTCACGAAGTCGGCGTATTCGATCGACTCGTTGCGCCGCAGGTCGGTGATGATGTTCTTCAGGTCGTCGGTCAGTCCGAACAGGACGTAGTAGGCGGCCGTGGACTCCACGGTCGTGGCGATGGCCCGCCCCTGCTCGACCGTCTGGCGCTCCATGGCCCGCCGGACCAGCCACTGCTGGACCAGGACGATGCACACGGTGATGACGATCGTCTGCACCACGAACGCCACGATGAACTTCGTGCGCATCCCCGAGCGCGCCGGCCCCTGAACCTGCTCGTCCGACACCAGCATTCGACCGACAGCGAGTGTAGCCGGGAAAAGGCTCCGGGCCCTAGGCGTGTCAGTCCGAGCCGGGGGTACACGCGCCCGAACGCCGTCGCCGGCTCGAGGTAGAGCTGCCCAGACTGCTCGGGATGACAGAGACCCAAGGTGATGGTGGATAATGTGCCACACACACTTGGCTATCGAATCCGGCACACGGCTCGGGCCGTACGAGATCACCGCACCCGTGGGAGCGGGGGGGATGGGCGAGGTCTATCGGGGGCGGGACACGCGTCTGGACCGCGACGTGGCGATCAAGATCCTGCCGGCGCATTTTGCCGAGGACGCGCAACTGAAGCTCCGGTTCGAGCGCGAGGCGAAGACGATCTCGCAGCTCAATCACCCGAACATCTGCGCCCTTTACGACGTCGGACACGAGGACGGCCGCGACTTCCTGATCATGGAGTTTCTGGAGGGGGAGACGCTCGCCGAGCGTCTCGGCCACGGTCCCCTTCCGGTCGAAGAGGTGCTGGAGTACGGGATCCAGATCGCCGACGCCCTCGACAAGGCCCACCGGCGCGGTGTGATTCACCGCGATCTGAAGCCATCGAACATCGTCCTCACCCCGAGCGGCGCGAAACTGCTCGATTTCGGGCTGGCCAAGCTCATGACGGCGGCGGATCCGATTCAGGGTTTCACCGTCATGCCGACCCAGCAGCGTCCTCTGACCCAGGAAGGAACCATTCTGGGGACCGTTCAGTACATGGCGCCCGAACAACTGGAAGGAGAGGAAGCGGACGCCCGTACCGACATCTTCGCCTTCGGGGCGGTCCTGTACGAGATGCTCACCGGGCGGCGCGCCTTCGAGGGGAAGTCGAAGACGAGCCTCATCGCCGCCATCGTCGATCGCGACCCGCCGCCGATCGGCTCCTTCCAGCCGCTCACCCCGCCGGCTCTTGAGCACGTGGTGCGGCGGTGCCTGGAGAAGGACCAAGACGACCGGTGGCAGAACGCGCACGACATCAAGACGCAGCTCCAGTGGATCGCCGAGGCCGGATCGCAGGCGGGAGTGGCGGCGCCGATCGTCCGCCGGCGCAAACACCGGGAAGTCCTGGCCTGGGGGCTCCATCTGGTGACCGCTCTGGCTGCCGCCGGGCTCACCTGGGGCGCGATGCAGATGACGCGAGAGGCCCCGCGGCTGCTCCAGTCTTCGATCCCCGCGCCGCCGATGGCAACCTTCCGGTTCATTCAGGGCGCCATGGCGCTCTCACCCGACGGAGCCCGGATCGCGTACGTAGCGCAGGTGGATCAAGAGCCGTCGAGGATCTGGATCCGCCCGCTGGATGGTGTGGCCGCCCAGCCTCTGGCCGGCACCGAGGGCGCCACGCACCCCTTCTGGTCTCCCGACAGTACGCACCTCGGATTCTTCGCCGGCGGGAAACTCAAACGGATCAGCGCCACGGGAGGCCCCGCGCAGACGCTCTGCGACGCCCCGGACGGGCGCGGTGG
>DATLEX010000307.1:0-20967 GCA_035525045.1 Thermoanaerobaculia bacterium | reverse complement strand
GCACCCCGATCCATTCCCCGGCCGGGTGACGGCACGCCGCGTGCTTTTTCTCGACGTGTGATGCAGACGGTCTGCGAGAACCTCGGCTGGGACATCGGAGCGCTGTGGGAGATCGATTCCCCTCGATCGGCGATCGCCTGCCAGCGGCTGGCTCCGCTCGTCGATCGCGGAATGCGCCGTCGCGGTGCAGCGCCAGAGCTCGATCGCCGACCAGGGGATGTTCCGCCTCCCCGTGCGCAGGTAGCGCTCGATGCCGCGCCGGTGCCCCTCCCGTGCAGCTCTTCGGCAACCTGATCGCCAACGCCATGAAGTTCACTCCGACTCCGGCCCCGGCATCGCGGAGGCTGATCTGAAGAACCTCTTTCGCCCGTATGACCAGGCCAAGAAGACCGCACCTCGGCGCCGGCCTCGGGCTGGCCATCGTGCGCGGCATCGTCGAGGCGCACGGCGGTACGGTGTCGGCGTCGAATGCGCCGGGCGGAGGGGCGGTCTTCACGCTGGTGATTCCGCGAGAATGACCGGCTGGTCGCCGTTATCTTGTGTGCTACGCTTTCCGCGGCGAGGTCATAGTCTCGACCCTCGTTGGCGTACCGGTTGCGTGGGGTGCTCGCAGATGCGCCCGAAGGACTTCGATTCGACGCTCATCCGCCGCGGACGCAAAGCGGCCACCTTCGCCGACATGGTGGCCTTTGCCCAGAGCGTGCACGAGCGGCCGTTCGCACGGTTGCTCGAGGAGCTGCCGCAGCTCGCGCGGCTTTCGGATACGAAGTTCAACCTCGCCACCAGAGTCCTGCGCCGGCGGTTCCAGAGCGAGCCGGAAATCAATCAGGCGGAGTTGCGGCAGCTCGGGGCGGAGGTTGCGGACAGGGCCTCCAGCGACTGGATCGCCGGTCGCATCCGCGCCATTTTCGAGTTCGACGGCGACTGATCATCCGCGGAACCATTGCCGGCGGCGGGTCACCCGATTCGCGGCCCCCCACGCATACTTGTACCCTTCGGCGCCGCGCAGGAAGTCGAACGCGGCGGCGCCGGACCGCGCCGCCTGCTCGATGGCATGAGCGACGACGACCGTGCCGGGACTGAGCTTCTCGAGGACGGGGTCGAATCCACCGAGGTAGTAGTAGACGGTGTGATGATGAGCGAACCCGTAGAAGATCGCGGCGAGGCGGTCGCCCGCTCGCATCGCGTACATCCGCAGCGCGCCGGCATCGAGCATCCGGCGGGCGGCTTCCCTGTGGAACGCCTGCGCGGCCGGGTCGGAGAGTACGCCCGGCAGGCCACGCTGCTTCCAGCGGGATGCGTGGAGCTGAAAGAGAATCTCCAGGAACGCGTCGAGCGAAGCAGGGGAGGGGCGGTCGAACGAGAGCCCGCCTTCCCGTTCCAGGCGGCGCCGTTCGTAACGCAGCTTCTTGCGGAAGTGCGTCGACAGGCGTGTCCCTTCGAAGAGGGTCGAGTCGAGATCGATCACCGGGCAGGGCTCGTGTTCCTCCACCTGATCCGACCATCCCACGGGCGGCTCCAGCGCCAGGAGAGGCGAGGATGGCCGGAGCTGGTGAAAGTCGAAAAGGGCGCAGTCGCTGCCGCCGATCGCCTCCGCCAGCGGAGCGAGATCGACCCCGGGCCGTGACAGAATATCGAGGTAGTCGGAGACGCCGGTCCCGAGGAGGAGCCCGAGCGATTGGTCTTCCTCCTCGTCGCGGAGAAGGCAGAGAGGCGCGAGAGCCTGGAGGGCGCCGGCGGCGTTTCGCAACGTATGAACGAGGAGTGTGCCGCTGCCGAAGCAACGCCACCACGGCAGGAGCCACTGCGGCGCCTGGAACGGCGTGGCGTTCGGGTCGCCTCGCCAGAGCTGGTCCCATTCCGGCGCGATGGCCTCAACCTGTTCTGCCGACGTGAGTTTGTCGATGCGCATTCCCGGCGCCGGCGATTCTAACTTGCAGTCGGCTCAGGACTTGCTCAGCCGACAGTCCAGGGTCGCACTCCCATGAGCCGCATCGTCATTTTCGGACTGACCGTCAGCTCGTCATGGGGGAATGGCCACGCGACGCTGTGGCGGGCGTTGCTTCGGTCGATCGCCGGCATCGGCCATGAAGCGGTGTTCTTCGAGCGTGACGTCCCCTACTCCGCCTCGACGCGAGACCTGCGCGACGGCTCGGGCTTCGAGCTGGTTCTCTACCGCGACGGGCCGGAGGTCGTGCCGGCGGCGCGGCGCGCGCTCCAGCGCGCCGATGCTGCCATCATCACCTCCTACTGTCCCGACGCGATCGCCGCGTATGACCTGATCCTCGGACAGCCGGGAATCACCCGGGTCTTCTACGATCTCGACACGCCGGTGACACTGGAGCGCCTGCAGATCTCGCCGGACCAGGTCGTCCAGTCGTCGGTCGCGGCGCTCTTTCCCGCCGTCAACCCCGCGACGCTCGGCCATTTCACGCTGCACGCGCGCGCGAACGGAGACGGCCTTTTCGCCTACGGATCGGTGATCGACAACGCCTCGGGTGATCCGGTGTTCGTCGGCGGGAGGTAGAGGCAGGGACGCCCCCAGAGTGGCGCCGCAACCCACACGGGCGTGTGAGGGTGGCACCTCGAACGAGTGCAGAGGACACAGAGCCCTTCGGGCTGGTGGTGCCTACGCGCCGCTCTCGATTTCCGCACAGCCTCTCGGAACGACAGGGGATCACACGATCGAGTCGAGGATCTCCTCGATCGTGGAGCGCCGGCAGGTGAACATCGGCGTGTCGCGAACGGTGTACTTCGAGGACTCGGTCTCCCGCAGCTCCTGGACCAGGTCGAGGAACTCGGCCGGCTCGTCGGCCTCGAAGGCGACCACGAAATCCTGGTCGTCCAGACCGAACGAGTAGGTGGTGTTGATCTTCACCCGCGGGTACTTGTGCCCGATGGCGATGTGCTCGTTCATGATCCGCTGGCGGTCGGACATCGGCAACAGGTACCAGTCCCTCGTCTTCACGAAGGGGTAGACGAACAGGAACGGCTTCTTGCCGGGGACGATGCGGAGGCGGCGGCCTTCCTGCCCCTCATGGACGTGCTCCTCGACGTACTGCGAGTGCTTGGTCATGGCCAGGAACGAGTGGGGCACCTCGAGATGAGGCCCGAGGATGGAACGGTTGATGTCGGCGACCATCTTCTGGAAGGGATCGATGTCGTAGCCGATCCTCCAGAGCATGAAATCGACGCCCGCCTTCAGACCGACGGTGGAGTAGGGGAGGATCATCATCGGGCCGGTGTAGCGGCCGACGATCTCGGTGATCTCGCGGCGGGCATCGGCGCGGACCGCGGCCGGCTGCGCCCGGAACCGGCGGTCGACCCGGAAGAACATGAAATTCACGAACTGGCGGGCGGCCTGGGTTTCCGGCTGCCGCACCGACTTCGGATCCGGCTCAACAGTGGTGGTCACAAGGTGGATTCTATCGTTTACGATGCAAAAGTGAATCGCCCGGCAGCAAATCCACCGGCGCCGGCCGCGTCGTATCAGCAGCTCCTGACCAAGCTGCTCAGGCACGGAGCCTATCCGCAGTTGCGGAAGATCGTCGACAAGACGCTCCCGGCAGATTTCGCGCCTGTCCTGCCGCTCCTTCTCGAGGAGGATCGGAAGCGCATCATCTCGCTGCTGATCGAGGCCGGCAAGGCGGCGCGCACCCTGCTGGGAATGGATCCGGTCGAGCGCGACGCCATCGTGGCGACCATGGACGACTCGACCGTGGCCGCGATCTGCAGCTCGTCAGCCTCCGACGACGCGGCCGACCTCCTCGACACTCTCGACGAAGAGCGCCGCCAGCGCATCCTCGACCTCCTCGGATCGACGCAGAGCGCGAAGCTCGAGTCACTGCTGGAGGGCGAGGAGGAGACCGCCGGCTCGCTGATGAACATCGAGTTCCTGGCCCTCGATGAGGACCTGACCGTGGCCCAGGCCATCGATGCCATCCGGCAGTACCCGCGGAAGGAATCGTTCTTCTACGTCTACTGTGTCGACGCCGAGGAGCACCTGGTCGGCGTGCTGTCGCTGCGCAACCTGATCCTCGCCTCTCCCCTGGTACGCATCAAGGACATCATGGTGCGGGGCGTGGTTCGGACGCAGATCGACTCCCCCCCCGAGGAGGTGGCGCGGGTCGTTTCCAAGTACGACCTTCTGTCGGTGCCGGTGGTCGACGTGCAGAACCGTCTCGTCGGTGTGGTGACGGTCGACGACGTGATCGACGTGATCCAGGAGCAGGCCGAGGAAGACCTGATGCACCTGGCCGGCGTGGACGCCTCGGAGCGCATCGCCACTCCCGCCCGCCGGTCGTTCATGATGCGCATCCCCTGGCTGGCCGTGAACCTGGTGACGGCCTTTCTGGCGGCCTGGGTGGTCAGCCGCTTCGAGGGGACCATCCAGCGCTGGACGGCCCTGGCCGTCTTCATGCCCATCGTCGCCGGAATGGGTGGCAACGCCGGGACGCAGTCCCTCACCGTGTTCGTCCGCGCGCTGGCCCTCGGCGAGGTGGACTGGAACAGCGCGCGCCGGCCCATCATGAAGCAGACGCTGGTCGGATTGGCCAACGGCGCCGCCATCGGTTCGGTGGCCATGCTGGTGGTTGGCCTCTGGACCGGCAACTGGGTCCTCGCCGTGATTCTGTTCTGCGCCATGATCTTCAATATGGTCGTGGCCGGCTTCGTGGGGGGGCTCGTCCCGGTGGCGCTCGAGCGGGTCGGGTTCGATCCGGCGGTGGCCTCGTCGATTTTCGTGACCACCTTCACCGATGTGGCGGGCTTCTTCTCGTTCCTCGGCCTGGCGGCCCTCGCCCTCCGTTACATCGACTGAAAGGGAGCGGGGGAAGCGGCCTTCTCCGTGAGGCCGGCGACGGTGTCAAGTTCCTGTGAACACGAAGGATTTATTGCCGTAGTTTCGGAGCAGGCATGTGGAAAGTCGAAATGGCGCCGGCAAAGTGCACAAGAGACGCTGCAGCAGGTGAGAGTTTTCGTGTCAAGTCCAGCGTCGCGAGTGGCTTGCGCGATTTCGCCCAAGTCGTTGTGCAAATCGCTGAAACGTGCGAGTTTTTGCGGCCTCATGCGTTTTTCACAGCGATTTCCGCAGCGTTTTCCACACTTTCTGTGTAAAGAAAGGTTCACCCTCCCGGATGAGCCGCGGTTCATCGCCGGTAAAGTCCACGATGGTCGAAGGTTTCCCTTCGAGCCGCCCTCCGTTCAGAACGGCGTCGATCGACTTCTGCAGGTCGGGTGACAGCTCGTCCGGAGTGATGAGCGGCGGTTCACCGCTGCGATTCGCGCTCGTCGACGCCAGTGGTCCGGTTTCCTGCGCGAGCTGACGAAGCCATGGGAGCGCGGGAACGCGCACCCCCAGCGTGGCGCTGCCGCGGCTGGCGGGAATCGGCGCACGGAGCGGAACGACGGCGGTGAGAGGTCCGGGCCAGAGCTCGTCGAGCGCCGCGCGAGCGGCGTCGGTGAATCGCGCGCCGATCGACTCGAGCTGCTGGCGTGATGAGCCGATGACCACGAAGGGCTTGCCGGCGTCGCGCCCCTTGATGGCCGCGATCGCGGCCAGGCCCTTCTCGCTGGTGGCCAGCGCGTGCAGACCGTAGATGGTATCGGTCGGCAGCAGCGCAACACCCTCGCTGCGGAGGACGCGGACCAGATGGGTGATGTCGGGGGTCATCGCCTCGACTTTGCCGTTCCGGCCGTGGCGCCAGAGCGGGGGGGAGGTGAGGCGCCGGCGCCGAGGAGCTCGCGGGCATGGAGGACGGCCGAGGCGGGTACGGTTTCTCCGGCCAGCATCCTGGCCAGCTCCGTGACCCGTTCCTCGTGCGCATCGAGGCGGCGGATCCGGGCACGGGTCTGTCCCTTCACGTCTTCCTTCCAGACATGGAAATGCGTCGTACCGAAGCTGGCGATCTGCGGGAGGTGCGTCACGCAGATCACCTGGTTCGTCGCGGACAGCTCCCGCAGCTTGCGCCCGACCACCTCCGCCACGCGCCCGCCGATGCCGGCGTCGATCTCGTCGAAGACGAGTGTCGCCGCGGCGCTTCCCAACGAGCGTTTGAAGAGCGCGGCGGCGATGGCGAGCTGGATCCGCGACAGCTCGCCCCCGGAGGCGATCTTCTGCATCGGTTTCGGCTCCTCGCCGCGATTCGGGGCGATGAGAATCTCCACACGGTCGAAGCCGGCCTCACCGGCCTGCCTCGGAGCGGCGGTCTCCTCCCCGGCACTCCGGAAAGGGGGATCGCCGCTCACTTCCACCCGCACCGTGGTCCGCTCCATGGCCAGGTCGCGAAGCTCCGACTCGATCTCGATCTGGAATGACTCCGCGGCCTTGCGGCGGGCCACCGACAGTTTCTCCGCGGCTTTGCAGTACGCCCCGAACGCGGCCGATTCCTGCTCCTGGAGCTTTTGCAGGCTCCCTTCGAAATCGGCCAGCCGCTCGTACTCGTCGGAAATCCGGCTCAGATGCTCGAGCACCGCGGCGATCGAGCCGCCGTACTTTCGGTTCAGGCGATCGAGGGTCACCAGGCGCTCCTCGACGGCCTCGAGCCTCTCCGGGTCGTGGCGCACCGACTCGCTGAGGCTGGAGAGCGTGCGGGCGAGGTCCTGCAGGCGATAGGTCACCTCCTGCAGCTCGTCCCCGATGCGCCGGATCTCGGCGATCTCTCGCGCGAGCGGCTGCAGGAGTCCGGCGGCGCGAGCTAGTTGCGTCAGCGCCGCGTTCTCGTCGTCGTCGAGCAGGTTGAACGCCCCGGCCGTGGCCTCGATCGTCTCGCGGGCGTGGGCCAGGATGCTTCGCTCCTCGCGCAGCGACTCCTCTTCGCCGGGATCGAGCCGGGCCGCGGAGATCTCGTCGATCTGGTACTTGAGCAGATCGAGGCGGAGGGCGCGGTCGCGGTTCGCGCCGGCCAGCTCCGCAAGCTCGCCGCCCACGACCCGCCACTCCCGCCAGGCGACCCGCGTCGCCTCGAGCAGCTCGCCATGTCCACCGTACTGGTCGACCAGCTCCCGGTAGGTCTGGCCCGCTACCCGGTGATGGGAGGCGTTCTGGCCGTGAATCTCGAGGACGGCCTCCATGGCCTCGGCCAGGTCGCGGACCGAGACGGGCGAGCCGTTGACCAGGACCCGCCCCCGCCCGCCCGCTCCGATGTCGCGCCTGACGATCAGCTCGAGGTCATCGCCTTCCTCCAGCTCGACACCGAGGAGCTCGAACGTATCCCCAAGCGGCGCGGCCAGCTCGAACACGGCCTCGGCCGTCATCTTGTCGGTCCCGGCGCGGATCATCTCCGCCGAGCTGCGCGCGCCGCGGAGAAACTCGAGCGAGTCGATCAGCAGGGACTTGCCCGCCCCCGTCTCGCCCGTCAGGACGTTGAGCCCCGGGCCCGGCTCGATGACCAGCTCCTCGACGATGGCGAGGTTCCGCACCTTCAGGTACGTGATCACTCGGAGAGGAGTCTAGCACCCGCTACAGGGGGTAGAGGGCGGGGGCCGGCGAGCCGGGCAGCGACTTTGCTAGGAGAGAGCTCATGAACAAAGCGATTTGTGCTGTGGCAGTCCTTCTCCTCGCCGCCGGCTGTTCGCGGGAGAGGGGGCGGGAGACGACTGGAACCGTGTCGGAGAGGGCCTCCCAGGCCGTCGATCGCATAGCCGTGCCGACAGGGCCTCCGGACGACCCTGCCGCGCGCGAGCGAGAGCGTTTCGACGTCCGCTGGCGGCAACTGGCGGGCTTCCGGGCCCAGCAGTTTGCAGTCCGCCAGCGGGCCGCGGTCGCGGCCCGGAACATCCACTTCGTGCGCGGCGTGAAGGAGTCGCTCGAGGGACTCACCGCGCAAGCGATCAACACGGCACCGGTCGTGGTCCCGATCACGGGCGACGTCTCCGGCCCGTCCGTGATCAGGACCCAGGTTTATCTCGACCGCGTGGGGCACTCCGTCGGCGCAATCGACGGGCGGTGGGGGAAGAACAGCGCCATCTCCCTCTGGTGGTTTCAGCGCTCGATGGGCCTCGAGCCCACCGGCGATCTCGACGAGGAGACGTTTCGAACCCTGGCCGCGGAGACGGACGGCGTTCCGGCGATGGTGGCCCACCACGTGACGTCGGAAGACGTGGAGGGGCCTTTCGTGGGAATCCCCGACGACGTCTACGAGAAAGCGAAGCTCGACTGTCTCTGCTACGAGAACGTGCTGGAGAAGCTCTCCGAGAAGTTTCACACCACCCCGGCGTTCCTCGAGCAGATCAATCCTCAGGCCGACTTCTCGGCGCTGCAGCCGGGCGCATCGATCGACGTGCCGAATGTCCGGCCGGCGGTCCGATCCGACCGCCCCGACATCGCCCGCGTGGTGATCTCGCTCAACGGCAACACCTTCAACGCCTTCGACGCCGCCGGCAACATGGTCTTCCACGCCCCGACCACCGTCGGCTCCGAGTACGACCCATCCCCGCAGGAGACGCTCGAGATCAGGCAGATCGCGCACGATCCGCACTTCCACTACCAGCCCAAGCTCTTCCACGAAGTGCCGGACGACGAGCCGGAGGCCAACCTCAATCCCGGTCCCAACTCACCGGTCGGCATCGTCTGGATCGCGCTCAGCAAACCGCATTACGGAATCCACGGCACCTCCGACCCCGAATCGATCGGCTACGCCTCCTCCCACGGCTGCATCCGCCTGACGAACTGGGATGCGCGGGAAGTGGCGCACCGCGTCTCGCCGGGAGTGAACGTGGAGTTCGTGGACACGAGGCATGAGGGATGACAGTGGGCTCAGGGCTCGGAGGAGGGCCCCTCACGCGACCGCTTCGCTGAGGGTGCGGGCGGAGATGCCGGGAGACTTGAGGTTGCCGAGCAGGGTCAGGGAGAGGGAGTCGGGGTCGACGATGGTGCGGGCCACCTGCCGGATGCCGTCGAGGGTCACGGCGTCGATGTGCTCGATGATCTCGTCGGGAGTGAACTGCCGACCGAAGTAGTACTCCTGCCGCGCCAGTCCCGACATCCGGCTGACCGTCGATTCGAGCGACAGCAGGATCGACCCCTTGAGATGCAGCTTGGCCGCGGAGAGCTCCGCCTCGGTGGCCCCGCCGGTCTTGATCTTGCGCATCTCCTCGAGGGTGATGTCGAGGACCCGCCGGAGGTTCTTCGGCGCGCAGGCCGCGTACACCGCTTCGTACCCGCCGTGCAGATATCCGTTGTGGTAGGAGAGGACGCTGTAGACCAGGCCCTCCTTCTCGCGGATGCGCTGGAACAGGCGGGAGGACATGCCCCCTCCCAGGATGGTGTTGAAGAGGGCGGCGGCGTAACGCTCGTTGTCCTGCTGCGGGAACCCGCGTGACCCGAGGCAGAGATGGACCTGTTCGAGCTCCCGCTTCTCGCGAAGAATGACATGTTGCTTCGGGCACGGCGTGCTCCACTCCCGGTGCATGGCCTCGCGTGAGTCCACCGGGAAACTCCGCTCCAGGAACGGGATCACCTGCTCCGGATGCACGTTCCCGGAGGCGCAGAAGATCATGTTCGATGGATGGAATGTCTCCGCGTAGTGCTCGGCGATCTGGCGGCGTTGCAGGCGTGTCACCGTCTCCTCGGTCCCCAGGATGGGCCGCCCGAGGGGATGATCGGGCCAGAACGAGGTGACGAAGATCTCGTGCACGAGATCGTCCGGCGTGTCCTCCACCATGCGGATCTCTTCGAGGATGACGCGCCTCTCCATCTCCACGTCGTCGGCTGAGAACTTCGGTGCCGCGACGATGTCGGTCAGAAGATCGAGCGCCGTTTCGACCTGCTCGTCGAGAACGTGCGCGTAGAACGAGGTGTACTCCTTCCCGGTGAAGGCGTCGACGTCCCCGCCGAGAATGTCGATGACCTGGGCGATGTCGGCGGTCGAGCGGCGGGCCGTCCCTTTGAACACGAGGTGCTCGAGAAAGTGCGAGGCCCCGCTGTGCTCCTCCGTCTCCACGGCCGATCCGCTCCGGAGGTAGTAGCCGAGCGAGACCGAGCGGACGTAGGGCAGCGTCTCCACGAGCACCGTCAGCCCCGACGGAAGGATATGGCGGAACACGGCGGAGGGGACGCGGGTCATGTGGGTGGGCATTTTAAGGCCTCGGGTACGGCAGGCCTGCGGCCTACTTCGTCCCGAGGGCGGCCCTCCGGCCGGTGATCTCGTTCTCGAGATCCAGGACGGTGTAGGTCCACTGCTCGTAGGAGTCGGCGCCGTTGAGGGTGAGGAAGCTCTTTCCACTCTTCGCAGGCCGGACGCCGATGATCGGCCCCACCGCCCCGCCCGGCTGCCCGGGCCGAGGCGTGGCCGCTCCGGGAGGAGGGGTGGAGGGCGTGACCTGGACGGGGGTGTTCGGCCGGAGACTCTGAGGGGGAATCTGCCCCACCGGCACGCCCGCGATCGTGGCGGCGCTGGCCGGAATCGGGATCCAGTCGACCTCGCCGGTGAGCGGGCTCACCCACTCTCCCTTACCGCGCATCATGCGCGGCGAGCGGGCATCCTTGAGCTGCTGGAGGCTGACCGGCGCCGAGCCGTGCTTGAGCTGGAAGTTGCGGATGGCCCGCGCGTACTGCTTCATGATGAAGATGGTCTGCTTGTCGCGCTCGCGGGCCCTGACCATCGACCACTGCGTGGGGACGGTGGCGGTGACGAAGATCATGATCACGCCGATGATGGCCAGCAGCCCGGCCAGGGTGAAGCCGGCCTCGGCTCGTCGGAGACTACAGCTCGCTGTACGGGACATTGTTGAGAGTCGTTCCTACGGCCCTGCTCCTGACGTCGATGATTCCCCCCGCCGCGGGCGAGCCGTATTGGTCCATTTCCGGCGGCGCATCCGGATCGGGCGTGTCCATGATCTCTTCCCAGTCCACCTGCTCTGTGATGGGGTCCGGCGGCACCCGTCGGAGATAATTCGGTACGAGCTCGTCGAGCGTCGACGGCAGGCGCTGCTTGTCGGCGTAGAAGTTGTCGATCGCCTTCCGCATCTCGTGCAGGTTGCTCATCAGCGCGGCCTCGCGGGCTTTTCGCTGGACGTTCCTGACCTGCAGCACTGCCACGCCGGCCAGGATGCCGATGATCGTGACCACCACGATCAGCTCGATGAGGGTGAAGCCGCGCTGGTCCGAGCGCCGTCTCCCTACCATTCGTTGTACCTGGTCTTCCCGTCGAGCGAGAGCGCCGTGGACGTGGAGTGCACCTCGAAGACATTATTCCCGTCGGTCGACCAGGTGTCGGGGTCGTCGGTCGTCGAGCGCGTG
Source organism: Thermoanaerobaculia bacterium (assembly GCA_035525045.1). GTDB lineage: Bacteria > Acidobacteriota > Thermoanaerobaculia > Gp7-AA8 > Gp7-AA8 > DATLEX01. Next base: position 9,728 of record DATLEX010000307.1, on the reverse strand, counting down.
ATCCACTCCTTCTTCCCGGTGATCGGATCGATGAGGTCGCGCTCACGGATGAGGCGGATCGTGCGGCCGTCGCTCATCTTTACGCCTTCCAGCAGGGCATCGAGGTCCTTCGGATAGCCTTCCGAGCCGAGGGCCTGCATCTGCGCCGGGCGCACCGGAACGTTCGGGGGGATGGTCATCAGCTCGTGATAGCGGTCGATGGCCTCGGTGATCTTCCGAAGGCGCGATTGCAGCTCGATCTCCTTCTGGCGCCGGATGCTGAAGCGCGCCACGGGGAGTGCCACCGAGGCCAGGATGCCGATGATGGCCACCACCGTCACCAGTTCGGCGATGGTGAAGCCGCGGCTACGCTCGAAATGACAGCGCATTCTGAACACTTCGAACATAGTTCACTCGACCGTGGCCCGGCCGCCGGTCACCGCGGTCACGACCACGTCACCGTTGCCGTTCTTCAACTGAGGAATGTCGACCACCAGGGCGGTCTCGCCGCGGAGCCCGCCCAGAACGCGCAGGACGAGGAGCTCCCCTCCGCTGTTGAAGCTCAGCGGCTTGCCGTCCGAAGAGACGATGCGGATCAACCCGTTGTTGCGATCGATGGTCACCACGGGCGGGATGCGGGGATCGACGTGCACGGCCGGACCGAAGGAGACGTCCATCACCTCGATCGCGCTGGCGTCGTAGCGGAACGCGAGCGTCTCGGCCGTCAGCCCGTCGAGGTCCATCCCCACCAGTGTCCAGAGTTTCTGCTCGCCCGGGCCGATCGCGAGCGCGGCCGGCTGCGGGGAGATGCGCGGCGCGTAGCGCAGCGCGGTGTCGCTCGGTGCAGCGGCGGCCGTCGCGGCCAGGGTTGGGGCGTCCCCGCCGCCGCGATCCGACTGCGGCTGCGGCTGCGGGCGGAAGGGATCGGTGGGAGGCGCTCCCTGCGGGGGGGCGTAACCCGGCGGCTGCTGCTGCCGGGCCGGGGGAGCCTGCCCCTCCGGCGGAGCCGCGGCCGGCGGCGCGAGCCGCGCGGCCGGATTCTGGTAGGGAGCGGTGGGCGGCGCCGGGCGCGTCTGCGTGAAGGGATCGATTCCGGACTGCGACTCGATTCGCGGCGTCACGCCGCGGAAGGTCAGGTTGTTCGTCGTTCCGACCCACATCGGGGCCAGGTCGTCCTCGGTGATGTCGGGGATGCGGATGATGTGCGGAGTCATGGTCAGGACCAGATCGGTCCGCCGGTTCTCCTCACGCGTCTGCGTGAAGAGCCGCCCGATGAAAGGGATCTCGCCGAGGAACGGCGTCTTGGTCGAGCTGTTGATGGTGGAATCCTGGATCAGCCCGGCCAGGAAGTTCGTCTCGCCGTCCTTCAGACGGATGGTGGACTCGATCGTCCGCGTGGCAAACGTCGGCTGCGGAAGAAAGCCCTCCACGCGCACCGGGTCGCCCTGGTTCGAGACCTCCACGGTGAGCTTGAGCGTCACCTCGCGGTTGTGATGGACGCGGGGCTCCATGGAGACCTTGATGCCGACGTCCTGGTACTGGAAGGAGACGGAGGGCTGGTAGGGGTTCGCGCCGCCCGTGCTGATCGTGGTGAAGGTCGAAACAGGGACGGGGATGCGCTGCCCGATGTGCAGGGTGGCCTTCTCCCCCTCGGAGATGCGCAGCTCGGGGTTCGCCAGCAGCTCGCTGTTGCCGAGACTCTTCACCAGGGAGTAGGTCGCGGTGGGGATGGTGAAGCTGACGTTGCTCCGCACCGCGCCGGCGCTGCCGAGGATGTTGGCGATGTCCGCCAGGGTCCCTCCGGTGAAGGGGACGCGCCCCCCCTCATCGTTCGTGCCGCTGAAGGGCGTGGCGGACATGGAGGAGCCGCCGGTGACGGCCAGGCCGATGTCGCGCACCTTGTTCAGGTCGAGCTGAACCAGCTCCACGGCCACGACCACCTCGGCCTTGGCCTTGTCGTTGGCCTCGATGATCTTCTCGGCGATGCGGACCTTGTCGGCGGTGTCGCGGATGGTGATGGCGTTGAGCGCCTTGAGGGGGAAGACGTTCCGGGCCTCGATCATGGTCCGGACCACGTTGGTGACCTGCTCGGCGTCGCCGTTGGAGAGGTAAAAGGTGCGGATCACCAGATCTTCGTAGTCGCGCCGCGCCTGGGGATTATCGGGTACGACGATGAGCGTCCGCTCGTCGAGGACCTTGTAGAAGTGACTGGCGGCCTGCATGACGCGCTCGAGCGACTGCTGGGCGGTGACGTCGCGAAGCTCGATGGAGATGCGGTCGTCCTTGACGGCCTGATCGAAGAGGATGTTGATGCCGAAGGCGTTCCCCAGGGCCCGGTAGATGTCCTTGACCGGCGTCTCGCGGGGGAAGGAGAGGGAAATGGGGTCGTCGGAGGCGGGGTTGAGCACCGGTGGCTGCGCCTTGGTGATGCCGCGGGCGCGCCGCTTGACCTCGTCGATCGACTTCGAATCCATCTCCGCGCGGGCCACGTCCTGGAGGAACTGCACGACCTTCCCGAGCTCGACCGCCGCGAACTGGTTGGGAGGGTCGAGCTTCACCGTCAGCTCGAGCTCGGTCCCGGCCATCTGCATCAGGCGGACCTGCTCCTCGCGAGTCGTGGCCGCGTTGGCCGCGGCTCGAAGGCTCTTGGCCTTGTCGAAGTGGAGGCGGGCCGCCTCCCGCCTGGCCCGGTGCAGGGACAGCCGGAACCGGCTGTTGTTGGGGTCGACCTGCAGCGCTCGCTCGTAATAGATGACGGCCTGGTCCCAGTCCTTGTCCGTCTCCGCTTGGCTGGCCTTCTGCCAGGCGTTGTAGCTCGCGCACGAGGAGAGCAACGTGAGCACGAGGACTGCCGCTGCCGCTTTGAACAATGTCTTCATCATGTCGTCCTGAATGTGTGACGCATCAAATGGTTACCGGTTACCGCCCGCGCTCCCGCGCCCTACTGCCCCAGCGGAACTCTCCGTCTCTCGTCGGGAGGGAAGCCGACGAAACCGATCTCGACCGATTCCAGGCCGATGCTGCGAAGAATGAACTTCCCGTCGATGACGTCACCGATCCGCGCGTTGACGATCTCGCCGTCGCGCGTGAAGGTGGCGATGGGGTTGTCGGCGCGGCCGAACGTCCCGATGTAGCGGTAGCTGAAGGGCGGCGGAACCGGTTTCGGCGGCGGGGGAGGCGGAGGGGCGACCTCGTTCTCGTCGCAGGCCGTCCCGATCCCGTCGCCGTCGATGTCCTGCTGGTCGGGGTTGTAGACGTCGGGACAGTTGTCCTGGTAGTCGGGGATTCCGTCGCCGTCACGGTCGGGCGGCGTGGGGGGCGGCGGAGGGGGAGGGGGTGGCGGCGGCGCGGGATAGGCGAACAGGTTCCGCCGGCTGCTGTAGCTTCCGCTTTGCGCTTCCAGCCACTCCAGATGGACCGGGTCGACGCCGGGCGTCTTCACCGTCGTGCGAGGCTGTCTCCCCACGGGCGCGCCCGGAGTGGTGGGCACGGATTCCGGTGCGGCGTACATGTAGATCGCGAAGAGCACGATCAGCACGACACCGAGGGTGGTCCAGGTCTTCCAGTTCATCCAATCCATCACAGTTGCTGGTTCGGCACGCGCGGCGCAGGAGCGGACGTGTCGCGGAACAGCGTCTTGACCTGCAGGTTCATGGTCAGCGTTTCGCCTTCGGTGGCGTTGAGATCGATCCGGTCGATGATGATGAAGTGCTCGGAGAGCTCGAGCATGTTGATCAGGCGGCGGATCTGCTGGTAGCTCCCCTTCACGGTGAAATTGATGGCGACCTGCGTGGCTCCCACCCCCGTCTCGGCCCGGCCGCGCTGCGGCTCGGTGCGGGTGTAGCTCCTGGAAGGGGGGACCAGGTTCGCGGCGATGGCGAGCCGGTTCACTTCGGTGATCATCCTGGTGAGCCGCTGGGCCTGCGTCGACCAGCGCTCGTCGAAGATCCACCGCACGTCGCGTTCGATCTTACGATAGGCGGCGACCTGCTGTTCGGCGGCCAGGCGGGCGCGGCGGACCTCCTCGAGTTGCAGCCTGACCTGGTCGCGGCGCGTATCGAGATCCTGGAGCCGCTTCTCGTACTGCACGCGATAGGTGAAGAAGAAGAGCGTGCTGGCGGCCAGGAGGACGCCGAGGATCCCCAGCAGGAGCCGTTTCTCGCGCCAGACGGTCATCTCGGCACCACGCGGGGAATGGAGGGTTTGTAGTCGACGCTCAGCTCGAAGCGGTACCCATCCGGCGCGGCCTGATCGGAGCCGGGGAAGGGGTTCATGAAATGGGGGCTGGCGTTGAAGCGATCGATCAGGATGACCATGCCGTCGGCGGTCTTGGCGGAGCACCGCAGCCGGAGCGTGACCAGGCCGCTCTCGGAGAAGCTCGGGACGATGGACGTGATGCGGACGTTGTTGGGCAGCACGTTCTCCAGTCTGTCCAGGACCTCGCTCCAGGAGAAGGCGCGTTCGGCGAGCTGCGCGTTGATGAAGCGGGTCTGGCTGCTCAGCGTCTCCAGGTCGATGGTCCGCATCTGATTCGCTGCGACGTCGGCCAGACGACGCTCCTGCTCGACCTCCGCCTCGATGGCGGCGATCTCCTGCCGGGTGGCCTCGGTCTCGCGCACGTAGCGGTAGTAGGTGTCGATGTTGTTCAGCATCAGGAACGCGATCAGGAGCGAGGCCGCCACGATCACCGCGTACAGCGGCCGGTAATCGCGAAACGGCCGCGCGGCGAGATTGAGGTGAATCGGCTTCAACCGGTGAACACTCCCGTGCAGGCGGTCAGCTCCGCCTCCACTTCCCCTAGGTCAGACGGCAGACGCTCCACGAAGTCTCGGAGGAGGACCGGCGAGACGGGCGCGCCGAACTCGGCTTCCAACTCGCCGTGGAGCTCGTCGCCGATCGAATTCCCCGCCACGTAGCAGCGCTCGACCGAGACCGCCTGCATCGTGTCGCGGAGGTAGCTGGCCGACAGCCGGATCTCCTGCTGCAGCGTCCGCTCCCCGCTCAGATTGCGCGAGCGGATGAAGAGCGGCTCCGGCCCGCGGAAGACCGCGGTGGTGAAGTCGTTCTCGCGGATGTAGAAGAAGAGACGGTCACGCCCAGTGCTGGCCTCCCGCACCGTCACGGCGTTCCAGATGTTCAGTCCCACCGGCTCGATCAGCACCACGTCCATCCCCGCCGCGCCGAAGCCGCGCTCGACGGCGGCCAGCGTGGCGTCGACCGCGCTCAGGACGAGCAGCTTCACGTTCGTCCCAGACTTACCGAGGACTTCCCACGCCACGCGCAGCGTCTCCGGCGGGATCGGCAGCGTGCGCCGCAGGCTCCAGCGCACCGCGTGCAGGGCCTCCTCCGGGCGGTCCGAAAGGGGCGGCAGCTCCACCAGATTCATCCTGAACCAGGCGTCGGGGAGGAGGACCGACACTTTCTCCATCCGGCCCGAGTCGATCTTCATGCGCCGCAGCACATCGGCGAACGCGGCCTCGTTCGCCAGCTCCGGCGTCACCACCGCGTCGGTGAAGGTGCCGGCAGGCAGGCGATAGGTGCGGCCATGCGTGATCTGGGCACCTTTTTTCCCGGCATTCAGCCGCGCGTGCAGGAGGCCGTCCGTGTCCAGGACGACGACATCTGGCGGATAGGTTCGGGCCATTACTCGACGAAGGTGACCTTGTTGATCTCCCGCAAGGTCGTCCTCCCCTCCTTCACTTTCTGCAGTGCCGACTCGCGCAGGAAGATCATTCCCTCGTCACCGGCGGCCTTCTTGATCTCCGAGGCCGGACGGCGGTCGATGATCATCGTCCGGATGTGGTCGGAGAGGTCGAGCAGCTCGGAGATGGCCAGGCGGCCATGGAACCCGGTGCCGTTGCACTCGAGGCATCCCACTCCCTCCCAGAAGGTGGTGCCGCGGTACTCGGCAGGATCGAGGCCCGACTCTCTCAGGAAGGAGTCGGGATACCTCACCTCGTGGTGGCAGTACTCGCAGATGCGCCGGACCAGCCGCTGGGCCAGCACGCAGTTGAGCGCCGACACGAAGTTGTAGAGGTCCACCTTCATGTTCAGGAAACGGCCGAGCACGTCGACCACGTTGTTGGCGTGCACGGTGGTGAAGACGAGGTGGCCGGTGAGCGCCGACTGCACGGCGATGGCGGCCGTCTCCTCGTCGCGGATCTCGCCGACCATGATCTTGTCGGGATCGTGGCGGAGAATGGCCCGCAGCCCGCGCGCGAAGGTCAGCCCCTTCTTCTCGTTCACCGGGATCTGGGTGATCCCCCGGAGCTGGTACTCGACCGGGTCCTCGATGGTGATGATCTTGTCTTCCGACGACTGGATCTCCGAGAGCGCGGCGTAGAGCGTGGTGGTTTTGCCCGACCCGGTCGGGCCTGTGACGAGCACCATGCCGTACGGCTCCTTGATGAACTTGCGGAACTTGACCAGCATGTCGTCATCGAATCCCAGCACGTCCAGGCGGAGGTTCTTGAACTCCTTGTTCATCGACTCCTTGTCCAGGATGCGGATGACCGAGTCCTCGCCGTGCGCCGTCGGCACGATGGAGACGCGGAAGTCGATGGTCCGCCCGGTGATGCGCAGCTTGAAGCGGCCGTCCTGCGGCACGCGCTTCTCGGCGATGTCGAGCTCGGACATGACCTTGATCCGCGAGATGATCGTCGAATGATGCCGCTTGTCGATGGGATCGAGGGCCTCGTACAGCACTCCGTCGATGCGGTACTTGACCACCACCTCGTTGTCTCGGGTCTCGATGTGGATATCCGAGGCCCGGCGCTGAATGGCGTTGAAGACGATCGAATCGACCAGGCGGATGATCGGCGACGCTTCCTGCTGCGTGATCGAGTCGATGCTCAGGACCTCGCCGCCGTCCTCGTCCTCCCCCACCAACTGCATGCGGAACCCTTCCGTGGCCTCGTCCAGGACCCGCTGGGTCGACTCCGACTTCTGCAGCTTGTCGCGGATGGCGGCCGGCGAGGCCACCTTGATCTTCAGCGGCGAGCCGAGGAGCAGCTCCAGCTCATCGAGCTTGAGCACGTCGGTCGGATCCCCGACCACCACGGCGATGTGGCCGTTCTCCCGCCGCTCCGGCAGGAACTGGTAGCGGATCATCAGGTCCAGCGGGATGTCGCGGAATAGGGCGTGGTCCACCTGGAAGTGCGCGAGGTCGACGTACGGGAACCCGTACTGCTCGGCGATGCGCTGCGCGCGCGCCGCCTCCCCGGTGGGATCGGCGTTCTTGTAGAGGTTGCGGGTCGGATCGTTCGCCATGGTCCTGGTGCTCAGGGCTCGGGGCTCAGAGGGACGAAACCAGAGGCCGTCCGAGCCCCGAGCCCTGAGCCCCGAGCCCTTCCCTCATTGCTGCCCCACTGTCGAAAGCTGGAAGAGCGGCAGATAGAACGCGTAAAGCAGAAGGGCGATGATGCCGCCCATCACCACGAGGATGATCGGCTCGATGGCGGTCACGACCCGGCTCAGCCGGGCCTCGATCTCCTCATCGTAGAACTCGCTGACATTGCCGAGCATTTCCGTCAGGGCCCCGGTCGATTCGCCGACCTTGATCATCTCCACGGCCAGGTCGCTGACCACCTCCGTCCGCTCCAGCGAGCGCCAGAGCGGATCGCCCTCCCGCACGTTCTGCACGATGGAGCTGACCCGCGAGCCGACGGCCTGGTTGGTGATCGACTGCGAGGCGATCTCCAGCGCCGGCACCATCGGTGTGCCGCCGGCCAGAAGCGTGCCGAGGGACTGGGTGAACTGCATGAGCGCGACGCGGTGGAAGATGCCCCCCACGAACGGCAAGCGAAGCTTGATCCAGTCCCACGTCAGGCGCCCGCGGGTCCGGGCCCAGCGGCGGAGGGCGAAGATCACCACGGCCGCGCCCGCCAGCGTGAAGACCACGTTCTCCCGCAGCCCGCTGGCGAAGGAGATCAGCAGCCGGGTCACCAGCGGCAACTCGGCGTCGAAGCCCTCGAAGAACTCCGAGAAGCGGGGGATCACCCAGGTCAGCATCACGAAGATCAGCCCGCTCATCAGGACCAGCAGCACCGCCGGATAGATCAGCGCCGAGACCACCCGCTTGCGCAGGTTCACGATCATCTTCTGGTAGCGGAGGAATCGGCGGAGGACTCCCTCCAGGTCGCCCGAACGCTCGCCGGCGCGCAGCGAGGTCGAATAGATCGGGGGGAACATCTCCCCGTACGAGGCAAAGGCATCGGAGAGGGCCGCGCCCGATTTGATCTTGTCCCGCACCTCGGTCTGGACCTCCCGGAAGAGCGAGTCCTTCTGCCGTTCCAGGAGGATGTCGAGCGACTGGATGATCGGCAGCCCGGCCCGGACCAGGGCCAAGAGCTCCTGATTGAACAGCAGGAAGCGCTCGGTCGGGACCGATCGCCGGCCGGGAAGAAGGTCGCGGAGGGTCCCCCAGCCCCGCTTGGCCTCGAAGACGTAGAGGCCCTGCCGGCGAAGCTCCTCCTGCGCGGCACGGGCGTTGGACGCCTGCACGTGGCGCTCGACAATCTCCCCTTCGGGAGTCCCGACTCGAACGATGAACTGTGGCATAGGTTTCAGCGCGTCAAGAGTTTGACGCGCGGGTGCCGGAAATGTTCCGGAAAAAGGATACAACGGGGGGAGGGGGGGGAGGATTCCGGGGCGGGAGGGCCCGGAGGGGGGAATGAGGCCTGAGGGATGTGCGAAGACTGAGATTCTCGCCGGCCGGCGGCGTCCGCAGTGGAGTGCCGGGGGAGGACCTCCCCCCGCCGGCGTGCTCCGAGGGATAATCAGCCAATGCCAGGGCCAGTCACCTCCCCCGCCACCTACGAGGATCTCGTCAAAGTCCCCGACCACCTCGTGGCCGAAATCGTCGACGGCGAGCTCTTCACATCACCGCGTCCGGCCAGCCGGCACGGTCGCGCCGCGTCGGGTCTTGGAGGAAAGCTCGTCCCGCCGTTCGATCACGGCGAAGGTGGCCCGGGCGGCTGGTGGATCATCTTCGAGCCGGAGATCCATCTCGACCGCGACATCCTCGTCCCCGATCTCGCCGGCTGGCGCCGGGAGCGGATGCCTGAGTATCCCGATGTCGCATTCTTCGAGCTGGCGCCCGACTGGGTGTGCGAAGTCATCTCCCCTTCCAGCGCGAAACTCGACCGGGTGATGAAAGTCCCGAAGTACGCGACCTACGGCGTCAGGAACCTCTGGCTGATCGACCCCTCCGCCCGCACCCTGGAGGTCTACCGCCAGGAGAACAGCCACTGGCTCCTGCTCGCCACCCACGGCGGCGACGCCGCCGTCCGCGCCGAACCCTTCGATGCCATAGAACTCGCCCTGCAACCCCTCTGGATCTAGGGAGACGTACCACCGCTGCCGAACGAAGGCATCCACCAGCTCCGCCTGACCAAACTGCGGGAGCTGCACGCAGCGCGGCAGTCCGGCAACTGCTCCGTTGGAGTCGAAGAACTCGAGCTGGACGGACGCTGGGGAGCGTGCCGTCTAGACATCTGTGCGCGAGCTCGCGTCGGGGCGAATTGCCCCGCGCGCTCTGTTTCAAGACTACGGCGCTCAGGTTCAGCGGCGCCGACCGGGTTCGGACTGCCAGTTTGCCGCGCAGATGGTTCTCAGGTCAGCGAGTGGACTCCGGCCTGTGTGCACGATCGAGACATCGTGGCCGCCTCGATGCTCAACGAGCCACGCTCGAAGCGACCTCATCCCCAATCGCCAGTGGCGTGCCGGGTGCCTGACCGGCACCCGGCACG
>DATLEX010000296.1:0-9979 GCA_035525045.1 Thermoanaerobaculia bacterium | reverse complement strand
GTGGGAGAGCTGAAGTCAACGTAGGGGGTCAACGCAGGGGGGATCATCTCCTCTGTTTCCTTCGTGTCTCTGTGGTGAAAAAACCAACCACAGAGACACAGAGGGCACAGAGGAGGACGGAGTGAATCGGAGCCGCTACTCGATGCGGTCGAACTTCAGGAACCTGGCGAGAGAATGGTCGAAGATGGGGGAGGGCCATCGCTCCATGATCAGCTCGGCGTCGGTGTAGGTGGCGCCGAACCTCCCGACGTAGGCCTGCACCGCGGCCGGCGTGGCGCTCACGCCCAGCCGGGCCAGATGCCGGGCGATCTTCGACGGGTCGCGATCGGTGTGAAAGACGAGCATCCGGCCGGGGGCGAGAAGCCGAAACCAGAACGGATGGACATGCGTGGCGACGAGCAGCGTGACGTTGTTCCGCAGGAGGGCCCGCATGCGGAAGAGGTCTCGCAGCGCTCCGATCTCGTCGACGACTTCCACGGGCCGGTCGCGGAAGGAATTCTCGAGCAGGAACCGGATGGCGGTCGATTTGCCGCTGCCGCTCCGCCCGTGAAAGAGGATCAGCCGGAACGGCGTGAGGTCGCGGCCGGCCAGACCGAGATGATCGTCGAAGACGGTCATGCCTCGAGGAAGTCCTTCCAGGGGAAGCAGTCCACCGGCCCGATCAGCTCCTGGTCGATGAAGTCGTCGTGGATGAGCTGCACCTCCCAGTACAGCGACAGGCCGTGCCTGGAGCCGGCCATCTGCTGGGGGTAGAGGGCGCGGAACATCGGCTCGAAGCGGATCTCGCCGGGAATGTAGCTCTGCACCGGCGCCCCGGCCGGGATGAGGGGGATGTTGTGGTCGTAGAGGATGACCGCCCGCACCGGCTCCGTGAACGAGACGGTCCGCTCCTTCGTCCCGGAGCCGCGCTTGTACTGGCCGAGCTCCATGTTGCAGGCGACCACGCGGAGCGTGACGTTCTCGAGCGGGACGCGGGAGCGGCCGCGCAGGAGGGCGGCGGCGCGAAGGCTGTCGCCGCGGCAGATCCGCGCCGGGATGCCGTGCAGCTCGAAGGTCATGTACTTGCGGAGCTGCCGCTTCATGCCGTACCAGATCGCGGCGCCGATGACGCCGCTGCCCATGAGCGATTTCTGGAGTGGAGATTCTCCGTCGCCGTCCGAGTCGAAATGAGTGTAGAACCAGACCATCGGCTCCGGAGCGAGCTGGTCGTGGACGCCGACCCAGGTGTTGACGGCGATCACCGCGCCGCCGAGGAATACCAGGGCCATGGTGATGGCGCGGTTCAGCGGAGGAATGGCGGCCAGGTTCCTGATGAAGTCGAAGGCGTCGTGCGGCTCCACGATCTCCTTGGCGTCGTGGCTGACGTGCGGGCGCGGCGAGAGCGCCATCTGCTCTTCCCGGCTGATGGTGGTGTCGAAGAAGAACCCGTCGTCGATCTTGAGAATGCTGTGGACCTCGATGTCGATGTGCGGGCCGCTGTAGGAGAAGACCTGGAGGGCGGCGCGGTGAAGATCGATGGCCAGGCGCGGCTCGAGCCGGGCGACCTTCCGGCGGAGGACGACCTCGGAGCTGTTCACGGCGCGGGAGTCGTGCACGACGACCTTCCGCACGATGGACAGCTCGGCGGCGTGGCCGAGCAGAGCGCTGTCGTTGACGCTGATGGTGCAGCGCACCAGCGAGTCGCTCAGCGGCTCGAAATGGACCTCGACGCGTTCCCGGATGGGGCAATTTGACCGGATGAGGGCACGATTTTGCTGGACGCGGCGGCTGGTTTCGCGTAAATAGCTATCTCCGCCTTTCACCCGCGATACGACAGGTCTGCCATGGGCGAGCTCATCGTCTCGACGTTCTCCTTCCCGACGGTCGTCTTCACCGCCGGCGTGGTCCTGTTTCTGATCTACGCGGCGCTGAAGATGGTCGGCTTTTCCCTCTCCGCCCTCTTCAGTCTGTTCGACTTCCTCGATTTCGACGGGATGGAGGGCGAGGGGCACAACTTCCTCGACGCCCTCGGCGTGCGCGGAATCCCGACGACCATCGTCTTCGGCATCACCTCCATCTGCGGCTGGCTGGCCAGCTACCTCGGCGTGAAGTACTTCCGCGACGACGTATCGTCGTGGCTGATCCTGATCGGTGCCCTCGGGATCGGGTTCCTCTGCGCCACGGTCGTCCTGCGGCCGTTCCGCCCCTTTTTCGCTTCGGACCAGGGGGCGAACCGGCTGGCGCTCGTCGGCCGCCCCTGTGTCATCCGCTCGACGCGTGTCGACGCCCAATACGGCACGGCCGAGGTCGATGACGGGGGGGCGGGCGTGCTCGCCGAAGTCCGCTGTAACCGCGAGAACAACTTCACCGTCGGCAGCAAAGCCGTCGTTCAACAGTACGATCCGCAAACCGGTACTTTCTGGGTAGGAGATCCATCATGGACGTGACATTCGCTTCAATCGTGGGAGCCGGACTGCTCCTCATCGCGCTGTTCGTTCTGGCGCTGATCGTCGCCAAGTTCTACCGGCGGGTCGAGCAGGGAAAGGCCCTCATCGTCGGAAAGAAGAAGGGGCCCGACGTCACCTTCACCGGTGCCGTGGTCCTGCCGATCATCCACAAGGCGGAGGTGATGGACATCTCCGTGAAGACGATCGAGATCGATCGCCGCGGCAAGGAGGGGCTGATCTGCCGCGACAACATCCGTGCGGACATCAAGGTCACCTTCTTCGTGCGCGTGAACAAGACGATCGAGGACGTGATCAAGGTCGCGCAGTCGATCGGCTGCATCCGCGCCTCCGACCGGCAGACGCTCGAAGAGCTCTTCAGCGCCAAATTCTCGGAGGGACTGAAGACGATCGGCAAGCAGCTCGACTTCGTCGATCTCTACACGAAGCGGAACGAGTTCCGCGACGCCATCATCGAGCTGATCGGCCGCGACCTGAACGGCTACGTCCTCGAGGACGCCGCCATCGACTACCTCGAGCAGACCCCCGTCACCAGCCTCGACCCGAAGAACATCCTCGACGCCCAGGGCATCCGCAAGATCACCGAGCTGACTGCCGCGCAGCACGTGCAGACCAACCAGTTCGAGAACACCGAGAAAAAGCAGATCCGGAAGCAGGACGTCGAGGCGGGGGAGGCCATCCTGGAGCTGGACCGGCAGTACGCCGACGCCGAGTCCAAGCAGCAGCGGGAGATCGAATCGGTCCGGGCGCGGGAGGCCGCCGAGCTGGCCAAGATCCAGGCCGAGGAGCGCCTCCGCGCCGAGCACGCCCGCATCCGCACCGACGAGGAGCTGGCTGTCGCCGAGGAGAACATGAGGCGGCAGGTGGAAGTCGCGGGGAAGAACCGCGAGCGCGTCGTGGCCGTGGAGAGCGAGCGGGTAACGAAGGATCAGTCCCTCGAGGCCGTCTCCCGCGAGCGCGCCGTCGAGCTCTCCCGCATCGAGAAGGAGAAGGCCCTCGAGGTGGAGCGGAAGAACATCCAGGACGTGATTCGCGAGCGGGTGGCCGTCGAGCGCACCGTGGTCGAGGAAGAGGAGCGCATCAAGTCGGTGAAGGTGGTCGAGGACGCCCGGCGCAACCGGGAGGCGGTGGTCATCGCCGCGGAGGCGGAGGCGCAGGAGAAGCTGGTCAAGCAGGTGAAGGAAGCGGAGGGCGGCGAGCTGGCGGCGAGGCATCAGGCGAAGGAGCGCATCACCCTGGCCGAGGCGGAGCTGGAGTCGGCGGACCGCGTGGCGCGGGCGAAGATCCGGCTGGCCGAGGGCATCCAGGCCGAGCAGGCCGCGGCCGGCCTGGCCGACGTCAAGGTGAAGGAGGCGGACGCGATCGCCACCGAGAAGTTCGGCACGGCGGAGGCGTCGGTGCACCTGCAGAAGGCGCTGGCCGATGCCGAGGGGATCACCAAGAAGGCGGAGGCGCTGAAGGAGCTCGACGCGGCCAGCCGCGACCACGAGGAGTTCCGGCTGCGCATCGAGAACGAGCGGCTCCTCGGCATCGAGTCGATCAAGGCCCGCCAGGCGGTGGAAGAAGCGAAGGCCGAGATCCTCGGCGCGGCGCTGACCACGGCCAACATCGACATCGTCGGCGGCGACGGCGCTTTCGTCGACCGCCTGGTCAACTCCATCGGCATGGGGAAGGCCGTCGACGAGTTCCTCTCCCGGAGCGACAACGCGGCGGCGCTGGCGGCGAAGCTCACCGACGGGCTCCTGCCGGTGAAGGAGAGGGAGCCTGAGGTGGTCAGGCCGAAGTTACCGGTGAAGCAGACCACGGCGGACTGAACGAGCCCCGAGCCCCGAGCACCAAACCATGACCGATCCGCAACCGCCAGCCATCGAGCGAGGCACCTACGAAGTCATCCGCGACCGGCTTCTCGCGAATGGGAAGGTACTGTCCGCGAAGGCGGAGGCGCTCAACAAGCGGCGCATCGAGGTCTTCGGCGGGACGGAGACGGCGCTCCTCCGGGCGGACCGCATCCGCACGCACAACAACTGCGTGCCGCGCGACATCGTCGAGGTGGGGAACAGGCTCCTGTTCGGCTACAACGTCTTCATCGGCCTGAAGACCGAGACGCAGGTCCGCGACGTCTTCAGCCTGCACGAGTTCGAGGAGTTCCATCCCGTCCCGGACGACGCCACCGACAACTTCCTCCGCGACGAGGGCTTCGCCCGCGACTTCCGCGAGCTCTACCAGTACTACCGCAACTCGCGCCTGCTCCAGCTCCGGCGCGTGGAGGGGAAGCTCCTGGCCATCTTCCAGACCAGCGACCAGGTCGCCGATCTGCGGGTCTTCCGCTGGGCGGTGGGCGTGGACGGGAAGGTCACCTACATCGACAACCGGGGGGAGCGCGATCACGTCTTTCCCCCCTCGCACGACTTCGAGTGGACGGCGACGACGCGCGCCGACTACGTCTCCGGAGACTTCCCGCACGTGTCGATTCTCGACAAGGTGTTCGTGGAGACGGTCGGCGGCGACCTCACCATCAAGATCGAGGACAACACCGAGAGCGGGCAGGGGATCTACAGCGAGCCGGTCGAGGAGCCCGACCAGGCGCTCGACGATGCCCACATCCACTACGCGGAGATCGGCGTGCTGATCCTGTTGAAGGTCCTGCCGTACCGCGAGAAGAGCTGGCGCTACTTCGTCTTCAACAAGCGCACCAGGAGCGTGCGGCGCATCGATGCCGTCGGCAGCGCCTGCATCCAGCTCCCGGAGGACCACGGCATCATCTTCCCGGGCGGCTACTACCTCCGGACGGGCGAGGCGAAGATCTTCGACCACGACCCGCGGGAGATGGAGTTCCTGCGCCTGGTGCGCGCGCCGAACGGGGAGGACGTCCTCTACGTCTTCCATCGCCGCGACACGGGCCACACGCTGCTCCTTCCCTACAACGTCATCCGGAAGGAGGTCGTGAACCCTCTCGCCTGTCACGGCTACAGCCTCTTCGACGACGGGCGGATGGTCGTCTTCCAGGCCGCCAGCGAGGAGCCGACGCGCGTCCACCCGATGCAGATCTGGCAGACGCCGTTCGTCAGCGACGAGCACGCGGCGAAGGCGCCGGTGGACGGCTCGTACCTGGCCAGGATCGGGAATCGCGACCTGGTGCGCGGGCTCTCCGACGTACTGTCGATCTGCCGTCTCATCGACGAGCAGACGCCGACCCGCGCCACGTACGAGGACCTCGTTGCGGCGGCGGGGCGGATCGTCGACGCCTACTACTGGCTCGGCCACGCCGAGACGGGCGATCTCCTCTCCGCGCTGCGCGAGGTCCGCGCCACGGCCGAGCAGATCCTCGACGAGTTCGACAAGGTCGAGGCGCTCCGGGCCCAGGCGGGGAAGGCGGCCGACGATGCGCGGCGGGCGGTGGGCGACCTCTTCGCGAAGATCCGGCCGGAGGGGTGGACGTCGATCGATGACTACGTCGGGGTGCTCTCGCAGTTGCGGTCGCAGCAGGGGCACGTGATCTCGCTGCGCGAGACGCGGTACATCGACCGCGCCGCGCTCGACGCGCTCGAGCAGGAGATCGTGGCGCGCTTCGACGAGGTCAGCCGGCGCACCGTCGTCTTCCTCCAGGAGGAGCAGGCGCTGGCGGCGTTCGCGGAGAAGACCGCCGGCATCGAGGGGCGGCTCCAGGAGGTGACCAAGACGCCGGAGGCGGAGGCGCTGACCGGCGAGCTGGAAGGGGTGGTCGGGTCGCTGAACCTCCTGACCGAGATCATCGGCTCGCTGGAGATCGACGACCCGACCGTGCGCATCACCATCCTGGAGCGGATCTCCGCGCTCCTCGGCGGTCTCAATCGCGTGCGGGCCCTGATCGCCCAGCGGCGCAAGGAGCTCCTGGGGAAGGAGCTGGTGGCGGAGTTCGGCGTGCAGTTCCAGCTCTTCGCGCAGACGGTCACCAACGCGCTCTCGACGGCCGGCTCCCCCGAGCGCTGCGACGCCGAGCTCTCGAAGCTGATGCTGCAGCTCGAGGAGCTGGAGACGCGCTTCAGCGAGTTCGACGAGTACCTGGCCCAGCTGGGCACGAAGCGGGAGGAGGTCTACGAAGCCTTCAGCGCCCGCAAGCAGGGGCTGCTCGACCAGCGGCAGCGCCGGGCCGAGCAGCTCGGGCAGGCGGCCGCGCGCATCCTGCAGGGGATCATCCGCCGCGCGCAGACCTTCGCCGGCAACGACGCCCTCAACGCCTTCTTCGCCACCGACCCGATGGTGGCCAAGCTCCGCTCGACGTCGGAGAAGCTGCGCGAGCTGGGCGACATCGTCCGTTCCGACGAGATCGACGGGAAGCTGAAGGCGGCCCGCGACGAGGCCGCGCGCACGCTGCGCGATCGGAAGGACCTCTACGAGGAGGGCGACAACGTCGTCCGCTTCGGGCAGCACCGCTTCAGCGTCAACACGCAGGCCATCGAGCTGACGCTGATCCCGCGCGAGGGGCGGCCGCTGCTCCACATCACCGGGACGGGGTTCTTCGAGCCGGTCGACGATCCGGAGTTCGAGACCACGCGCGATTTCTGGGAGCAGGAGCTGGTCTCCGAGACCGCGGAGGTCTATCGCGGCGAGTACCTGGCGGCGTCGATCCTCTTCGAGGCGGAGCGGAAGCACGCCGTGTCGAAGCTGCAGGAGGCGGCGCTCGATCGTGCGGCGCTGCTCTCGCTGGTCCGCGAGCACGCCACCGCCCGCTACGACGAGGGATACGAGCGCGGCGTGCACGACGAGGACGCCACCGCCATCCTGGAGAAGGTGCTGGGGATGTACGGCACGGCCGACCGCCTCCGCTACCCCGCCCCGGCGCGGGCCATGGCCGCCCTCTTCTGGGCCTTCTTCGACGACGAGCAGAAGCGCGAGACGTGGGTCCGCCAGGCGCAGAGCCTGCGGCGCCTGCGCGACGGGTTCGGCTCGACGGATGCCGTCTACCGGCTCGAGGACGAGCTGCAGCGCGAGATCGAGAATTGGATCAAGTGCATCGCAGTGCCTCCTCGCCCGCTCCGCGGGGGAGAAGGTGGCCAAAGGCCGGATGAGGGGGGGTCCTCACCCGGCGCCGCCCACGGCGCCGGCTCCTACCTCTTCGAGGAGATCTCCCGCGAGCCGATCCGCCTGGTGCTCAGCGCCGCCGCCACCGCCATGACCGACTCGTTCTCGACGCGGATGCAGGAGGGAGGACACGACCGCGAGTTCTTCGACGACGTCCGGGCGCTGAAGGGAAATCTCGCGCGCGGCTATCACACGGTCCGGGCCTGGTTCGACGGCGTGGTTCGCGACGAGCACGCCGTCGAGGAAGCGGTGGTGAACATCCTCACGCACGGGACCATCAGCCGGGAGCCGTCGGCGGCCATCATCACCGCCACGGCGAGCGGTCTCCTCGGCCAGCACGCGCGCATCGTCCATGGATCGATGGAGCTGCGCCTCGACGAGTTCCTCAGCCGCCTGGCGCACTTCTCCGAGGAGCGCGTGCCGGCGTACCGCGACTACCAGCAGGCGAGACACCGCGTCCTGGAACGGGAGCGGAAGCGGCTCCGCCTCTCCGAGTTCGAGCCGAAGGTGATGGCCGCCTTCGTCCGCAACCGGCTGATCAACGACGTCTACCTCCCGATGATCGGCTCGAACCTCGCCAAGCAGCTCGGCGAGGCGGGGGCGAAGAAGCGCACCGACCTGATGGGGCTCCTGCTCCTCGTCTCTCCCCCCGGCTACGGCAAGACCACCCTGATGGAGTACATCGCCACGCGGCTCGGCCTGGTGTTCATGAAGATCAACGGCCCGGCCCTCGGCCACGCCGTCCGCTCCCTCGATCCCGACGAGGCGCCGAACGCCACCGCGCGGCAGGAGATCAACAAGCTCAACCTGGCGCTGGAGATGGGGAACAACGTCCTCCTCTATCTCGACGACATCCAGCACACGCACTCCGAGCTGCTGCAGAAGTTCATCTCCCTCTGCGACGCGCAGCGGAAGATCGAAGGCGTCTGGCGCGGGGAGACGAAGACCTACGACCTGCGGGGCAAGCGCGTCTGCGTCTGCATGGCCGGCAATCCCTACACGGAGTCGGGCGAGCAGTTCCGGATCCCCGACATGCTGGCCAACCGCGCCGACGTCTACAACCTCGGCGAGGTGCTGTCGGGGAGAGAAGAGCTGTTCGACCTCAGCTACATCGAGAACTCCCTGACCTCGAACGCCGTCACCGCGCCGCTGCTGATGCGCGACCCGGAGGACGTCCACAAGCTCGTGCGGATGGCGCGCGGCGAGCCGGTCCAGACCGACCAGCTCTCGCATCATTACTCTTCGGTCGAGCTGAACGAGATCCTCGCCGTGCTGAAGAAGCTGGTGAAGGTGCAGCAGCTCCTGTCGCGGGTCAACCGGCAGTACGTCCTCTCCGCCGCGCAGCAGCACGCCTATCGCACCGAGCCGCCGTTCAAGCTGCAGGGAAGCTACCGCAACATGAACAAGCTGGCGGAGAAGGTGCTCCCGGCCATGAACGACGAGGAGCTGGAGCGCCTGATCGACGACCACTACGCGGGCGAGTCGCAGACCCTGACCACCGGCGCGGAGGAGAACCTGCTCAAGCTGGCCGAGATCCGCGGCCGGATGACCGACGCGCAGCGGGCGCGGTGGGAGGAGATCAGGAGCGGCTTCCAGCGCCAGCTCCGCATCGGCGGCAGCGAGACCGACCCCGCCACGCGCGTGATGGCCGAGATCAGCGTGGTGGGAGACCGGGTCGCCGACATCACCAAAGCCCTCGCCGGCCTGGGTGGCGGCGTCCTCGGCGTGGCGCCCTCAGAATCCGACCTCACCCCCTACCTCCAGAAGCTCGACGAGACCCTCGCCGCCCTCCGCGACCTGCAGGGTGCGCAACCGCCCATGCTCCCGATCGCCGCCGCCCCCCCCACCCCGGCCGCCGCCGAGGCCGACCTGATCTCGCGCGAGGCCTACCTGATCAACGGCACGCTCCTCCCGCTGCTCCGCTTCATGGCGCACCGCTTCCGCGGCTACCGCGCCGTCAGCGACCCGAAGATCAAAGCCACCATCGCCCGCCTCGAGCGCGTCGACAACCTGGAGTCCCTCATCGCCGCGCTGGAGAACATCAACGTCTCGGCGCTGGCCACGCTCACCGAGGAGAAGCGGGGGGAGAAATCGCGGTAGGTACTCACGTCCAGAGCCGTGTCCATGATTTTCTGATATTCTGATTCTATGACTCGACCGTCTCGGCGACCGAAGCGGCCCGAACTTTCTCCGATCTTCTGAATCGCATCCTGTACCGCGGGGAGGAGGTCGTGATCGAGCGGGGCGGCGAGCCGGTCTGTCGCATGAGCCCCGCACTGCCGGCGCGACGGCTGAGCTGGCGGGAGCTGGCGTCGGTTCTGCGCGAGCTTCTTGCTCCCGATCCGGACTACCAAGCCGATGTACGCCGGGCTGTCCAAAGGCAGGGCCGTCCGCCTCGATCACCATGGGGACGCTGATCGACTCCTCTGTCTTGATCGCCGCCGAGCGGCAGACTGTGGACCTCGCGGCGATCA
>DATLEX010000294.1:0-2919 GCA_035525045.1 Thermoanaerobaculia bacterium | reverse complement strand
TGGGTCGACTCCGAGCACATGCTCTACACGCTCTACACCTCCGGGACGACCGGCAAGCCGAAGGGCATCATCCACACGACCGGTGGATATCTGACCGGCTGCTACGCCACCATGCAGTGGGTCTTCGACCTCAAGGATGAGGACATCTTCTGGTGCACGGCCGACATCGGATGGGTGACCGGCCACTCCTACGTCGTGTACGGGCCGCTGGCGAACGGGGCCACGGTGGTGATCTACGAGGGAGCGCCTGACTGGCCGAAGCAGGACCGCTTCTGGGAGATCGTCGAGCGGCACAAGGTCACGATCTTCTACACCGCGCCGACGGCGATCCGCGCCTTCATGAAATGGGGCGAGCAGCTTCCCCGCGGCCGGAACCTCTCCTCGCTCCGCCTTCTCGGCACGGTGGGCGAGCCGATCAACCCCGAGGCCTGGATCTGGTACCACAAGAACATCGGACAGGAGCGCTGCCCGATCGTCGACACCTGGTGGCAGACCGAGACGGGAGCCATCCTGATCACGCCCCTCCCCGGCATCGTGCCGACGAAGCCTGGCTCGGCCACCAGGACCTTCCCCGGCATCGAAGCGGAGATCCTCGACGAGCGCGGCAAGCGGGTGGAGGTGGGAGGCGGCTACCTGGCCATCACCTCGCCGTGGCCTTCGATGCTGCGCGGCATCTGGGGCGATCCCGAGCGCTACGTGAAGCAGTACTGGTCGAAGTGGCCGGGAATCTACTTCACCGGCGACGGCGCCAAGCGCGACGAGGGCGGCTACTTCTGGCTTCTGGGGCGGGTCGACGACGTGATCAACGTCGCCGGGCACCGCATCGGAACGATGGAAGTGGAGTCGGCGCTGGTCGACCACACCTCGGTGGCGGAGGCGGCCGTGGTCGGCATCAGCCACGAGATCAAGGGAACGGGCATCGCCGCCTTCGTGATCGTGAAGGAGGCCCAGCGGGCCATGGCCGCCGCCGATCCGGCCCGGTTCGAGCAGGAGCTCAAGCAGCACGTGACCGACAAGATCGGGGCCATCGCCAGGCCGGAAACGATCCTCTTCACGGCGGACCTGCCGAAGACTCGCAGCGGGAAGATCATGCGCCGCCTGCTGCGCGACATCGCCGAGGGGCGGGCCCTGGGAGACGTAACCACCCTGGCGGATCCCGGTGTGGTGGCGGCGCTGAAGGACCGGTACGAGGAGGAGGGGTAGAGCCGGGGATCGGGGCTCGGGGCTCGGGGATCGGAGAGAGGCCTGAGCCCTGAGCCCCGAGCCGTGAGCGCCATGCGTAAGACGGTCCTCATCACCGGCGGCTCCCGCGGGATCGGGCGGGTGACGGCCATGCACCTGCTGATGGAGGGGTGGAACGTGGCCATCACCTACCACTCCTCCGCCGAAGCCGCGGCGGCGTTCGAGCAGGAAGCGAAGGCGACGCTGTCGAAGGACGCGCCGCAGGTCTGCACGGTGCGGGGAGACGTCCGTGACCACGTCCGCTCGCGGGAGATTGCCGACATCGTCTCGCATCGCTTCGGGGGCCTGGATGCCCTGGTGAACAACGCCGGCATCCGCCGCGACGCCCTCCTCTACAACATGACGGCCGACCAGTGGCGCGAGGTCCTCGACACGAATCTCGACGGGGCGTGGGCCATGACCAAGGCGGTGGTGCCGCTGATGATGCAGCAGCGCAGCGGGGCCATCGTGAACGTGGCATCGCTCTCCGGCGTGCACGGCGTGGCCGGCCAGACGAACTACTCCGCGGCGAAGGGAGCGCTCATCGCCATGACCCGCTCGCTGGCGCGCGAGGTGGCCCGCAGCGGCATCCGCGTCAACTGCGTCGCGCCGGGCCTGGTGGAGACGGACATGACCGCGGACCTCGACGTGGAGGCGCGCAAGGAGATGGTCCGCCAGATCCCGATGCGCCGGATCATCCGCGCCGATGAAGTCGCCGCCGGCATCTCCTTCCTCCTCTCCGACGATGCCAGCGGAATTACCGGGCAGGTGCTGTGTATTGACGGAGGGGCCTCGGCTTGAGCCCATGTCCGACTTCTCCGTCGTCATCCCCACCCACAACCGCCTGCCGATGCTGCTCCGCGTGCTGGACGCCCTGGGGCGGCAGCGCGAGGCACCCCTCTTCGAGACCATCGTCGTCGATGACGGGTCGACCGACGACACCGCCCGCGTGGCCGGCGCGCGCCGCGACGTCGTCTTCCGTTCGCAGCCGAACTCCGGACCGGGAGAGGCGCGCAACCACGGCGTGCGGCTGGCCTCGGGGCGCTTCGTGGTCTTCATCGGCGACGACACCGTGCCCCACGAGCGGTTCCTCGCCGAGCACGCCCGCGTCCACCGCGAGTCGGATCACGATCCACTCGTCGCCTGCCTCGGTTACACCGGCTGGCCCGACCACGACCACGTCACCGCGTTCATGGACTACATCAACGACTTCGGCCTCCAGTTCGGATACAAGCTGATCCGCGACGGGGAGGTCGTCCCCTTCAATTTCTTCTACACCTCGAACCTCTCCCTCGACCGCCAGCTCCTCCTCGAGCACCCCTTCGACACCACCTTCCCCTCCGCGGCGTGGGAGGACATCGAGCTGGCCTACCGGCTGGACCGGAAGGGGCTCAAGATCCGCTACAACGCCAGTGCCATCACCAGCCACCATCACCCCATGACCGTCGACTCCTTCGCCCGGCGCCAGTACACGGTCGGAAAGTCGGGGGCGATCTTCTACCGGAAGCATCCCGAGCTCGGCCACTTTCTCGGCGTGCACGAGCTGGAGTCGCGCCGGCTGGCGGACGAGAGACAACTGTCGTGGCTCCGCCGGCGGGCGCGGCTCGGCGAGCGCTTCCGCATCCTGGCCCGGCCGAAGGTGTTCGAGACGCTGATGCGGGAACACTATCTGCGCGGGTTGCGGGATGGGCTGGAGAG
>DATLEX010000268.1:0-10436 GCA_035525045.1 Thermoanaerobaculia bacterium | reverse complement strand
CATCAGGTCGTCGTCGACGTTCTCCCAGTCGAACCATGAGATCTCGTTGTCCTGGCAGTAGGCGTTGTTGTTGCCGTGCTGGGTCCGGCCGATCTCGTCGCCCCCCAGGAGCATCGGCACGCCCTGGGAGGTGAAGAGGGTGGTCATGAAGTTCCGCTGCTGCCGGCCCCGCAGGGCGTTCACGTTAGGGTCGTCGGTCGGCCCTTCCGCGCCGCAGTTCCACGACCGGTTGTCGTCCGCGCCGTCGCTGTTGTCCTCGCCGTTGGCCTCATTGTGCTTCTCGTTGTAGGAGACCAGGTCGCGCAGGCTGAAGCCGTCGTGCGCGGTGATGAAGTTGATGCTGGCGTTGGGCCGGCGTCCGGTGGTGGCGTAGAGGTCGGAGCTGCCGGTGATGCGGTTGGCGAAGTCGTCGAGGCTGTGGTCGGTGCCGCGCCAGTAGTCGCGGACCGTGTCGCGGTACTTCCCGTTCCACTCCGACCAGAGCGGAGGGAAGTTTCCGACCTGATAGCCGCCCTCGCCGACGTCCCACGGCTCGGCGATCAGCTTCACCTGCGAGAGATGGGGATCCTGCTGGATGATGTCGAAGAAGGCGGAGAGGCGATCGACGTCGTGCAGCTCGCGGGCCAGGGTCGAGGCCAGGTCGAACCGGAACCCGTCCACATGCATCTCCAGGTGCCAGTACCGCAGCGAGTCCATGATGATCTGCAGCACGTGCGGGTGGCGCATGTTCAGGCTGTTCCCCGTGCCGGTGTAGTCCATGTAATAGCGCGAGTTCCCCTGGACGAGGCGGTAGTAGGCGGCGTTGTCGATCCCCTTCATCGAGAGCATCGGCCCGAGGTGGTTCCCCTCCGCGGTGTGGTTGTAGACCACGTCGAGAATCACCTCGATGCCCTCGTCGTGGAGCGCCTTGACCATGTGCTTGAACTCCTGCACCTGCTGCCCGAGCTGCCCGCCGGAGGAGTACTCGTTGTGCGGCGCCATGTAGCCGATGGAGTTGTAGCCCCAGTAGTTCCGCAGGCCGCGCTGAACGAGCAGCGAGTCATGGATGAACTGATGCACGGGCAGCAGCTCCACCGCCGTGACGCCGAGGCCCTTCAGATGGCGGATCGCCGCCGGATGCGCCAGCCCCCCGTACGTTCCACGCAGGCGCTCGGGGATCGCCGGATGCCGCATGGTGAATCCCTTCACGTGGACCTCGTAGATGATCGTCCGGTGCATGGGCGTGCGGAGATTGCGGTCGTTGCGCCAGTCGAAATACGGATTCACCACCACCGATCTCGGCATGAACGGAGCGCTGTCGGCGTCGTTCCTCGAGTTCTCGGGGTCGTTGAAGTAGTAGGGGAACACGGCCTCGTTCCAATGCACCTCTCCTTCCACGGACTTCCCGTAGGGATCGAGGAGCAGCTTCGAGGGATTGCAGCGATGACCGTTATCGGGGTCCCACGGCCCGTGCACGCGAAACCCGTATCGTTGCCCCGGACCGACGTTCGGCAGATACCCGTGCCAGATGAACGCCGTCACTTCCTGCAGGTCGATGTGCTTCTCCTCTCCCGACTGGTCGAAGAGGCACAACTCCACCCGCTCGGCCACCTCGGAGAAGATCGAGAAGTTGGTCCCGATGCCGTCCCACGAGGCACCGAGCGGGTAGGGACTGCCGGGCCATAGTTTCACCGCGGTCTCTTTCATGGACAACCGTCAGACCGGATCCTACTTGAAGGCCTGGAGGGCTTCCGATTCGCTTTCGTAGACGCTGAACATTGGCAGGAGGTTGGTCAGGCGCAGGGTCTTGGCCACCCGGTCCTGCGGCTTGAGGAGGCGGAGCGACGCGCCGTACCGCTTCGAGGTCTTCAAACTCTGCACCAGCTCGCCCAGCCCGTTGCTGTCGATGTAGTCCATGTCGGAGAGGTTGAGCAGGATCTTCTTGTGCCCCTCGTCGAGGATCTCGTTGATGACCTGGGGCAGCACCTCGTCCCCGACACCGACCGCCAGCCTTCCCTTGAAGTCGACGATGACGACATCGTTCGTTTTCCGCACCTCGATATTCATGGGCGCGAATGATAATCGAAAGTGATCATGAACCTCAGTCCTTCTCTTCGAGAGCGACTTCGGCGCCGGCGGGCTGGTCCGGCTCACCGGACGGCGGCGCGACCACGTCCTCGGTGCCACCGGGCGGCGAGATGCAGTGCGTCCTCGGCCTGGAGCAGGCTCGCGACACGGTCCTCCCCACGGTGGAGCTGCGGCGCCGCTTCCGCCCTTTCGTCGAGGAGGAGCTCCCGCCGGCGGCCCGCCGGTCGACGGCCCTCGTCGCTCACCCCTACGCGGCCGAGCCATGTCCGCGGGAGGTGGGCCGTGCCCTCGCTGGTAGGCCGGCTGAAGTGAAACTTGCGTCGCGAATTGCGTCGCGGTAAAACCATCCTCACCGGAGGATGTCCATGCGGCTGGTGACCCGCGGAGACCTCGATGGTCTGACGAGCGCGGTGCTGATCACGATGAAGGAGCCGATCGATGAGATCGCGCTGATTCATCCGCAGGACATCACCGACAAGAAGTTCGAGGTGCGCCCCGACGACATTCTGGCCAACGTCCCGTACCACCCGGGCTGCGGGATGTGGTTCGACCACCATCTCCTGACCCTGTCGAACGAGACGCCGCCCGAGAAGTTCAAGGGAAGGCACGCCCTGGCGCCGTCCGCGGCGCGGCTCGTCTACGACTACTACCTGGAGAAGGCCCCGAACGATCCGGAGATCCTTCGTTTCTCGAAGCTGGTCGATGAGACCGACCGCCTCGACGCCGCGCAGCTCACGCCCGAAGACGTGGAGAACCCGCGGGACTACATCCTCCTCGGATACACGATCGACAGCCGCACCGGCCTCGGTCGGTTCGACGACTACTTCCTGAAGCTGGTGGAATGGCTCAAGAGCATGCCCATCGAGGAGGTCCTCGAGCAACCGCTGGTGAAGGAGCGCATCGAGCGGATCCGCGCCGACCAGAACGAGTTCACGCGGCTCCTGAAGCGGAACAGCTTCCGGCTGAACAACGTCGTGGTCACCGACCTGCGCGAGATCGAGCAGTTGCCGGCGGGGAACCGCTTCCTCGTCTACAGCCTCTTCCCCGAGACGAACGTCTCGCTGCGCGTCCACTGGGGCCCGGCGCACAACAGCGTCATCGCCGCGGTGGGCCACAGCATTTTCAACCGCACCTGCCGGACGTCGGTCGGCGAGCTGATGTCCAAATACGGCGGTGGAGGTCACCGCGGCGCGGGCACGTGCGTCCTCCCGCTCGACAAGGCCGCCGAGGCCATCGACGAGATCCTGTTCGAGCTGCAGGCGAACGGGTAGAGCCTACCAGCGGTGGTAGGCGGGGTGTCCTTCCCGGACCGCCACGAACGTCCCGCGGCAGGTGGCCGTGACCTTGCCGTTGGCCTCGAGAGTGGCCTCCACCACGGCGCGGTCCTCGGTCGACTCCACCACGCGCGCGCGGAGGTGGATCGGCACGTCCATCGGCGTGGGACGCTTCAGGTGTACGTGGAAGTCGGCGGTGACGGTGCAGGGCGGCGTCGCTTCGCCCCGCTCCTTCATCAGGTGCATCGTCGCGGTCCAGTTGCTGTGGCAATCGAGGATCGCGCCGCAGATCCCGCCATTGAGCATCCCTTCGAAGGCGAGATGATGCGGCTCCGGACGCCACTCGCAGACGAGCTCGTCGCCGTCGGGGAAGCTCCGGATGCGCAATCCCTTCTCGTTCGACGGCCCGCAGCCGAAGCAGAGATTGTTCGGGGCCCAGGTCTCCTGAACGCTCTTCATGCCGCCGATCGTAGCTCTTTCGCGTAGGCGATCGCATCCGGCATGAAGCGATGGAAGCGATCGAGCAGCGCCGGCCGGGCGTCGATGAGGAGGTGCGTGGCCATCTCCAGGCGCGGCTGCCGCGAGAAGCGCCGCGACAGGTGGAAGAGCGCCCTCCAGATCCCGTCGATCGACGCGTAGGAGATGAGCCACCCCTCGTCGCGCATGAGCGGGTAGACGACGCGCAGCCGGCCGGGCATGGCCTCCACGTGACGGTCGAGCCGCGAGTAGACGCGGCCCAGGAACTCGGCGAGGGGCTCGGCCGTGAACGTTCGCCACTCCGACGCCAGGAGATGATCGAAGAAGATGTCGCTGATCACCCTCGCGTAGTGGCCGTGGTCCACCGCCACAACCCTCCGAAACGCCGCCGCTTCCGGGTGCGAGTCGGTGAAGGCGTCGATGCGGCGGTGCTCCATGATCCCCTGCCACACGCCCGGCGTGAACCGCCCCCGGGCGGATCCCTTGACGAAGTCCCCCGCCAGGTTGCCGAGAAGCGATTCGTCCGAGTCACCCGCAAGGAAGAGATGGGCCAGATGATTCATGAGGGCAGGCAGAATATCCTCTTCTCCCGAGCCCCGAGCCCTTGATTTTCACGGCGGCATGCCTCACTCTGGACGGAGTCGTCCAGACGTCCACAATCAGGAGACCCATTGGCACGTCCCGTCCGGTTCGCGGCTGTTCTTCTACTCGCGACATCCTCCACGGTCCTGGCAAGCCCGCCGGCCACGGTTCCCACCCGCTGCGAGGAGCGGGAGCTCTCCCTCGACCGCCATCACACCGTCGCTCTTCTCGAGGGCTGTGGCGGCTCGGACGCCGGCGACCTGCTCTGGCATCTCGACCGGATCGACCAGCTCGACGGTGAGCTGGACGGCCGTTTTGATCGCGGAAGCGCGGGGCGGGGAAGTCTGGTCTACGTGATGGACACCGGCATCCGCGCCGATCACCGCGAGTTCGAGGGGAAAGAGGGGAGCCGGGTCGTCGCCGGGATCGATGTCACGGCGGCGCTGACCGCCGGCGCCTCCTCGTGCAGCAGCCCGAGCAGGTCTCTCGCGCCGTGCTACTCGACGTTCGAGGAGCTCTTCTCGTCCTCGCACGGGACGGCCGTGGCCTCCATCATCGGCGGAACGCACGTCGGCGTGGCGCCGGAGGTCTCCCTGGTCAGCGTCCGCATCATGAACGAGCGGGGCCTGACCACCACCGCGACCTACATGCAGGCGCTGGAGGAGATCATCCGTCACGCCTTCTTGCCGGAGGCGCCCGCGGTCCGCACGGCCGTGATCAACATCAGCGGCTGGGTCCTGGAGCGGCTCAGCGCAGCGGCGTTCACCTCCCCCGTCGTCCGCTTCGCCGCCGTGGAGCGGAAGATCCGGGAGATGGTGGAGGGGGTGGATGCGGCGGGGAAGCCGGACCCCGACGGGAAGCGTTTTCTGTTCGTCGTGGCGGCGAACAACGTCGACGGCGGATGCGGTCCGGACGGCGTGGTGGACCGCTTCCCGGCCATCCTCGGGCCGTGGATCGACGGGGTGATCACCGTCGGCGGGATGACCGCGGCGAACACGTGGTGGGATGGGAGCTGCCGCGGGGCCGTGGAGGTGCTCGCTCCGGCGCAGGGGATCTTCAGCGCCACGATCACCGGTCCCGATCATTACGGCGGCCGGCAGCCGAATCACCGTTCGGGGACGTCGTTCGCGGCGCCGATCATCTCGGGGATCGCGGCGCGACTGCTCGCCGAGCGCCCCGACCTGACGCCGGCGCAGCTCGAGACGTGGATCCGGAGCACGCCCTCGCGGATCATCGATCCGAAGCCGGCCTTTGCGGACGGCCGGGTGGCGTACGTGCCGTCGCTGGCGCCGACGCCGGTGGCCTCGCATCTCCCGCGCTGAGCCGTTCGAGCACGAGCACCTGCCGGTCGATCGCAGTTCGCCGGAACGGCAGCTCCGCCTCGTGATCGAAGAACGCACGCCAGTACCACGTCGAGCGGGTGTACGCCGTCGGCGCGCCGTTGTGGAAGAAGCTCTCCAGCGGCAGGCCGAGCACGCGGGCATGGCTGGCGATGCCACGCTGCGGCGTCTGCAGAACGACGTACCGTACGCCGGCCTTCTCCAGGAATGCGGCCACGTCCTCTTCGTTTCTCGAGAGGAGGACCGCGTGCGCCTCCCGGAAGACCACCGGGTCGGACATCGAGCCGAAGTTGTCGACGATCACCGGCCGTTTCCCCAGCACGTGGAGCATGTGCCCGTACGACCAGGGCGCCAGGACCCGTCCGTCTCCGGGCCGTTCCCGCAGCCAGTGGGCGACGCGCTCGGAGCGCTCCCTCTCGGCCGACGGCCGGCCCGGCCCCATCCACCACGACGCGAGTTGCAGCGGAGGGACGAGCACGACCAGCAGCGCCAGCGCGGCGGCGCTTCGCGACCGGCGCTCGAGCCAGAGGATCTCGACGAGAAGAGCGGCCACGATCGTCGCCAGCACGGTGGCGATGATCGAGAAGCGCCGGCTCGGGACCGTGGCGATGATGTACGTCACCGCGAAGAGCGCCACGACGCCTCCATACGGATGCCGGCGCCGGACGGCGCGAACCAGCAGCACCGTCCCCGCCGCCGCGCCGATGGCCAGTCCGGCGGCGTAGTTCGGAAGCCGGGCCAGGGGACGCCACACCGGCTGGAACTCCTCGATCGTCCCGAGCCAGGCATCGCCGCCGAAGAACCGGATGCCGCCGAACAGAGAGAGCGCCGCCCCCGGCACGGCGCAGACGAGCGCAGCTCCGGCCAGCATCGCCACTCCCGCCGCGGCCGGCGAACGGCCGCCGCGCCGGTCGAGGATCGCGGTCACCGCGCACGCCAGGGCGGCGCCGGCGAGCAGCGACACATGTGTCCAACCGAGAAACCACGGCCCGTCAGGGAAGCCCGGCAGCCGGGTGACTCGATAGGCTGTCACGGCGAGCGCCGCGAGTGCGAACGCCGCGGCGGACGCGGTGAGCGGTTCCGCCGTTCTGGAGAGAAGAGTCATCGCGAGGAAGGCCAGCGCCGCGGCGAGGATGAGCGCGGCCTGCACGAAGAGAGCGGCCGCCATGGCCAGCCCGAGAACCGCCGCCGCGGTGATGATTTGCCGGTTTCCCCGGGCGCGCAGTGAGAGAACGACTCCGCCGATCACCGCCAGCACAAGGAAAGGCTCGAGAAAGTGGTGATCGATGTCTCCGGGGGAGGAGGCGAAGACGAGAAAGGGCCCGCCGGCCAGAGGGACGGCCATCACCGCAGCGGCGATGGGCCTGGAGCGCGCCGCGATCCCGACGACGAGCGCGATCAGGATGGAGGCGACGGCCGG
This sequence comes from Thermoanaerobaculia bacterium, assembly GCA_035525045.1. Lineage (GTDB taxonomy): Bacteria > Acidobacteriota > Thermoanaerobaculia > Gp7-AA8 > Gp7-AA8 > DATLEX01. The sequence continues at coordinate 3,276 of DATLEX010000268.1, read as the reverse complement.
AGGGATCCAGACGATGACGCGCAGGACCTCCGCCTCATCGCGTGCGCCGGCGAGGAGAGCGATGGCGGCCGCCGACAGATCGTAGAGGGGAGGCCAGGGGCAGAACGCGCCGCCGATGCCGCGGTCGGGATCGAGCTCGAGCACGGCCGGGAAGTGCCGGACCGACCAGGCGATCCTCTTCCAGTGGTAGAGCTCATCGAAGGGGGCCACGACCGCCGGCGATGGGAGGCGCACGGCCAGGGCGATCGCGGCCGTTCCTGCGGCGAGGAGTGCTGCGCGGATCGTCTGCGTCGGCATTTCGCGCAATTGTGGTACGCCCGCGGTTCGATGGCGCTTTTCGTTGCGGGGCGGCGACGGTATCATTTCATCGGCCCCGCGACGGGATGCGTGATGCGCGGGCGGGGCGGTCGCGGAGACTCTTGACCACAAGCTACGACTCATCTGCCATCGAGGTCCTGACCGGGCTGGAGCCGGTGCGCAAGCGCCCCGGCATGTACACCACCACCGAGCGGCCGAACCATCTGGCCCAGGAAGTGATCGACAACGCCGCCGACGAGGCCATCGCCGGCCATTGCGACGAGATCACCGTCACCCTCCACGAGAACGGCTCGCTCTCGGTGATCGACAACGGCCGCGGCATGCCGGTGGACAAGCACGCCAAGGAAGGCGTCTCGGGCGTGGAGGTCATCCTCACCCGGCTGCACGCCGGGGCGAAGTTCTCCGACAAGAACTACCGCTTCTCCGGCGGCCTGCACGGCGTGGGAGTGAGCGTGGTGAACGCGCTGTCGAAGCGGCTGGAGGTGTGGGTTCGCCGCGACGGCCACGAGTTCCACATGCGCTTCGCCGACGGGAAGAAGAAGTCGGAGCTGAAGGTGGTCGGGCAGGTCGGCAAGCGCAACACCGGCTCGACCGTCCGCTTCTGGCCCGACGAGAAGTTCTTCGACACGATCAAGTTCAACGTGCCGCGGCTCAAGCACGTCATGCGGGCCAAGGCCGTCCTCGCCCCAGGCCTGCGCATGCGCTTCGTCAGCGAAGTCGACAGCAACGACGACGAGGAGTGGTACTACGAGAACGGCCTGCCGGCCTACCTCATGTCCGAGCTCGACGGGCAGGCCACGGTTCCGGAGGAGCCTTTCCTCGGCCACTTCAAGGGCCACGATCACGAAGTCGACTGGGCGGTGGTGTGGCTGCCGGCGGAGGGGGAGATCGTCGCGGAGAGCTACGTCAACCTGATTCCGACGGTCCAGGGCGGCACGCACGTGAACGGCTTCCGGACCGGGCTGACCGAGGCGATCCGGGAGTTCTGCGAGTTCCGCAACCTGCTGCCGCGCGGCGTGAAGCTGACGCCGGAAGACGTCTGGGCGCGCGCCGGCTACATCCTCTCGGTGCGCATGGCCGACCCGCAGTTCACCGGGCAGACCAAGGACCGCCTCTCTTCGCGTGAGGCCTCGGCGTTCGTCTCCGGCGTGACGCAGGACGCCTGCTCGATCTGGCTCAACCAGAACATCGCCGACGCGGAGCGCATCGCCCAGGTGGCCATCTCCAGCGCCATGGTCCGCCTGCGGCAGGGGAAGAAGGTCGAACGGAAGAAGCTGACCAGCGGCCCGGCCCTGCCGGGCAAGCTCGCCGACTGCACTTCGCAGGACCTCCACCGGACGGAGCTGTTCCTCGTGGAAGGCGACTCGGCCGGCGGCTCGGCCAAGCAGGCCCGTGACCGCGACTTCCAGGCGATCATGCCGCTGCGAGGGAAGATCCTGAACACGTGGGAAGTCGCCTCCGCCGAGGTGCTCTCCTCGCAGGAGGTGCACGACATCGCCGTGGCCCTCGGGGTCGATCCCGGCTCGCCGAGCCTGGAGGGCCTCCGCTACGGGAAGGTCTGCATCCTGGCCGACGCCGACTCCGACGGCGCGCACATCGCCACGCTTCTCTGCGCCCTCTTCGTCAGGCATTTCCGCAAGCTCGTCGAGGACGGCCGCGTCCACGTGGCGATGCCGCCGCTCTACCGGATCGACGTGGGGAAGAACGTCTACTACGCGCTGGACGACCAGGAGCGCGACGGGGTGCTGGCGCGCATCGACGCGGAGGGCATCAGGGGAAAGGTCAACATCCAGCGCTTCAAAGGCCTCGGCGAGATGAACCCGATGCAGCTCCGCGAGACGACCATGGACCCGAACACGCGGCGGCTGGTGCAGTTGACGCTGGACGACGCCGAGGGCGCCGTGTCGGCCATCGACATGCTGCTGGCGAAGGGACGGGCGGGCGATCGGAAGGAGTGGTTGACGGAGGAGGGGAATCGAGCTGATGTTGTGGAGTAATTGAAAATTGAAAATTGAAAATTGAAAAACAATTCTCAATTCAAATCATGGCCACTCGCAAAGCAACCAAGTCACAAGCCCCGCCCCCTCCGACGATCCCCGACGTCGAGCAGCAGCCTGTCTCCATCTTCGCCCGCAAGGCGTACCTCGACTACTCGATGTACGTCATCCTCGACCGGGCCCTGCCGCACATCGCCGACGGGCTGAAGCCGGTGCAGCGGCGGATCGTCTACGCGATGTCGGAGCTGGGTCTGTCCAGCACCGCCAAGTTCAAGAAGTCGGCGCGCACGGTCGGCGACGTCATCGGCAAGTTTCATCCCCACGGCGACAGCGCCTGCTACGAGGCGATGGTGCTCATGGCCCAGCCGTTCAGCCTCCGCTATCCGCTGATCGACGGGCAGGGGAACTGGGGATCGGCCGACGATCCGAAGTCGTTCGCCGCCATGCGCTACACGGAGTCGCGCTTGACGAGGTTCGCGCAGGTTCTGCTCTCGGAGCTCGAGCAGGGAACCACCGAGTGGGGGCAGAACTTCGACGGGACGCTGCGCGAGCCGAAGCTCCTCCCGGCGCGGCTTCCGCACGTGCTCCTGAACGGCGCCTCCGGCATCGCCGTGGGGATGGCCACCGACATCCCGTCGCACAACCTGCGGGAGATCGTCGGCGCCTGCATCGAGCTGCTGGAGAACCCCGACGCCACCATCGCCCAGCTCACCAAGCACGTCAAGGGGCCCGACTTCCCGACGGAGGCCGAGATCATCACGCCGCTCGCCGAGATCCGCGACATGTACAAGAGCGGCAATGGCTCGATCCGCCAGCGGGCGAAGTGGGAGATCGAAGACGGCGACATCGTCATCACCGCGCTGCCGTTTCAGGTCTCGGGGAGCAAGGTCATGCAGCAGATCGCCCAGCAGATGCAGGGGAGGAAGCTGCCGATGGTCGACGACCTCCGCGACGAGTCGGA
>DATLEX010000263.1:0-6585 GCA_035525045.1 Thermoanaerobaculia bacterium | reverse complement strand
GGCCGAAGGAGCTGGCGCGGCTCGTCCGCTTTCAGGCCTCGCTCCGCGGGGCGGACGCCGGCTATGTCGACGATTCCCACCGCATCCACGACTTCCACGAGTTCGCCGGCGCCACGCCCTCGGTGATCTTCGCCGAGCGCACCGAGGTCACCGATGCCTTTGTCGGAAATCTACAAGACGACGCCCGCGACTTGAGCCGATAATCGGCGCATGCAGACGACCGCACTCCTCCTTCTCCTGACGCTCCCCGCCTGGATGAGCGGAACCTGGCGCGCGACCTCCTCCTCCGGAACCGTCACGGAAGAGGTCTGGAGCGCCGCCGACGGCACGCTGATGACCGGCATGCACCGTGACATCGGCCCGGGAAAGAAGACCTGGTTCGAGTTCCTGCGCATCGAGCAGCGGGGGGAGGAGCTGGTCTACGTGGCCATGCCGGGCGGCGGTCCTCCCACCGAGTTCAAGGCTACGGCCGTCGGGACGTCGAAGATCACCTTCGAGAACCCGCAGCACGACTTCCCGAAACGGATTCATTACTGGCGAGAGGACGGCCGGCTCTGCGCGGCCATCGACGGCGGCACCGGCGAGAAGGCGCGGAGGTGGTGCTGGGAGCGGGTCCCGTAGCGGGCCGGACGCCGCGACTCACTTCCGGATCAGCCGCGCTGCAGGTCGTCGATGTCGGCCAGATCGCGCGGGCGTCCAAGAGCCGCCTTGTTCCGGATCAGATCATCGCGCGAGAGAAATGGGAGCGTCCGCCCCTCGACCTCGATCATTTGCCGGCGTGACCATGCATCGGCGAACTCGAGACCCGTGAGCGATGTGAGGATGTCGATTCGCGCCGGGACGAGCCCGATCTGGAAGACGACGTCCGGAGTCGAGAGGTCTTCGAGGCGAAGCTCGTCGAGCGGCGCGCCGAATGCGACGAGCGCCTCCCAGACCTTTCGGGCATTGCCGGCTGTCGGCCGGATCCAGAGATCGAGGTCGCCCGTCGCTCGCGGGCGGCCGTGCGCTGCCAGAGCATGAGCGCCGGCGACGAGGAAATCAGCGCCCGCGGCGGATAACGCGTCCAACATCTCGGCGAAGTCGCGGTTCATCCCATCGGCCGTCCTTGAACGTCCACGCGTCTCTGGTGAGCTGCCAGACGATCTCCACGCGCCGGCCCGCAGGAAGCATCGCGATCTCGTCGCGGTCGCGGGCCGCAGCGAGCGTCGTCTTTCTGGTCCGCAAATCTCTCGCCGCGCGTCTCATGGCGGGAGGAAGTATAGCGGCGCCGCGCACCGAGCGTCAGTTCCGGCGCTGACCGCCTCCTCCCTCCTCCACGAAATTTCCAGAATTCCCAAAAGACTCGCGGGCCGGGCGGACCGACACTGGCCGTGATGACGTACGATAGTGGGGTTCCAATCATAGCCATGCCGGTCCGGGCTCTGATCACCGCTGCGGTGATGTTCGTCTGTTCAGGCGCGGGGGCGGAGCCGTGGCGCGCGGAGGTCGTCCCGCCACGGGCGGGGCTTCCCGCGGTGGCGGTCGAGCTGGGATACCCGGGGAGGTATGTGCCGACGCGGAATTTCCCGGTCGTGCTTCGCGCCACGGCCGGCGAGGTCCCGTTCGACGGCTACATCGGATTCCACTTCCGCGTGGGGAGGAACCGCACCGCGGACATTCCGGTGATCGCGCGCGCCGTCGTGCGGCCGTACGAGACTTGGACCTTCTCCACATTCGCCTCCGTCCGGACGCGGAGCGGCCCGTTGGTCCCGCGCCAGATCGCCATGGAGTGGCGCGACGCGTCGATGAACGTCACCGCCGTGGCCACCGCGGGCGGCATGACCTGGACCGCACCGCGGGACCTGCAACCGCTGCGCATCGCGGCGGACGGGAGCCCCGCGTCCGCCCTCGGACGCACCGCCTGGCCCGCACCGCCGGAGGCTCTTTCCGATCGCGCCCAGTGGTACGACGGCTTCTCGGACGTCGTCGCGCCGCTCGGCACCTGGATCGATCTCCCGAGAGACGTGCGCGAGGCGATCGCCGGCTCGGGCGTGCCGATCGTTCTGTTCGGACTGCCGCGTTCCGATCAGCAGCTCGACGACCTCGACCGCGCCCTCCTGCCGGTCACCTTCGCATCGAGCCCCGGATCGTACGCGGCGCCGTGGCCGTACGGAAACTCCACCGCCATCGCGACGCCGTTCTCCTGGACGCCGAAGAAGAACGCCGACGCAGTGGGAGGCGGATCTCTCCCCTACCTCGCCAGGTCGAGTGTTGGAGCGTGGGCTGCCGACGAGAATGGAGTCAGCCGGCCGCTCCCGGCGGCAATGGTCATCCCGATGTCCCTGCAGTTGGCGAGGACCCGCTCCGGAGAGTTCCATCCGAAGGAGGAGATCTCCAGAGCCTGGCCTCGTCCCGCGCAGCTCCTGCGAGCCAACCCGGCCATGCTGATCACGGTGACCGCCGCCCTGCTCGCGATGGCCGGCTGGCTGCTCCTGCGAAAGAGGCCGCGCGCGGCGATGCCTCTGGTGCTGCTGATCGGTGCGGTGGTCATTCTCGCGGCGCGCGACCGGATCCGGCCGCAGGCCGGCGTCTACCGCGTCGAGATCGAGATGCCGCGTTCCCCCGGCATCGTCGACGTCGTGCAGATCACGCGCTCGTGGGGGCCGTCGCCGATCCCGGCGGAGGCCGCCGATCCCGAAACGATCCGGACGAGCGTGACGGGAGCGGCCGGCGACGTGGAAGACGCGGAGATCCGGACGTCGAGTACGCCGATGGGCCTGGGAGTCATGCGCCGAAAGGACGACTGGCATGCCGTGACGCGGTGGTCGCGCCGGCGGACCCTCGGCGACGCTCCCTCGATCCGCATCGCAAGCGCCGAAGGGAAGGTGCTCGTGGTCGATTACGAGAGCTCGTTCCCGATCAGCTCCATCGACGCGGTATGGCTTTGCGGCGCGGAGCTGTGCCGAGGCGATACGGCCGTCCCGTGGGGGACCTCCGGCCGGGCCACGATCCGCGACGGCCGGACGACGTGGTCCCTGTCGGAGTCGTGGCCGATCCGCGAGGTGACGATGCCGCATCCCATGGACACTCGCCCCAACAGCACGCATATCACGCTCGTCCAGAAGACACGCTGGAGTACTCGCATGGTGGTGTGGCGCGAGCGCGCTGAACAGCGCCCCACGGGTTCGTTTCTGATTCCCGGCAGGGCTGCCTTCGCCCTTCCGCCCGAGATCTCGCCCGACGCCTCGGCAACGGTGTTTATCACGAGGCGCACCGCTTCACCCGAGCTCAGGCTGATCTGGGCCACGGGAAGCACCATGCTCGGCCCCACGAGCCGTGAAGAAGGACCGTTCGGCAGGCGCTCCTACCGCGTGCCGCCCGATGTCCTGCGGCAGATCGTGGCTGGCGGAGGGATCGTGCACGTGGACGTTCCTTCCGGTGAACCGGTATTGACCACGATCGAAATCTGGGAGAAGACATCATGACCGAGCGAGCCATCGTCGCCCAACGCCTCCTCAAGCGCTACGGCAGAGTGACGGCCCTGCGCGACACCTCCTTCGCGGTGACGAAGGGAACGATCACCGGATTCATCGGCCGGAACGGCGCCGGGAAGACCACCACGCTGAAGATCGTGGCCACGCTCATGGACGCGGACGACGGCACGTGTCACGTCATGGGGGAAGACGTGCGGACCAGGCCCTTCGCCATCCGCCACCGCATCGGCTTTCTCCCCGACCTCTTCGAGCTTCCCGCCACGCTGACCCTGCGCGAATACCTCGGCATCTTCACGGAGCTGTACGGCGTGCCGCGCGGCGACCGGGCCCGGCGCGTGGAGACGACCATCCAGCTCACCCGGACGGAAGAGCTGGCCGATCGCCGGCTGCACGCCCTCTCGCGCGGGGAGGTGCAGCGGGTCGGACTGGCGCGGGCGCTGATCCACAGTCCGGAGGTCCTGCTGCTCGACGAGCCGGCGGCGGGACTCGACCCGCACGCGCGCGTGGAGCTGAAGGAGCTGCTCCGCCTGCTCCGCGAGCGCGGCAAGACGGTCTTCCTCTCCTCGCACGTGCTGGCCGATCTCGAGGAGATCTGCGACGAGCTGGTGGTGATCAAGAACGGCAGCGTGATCTTCTCGGGCGACATCGCCGGGTTCCGGCAGCAGATGCGCTCGACCACGCGCTGGCGCCTGACCGCGGTCAGCCGTCCCGTCACCCTCCCCTCCGGCTTCCGCGGCGAGGTCGTCGAGACCGGCCCGACCTGGGTCGAATTCGAAGGGGAGATCACCCCGGCCGAGCGGGCGCGCTGGATCGCCGAGCTGGTGGCCAAGGGAATCGACGTCTGCGAGGTCGCGCCGCTGCGCTCGACCCTGGAGCAGGAGTTCGCCAAGGCGGTTGAGGAGGAGGAAGAAGCGCAGAAGGAGGAGGTGGCCTCATGACCGCGCTCCTGCACTACGCATGGCTCAAAGGAATGCGCGATCGCTCCCTGCCGGTGTTCTTCGCCATCGCGCCGATTCAGATCGCGGCGATGATCATCGGCTTCGCGGTGATCAAACGGCAGGTGCGCTATCCGCTGGCGGCGTTGAATTTCGACGAGGGAGACATCGCGGCGATCACGATCCTCCTCCCCTCGTTCGTGGCGACGCTTTCGGCCTTCTGGACGTTCCGGAGCGAGGTGGCCACGCGGGCCATCAACAGCTTCGTGATGGGCAGCCGGCCGCTGGCGGTCGTCGCCTCGCTGGTCGTTTTCGGCTTCGCGACGGCCATGGCCGGCGTGGCGGCGCTGATCGCCACAGCGGTGATCCTCACGGCCACGGTTCCGGCGGCCGTCGCCTCGATGGCGTTCACGGCCGCCGTGGCCTCGGTGGCCGGGGCGTCGCTGGGAGCGCTCTACGTCACCATTTCCCCGCAGCCGGGAATGCTGGTCTGGACATTCGTGGCCGGCATTCCGCTCGTGCCGTTCATCTTCGACCCTGCCAACAGGGCCGAGCTCCTGACGGTGGGAACCGTGATCTCGCTGGTTGCGATCGGGATCGCCACCGTTCTTCTGAGGCGGCGATGCGCGTCGTAGCCGTTTCCCGCTTCCGCCTGCTGACGATGGTCCGGACGGCCACTCCGCTGTTCCTGCTGGCCGTCCTTCCGCCGGCCGCGGCGGCGGTCGGGCTCTCCATTCCGGAGCCGGTCTTCCGCGACGGCGCGGACTTCTTCCTGGCCGTGAATGCCTTCGCGGCGATGCTCGCCTGGCTCCTCCACACCGCGGTCCTTTCGTTTGCGGCGCTCATGTCGGGGAAGGTCAGGACCGCGCACGACTTCGTGATCATGGAAGGCGTTCCCGACCTGATGGACACGGCGCCGGTATCCGACGGGGCGCGATTCTGGGGCGAGGCGCTGGGGACCTTCGCCACCGCGGCCCTGGTGCATCTCTGCTGTCTGCCGCTGCTGGCGGCGATCTTTGTGCTCAGCCCGCTGCCGACGATCATGTTCGTCTGGATGGAGGCCGCCGCGCTGGCGCTCTTCGTTCTGGCCGGCGCGGGGGCCGCCTGGCAGCGTCGCGCGCGCCGGACGAAGTACAGCGGATCGCGCGGACCGAGGAATGTCTTCGCCGTGGCGTTGCTGGCGTTGGCGGCCGTCCTGCTGACGACGCAGCCGCGCGCATTCCGCGACGCGCTGCTGGAGTTCTTCGCCAACCGCCCGTCGATGCGGAGCTGGTCGGAAGTCGTGGGCACGATCGAGAGTCCGGTCCTGCTGGTCACGCTGCTGGCGCTGCTCTACGCGGGAACCATCGGCTACTACTACCTCACCGCCACGCGGAGACGGGCCTGGGAGAACTGACATGCTTTGCAGCCTCTGTGGACGTGAAAACCGAGAGAACGCGAAATTCTGCGACTCCTGCGGCGCCGCGCTCGACGCCACGGTCACGCGGACGGGAGTCGACCCGGAGCTCGACGCGGTGCGGAAGGCCTTTCACGAGCGCTACGCCGTGGAGTCGCTCCTCGGCCGCGGCGGAATGGGAAACGTCTACAAGGCGCGCGAGCGGACGCTCGACCGCTACGTGGCCGTGAAGATCGTCCCGGAGCAGCGCGCCCAGGACGAGTCGTTCCTGGAGCGCTTCCGCCGCGAGGCCCGCATCGCGGCGCGGCTTCGCCATCCCCGCATCGTCTCGGTGCACGAGGTCGGCACGATGGGACCGTTCGCCTATTTCTCGATGGACTACATCGACGGCAGCACGCTGCGCGCGATCGTCAAGCGGCACGGGCCTCTCCCGCACGAGGACTCGGTCTCGATCGTCACGGAGATCTGCCGCGCCGTCGCGCACGCGCACAGCAAAGGGATCATCCATCGCGATCTGAAGCCGGAGAACGTCATGATCGACTCGGAAGGCGATGTGTTCGTGATGGACTTCGGCCTGGCCCGGGCCGTCGAAGAAGCCGCCGACCTGACCCAGCCCGGCATGATCATGGGGACGCCGTCCTTCATGAGCCCCGAACAGCTCGGCGGCGAGAAACTCGACGAGCGGAGCGACATCTACTCGATCGGACTGATCCTCTATTACTGTCTGACCGGCGACGATCTCTTCAGCGCCGACGGCATCACGGCCACGATGGTCAAACAC
>DATLEX010000257.1:0-4270 GCA_035525045.1 Thermoanaerobaculia bacterium | reverse complement strand
CGCCGAGGCGGATGGCGACGGAGTGGAGAACGCCGCGGGCGTGGAAGAAGAGCTCCTTACCGTCTGCTCGCCAGGAGGGGCGCACCCCGACATTTGCCGAGACCTGCCACTTCGCCCCGGTCGGCGGAAACGGCGCGATGTACACCTGCCACGGCGGGCTCTCCGACGACTGGTAGGCGACCCATTTCCCGTCCGGCGACATCCGGGCCGTGGCCTCGTTGAAGGGTGTGACGAGATAGGGATACGACTTCTTCTCGGCGAAGCTGTAATAGTGGATGTCCGCGCGTGTCCAGCCGCGGCGCTGGTCCGTATAGAAGAGGAATTGCCCGTCCGTGGACCAGTCGGTCGCGATCTTGTTGCTCTCGCTGACGACGAGCTGCTCCTCGGCTCCGGTGCGAAGATCCTTGATCCAGAGATTCGCCACGTTGGCGTCGCGGTCGGAAGAGAAGACCAGGCGAGTCCCGTCCGGCGACCAGACCGGCGCCACCTCCCGGGCACTGGCGAACGTCACCCTGCTGTTGACGTTGCGGGCCAGATCGTACATCCAGATGTTCTGGCGCGGGACGATGGAATAGGCGACATACCGCCCATCCGGTGAGATCGAAATCTGTCCATGCCTCTGCGGCTTGCCGGCGCTCTCGAGCGCCTTTCCGGTGCGATCGAACCAGCGCAGCTCCCCGGGACCAGCCCCCTCTCCCGTCTGCAGGAGCAGCGTTCCATTCCGGGAGACCGAGAAGAAGGCCCGCGCGGTGATGTCGTCGAACTCCACTCTCTGCTCGGCGAGCGGAATCGGATCGCCGGTCACTTCCAGCTTCCGGGTATCGAATCTCTGCGCGGTCAGAATCCCGTCGCGGACGAAGAGGATGCTGCCGTCGAGGAACGCGGCGTTGGAGGAGGCGCGGATCAGAGGCTTGCGCACCTTCCCATCGAGGCTCGCCACCCAGATGGCGTCGTGCTCCTCGCCGGCGGTGTTCGGCCCGACCAGGTAGAGGAAGTGTTTGCCGTCGGGGAGGAAGAACGGCCAGCGGTGGCTGGGGTCGCGCGCCTTTTCATCGAGAACGGTCACGTCGGCAGGCGTCCCCCCCGCCGCGGGGACGGCGGCGATGGAAATCCCGATCCGCCCGAAGAGGATCGTGCCGTCGCGATTCCACGCTCCGCCGCGGATCGGTTCGGTCGCGCACAGGCTCACCACTGCGCCGCCCGCCACGTCGACCTTCTTCAAAGCGCCGTCAGAATAGAACGCGACCTGCCGCCCGTCGGGCGACCAGAAGGGATGCGTTGCTCCTTCTGTCCCCTTCAACTGCCTGGCAACGGGGGAGTCGAGGTCGCGAACCCAGAGCGCCGACGAGCCGCTCGCGCCGAAGCGTTCTCCTCCGCTCGACCCGGCGCCGAAGACGATCTTCCGCCCGTCAGGAGAAAGCTCCGGCGGGCTGCCCTCCAGGAAGAACTGGAAGGTCGTCCCGTCGGCGGCATTGATCGACGTACGAATCGGACGCTGCTCGCGAGCCGCGCTCCGCGAGGCGATCCATCCCGCGCCGGCGAGGGCGGCGATCGTGGCGAGTATCGCGGCGGCGATCCACCCACGCCGGTCTCGGGCCCGCGGTGCCGCATCGCCCTCTTCGCCGGCCCACTGCAGGGCGATGCGCACGTCGCCGGCGCTCTGCCACCGCGCGGCCGGATCCTTGGCCAGGCAGGTCTGCACCACGCGCTCGAACGACCGCGGCGCGAGCGGCTGAACCGAGGCGATCGGCGGCGGATCGCGGTCGATGATCGCGGCGATGATGCTGGTCCTGCTCTTTCCCTCGAAGGCGCGCCGGCCGGTCGCCATCTCGTACAGCACCGCGCCGAGGGCGAAGATGTCGGTGCGGTGATCGGCCTCCAGCCCCTCGATCTGTTCGGGGGCCATGTACTGATACGTGCCGAGAATCATCCCCTGCTCGGTAATCGGTTTCTTCACCGTCTCGCCGTCCGTGTCCCGCCCTCCGAGCGCCGGGCCGGCGCTCTTGGCCAGCCCGAAGTCGAGGAGCTTCGCGCCGGTCGTCGTGAGCATGATGTTTCCCGGTTTCAGATCGCGGTGCACGATCCCGGCGGCGTGCGCGCGGTCGAGCGCCGCGGCGATCTCGGTCCCGTGGCGGATCACGTCCCGCAGCGGCAGAGGCCCGCGGGTCAGCCGGTCAGCCAGCGTCTCCCCTTCCACGAGCTCCATGACCAGGTACTCGCGCCCATCCTCGCGTCCGACGTCGTAGAGCGTGCAGATGTGTGGATGGTTGAGCTGGGAGATGGTGCGGGCCTCGCGCTCGAGGCGGGCGCGGAGCTGCGCGTCGCCGGCGAATTCCACCGGCAGGAGCTTGATGGCTACGCTCCGGTCGAGCCGCGTGTCGCGGGCCCGCCACACTTCCCCCATCCCTCCCGCCCCGAGAGGGGCCACGACCTCATACGGGCCGAGCCGCGTGCCGGTGGTGAGAATCATCGTGTGAGGAGCTGATTGTACAGCTGTACAATCCGAGTCTTCGCGTGCCAGTCACACCGGGTGTCCGGCTCGGGCCTTACGAGATCGTCGCGCCCATCGGCGCCGGCGGCATGGGGGAGGTCTACCGAGCGCGCGACACCCGCCTGGACCGGACCGTCGCCGTCAAAGTGCTCTCGGCCGAATTCGCGAACGATGCCCAGGTCCGGCTCCGCTTCGAGCGCGAAGCGAAGACGATCTCCAGTCTCTCCCACCCCCACATCTGCACGCTGCACGACGTCGGCGCTCATGAGGGCCGCGACTTCCTGGTCATGGAGTATCTGGAAGGAGAGTCGCTCGCCGATCGCCTCAGCCGAGGGCCGCTCCCGCTCGAGCAGGCGCTGACAGTCGCCGTTCAGATCGCCGACGCCCTCGACAAGGCCCACCGGCGGGGGATCGTCCATCGCGATCTGAAGCCGGGCAACATCTTTCTCACCCGCACCGGCGCGAAACTGCTCGATTTCGGACTGGCGAAGAACTGGGCCGCGGCCCTGGGACCTCAGGCCTCCGTTCTGGAGACGCAGCAGAAGCCGATCACCGAGCAGGGGACCATCGTCGGCACGTTTCATTACATGGCACCGGAGCAACTCGAGGGGAAGGAGGCCGACGCCCGCAGCGACATCTTCGCCTTCGGCGCGGTCCTCTACGAGATGCTCACGGGACGAAGAGCCTTCGGCGGCAAGAGCAAGGTCAGCATCATCGCCGCCATTCTCGAGCACGACCCGCCGCCGATCACCACGCTGCAGCCGATGTCGCCGCCTCCGCTGGAGCGGCTGATCCGCACCTGCCTGGCGAAGGATCCCGACGACCGCTGGCAGACGGCGCACGATGTCGGGCTGGAGCTGCGGTGGATCGCGGAGAGCGGAGCCGTCACTCTGCCGGTCGCGTCGCGGCGGCGTGAGCGGTGGCTCGCGGCCGGGTTGGGACTGGCCGCGGCTCTCGCGGCGGTACTGGGCGCCCTCTGGTATCGGGCCGCGAATCAGCCGCTGGAGATCGTGGCCAGCTCGCTCGTCGCGCCGGAAGACGCCGATTTCGCGTTCGACCTGAGCGGGATGGCACTCTCGCCCGACGGACGGAAGATCGCCTTCCCGGCACGCAACGCCGCCGGGAGCGTGCAGATCTGGGTTCGCCGGCTGAGCGATGCTGCGGCCCAACCGCTCGCCGGAACCGATGGGGCGCACGCGCCGTTCTGGTCGCCCGACGGCCGGACCCTCGGATTCTTCGCATCCGGAAAACTGAAACGGATCGACGCCTCCGGGGGACCGCCGCAGTCACTGGCCGACGCCCAGAACGGCCGCGGCGGAGCGTGGGGAACGGATGACGTGATCGTCTTCACCCCCTCGACGGGCGGCGCGCTCTACAGAATCGCGGCATCCGGCGGCACCCCGGTAGCCATCACGGAGCTCGATCAGAAGACTGGCGAGTCGACTCATCGATGGCCGTTCCTTTTTCCGGACGGAGAACACGTTCTCTTTCTCGCCGGCGGCCAGCTCTCGACGGAGCGACAGGGCTCGAAGATCGATGCCGTTTCTCTGAAAACGGGAAAGAGGACGCATCTGGTCGACTCCAGCGCCGGGGCGATCTATGCCTGGCCGGGATACCTGCTGTTTCGCCGCGAACAGACGCTCGTGGCGCAGCGGTTTGACGTCCGGACGCTGAAACCTTCGGGAGAGGCCTTTCCCATCGCCGAGGGAATCCCCGCGAACAACACTAACGCCGCGATCTTCTCTGCGTCGCAGCAGGGGCACCTCGCCTACCAGAGCC
>DATLEX010000254.1:0-2196 GCA_035525045.1 Thermoanaerobaculia bacterium | reverse complement strand
GCCGCAGCTCGCCCGCGCCCTCGCGGCGGCACGCGGCCAGCGCCGTGGAGGCGGGCGGGTCTCGTTCGCCACGCTCCCTCAAGCGATCTGATCCGGTCCTCCAGCGGCCGCGCCCCGTGTCAGACGCTTCACGCAGCACTGGGGACCGACGCGGAGCGGTCAGCTTGGGGGAAGGTTGCGCTACGGAACGAAGTCTGCAAAGCTCGCCTCCTCGCTACGAGGCTTGACGTTCGCGCGAGCGAGTAGCTCTTTCATTCACTCGGTGTTCGCGCGAGCGGATGGTTCTTTGTTTGCCCAGAGGGAGGAAAAGCTCAATGCGGATGAAGTTCGGAAAGTTGACGGCGACGTCGGCCGCAGTTCTAGTTGGCCTCGCGGCCTATACGCCCGCGAATGCGCAGGAATACCAAGCGACATTCGCCTATTTTGCATCGATTGCCGACTATCAAGAGCCGGCGGCGCAAGCCTTCAAGAATTATATCGAGGTGGCGACCGACGGCAACTTCAAAATATCGCTGACCACAATCGAGGCTCTCGGCGGTGACGAGCGCGAGGTGCTCGACCAGGTGCGTCTCGGCGAGCTTCAGTTCATCACCCCCAACGCCGGCGGTCTCGCCGGCGCGTTTCCGTCCGCTCAGGTCTGGAACATGCCGTTCCTGTTTTCCGGCCGGCCGATCGCGTGGACGCTGTTCCAGGACCGTGACTACATCGGCGTGGTGAACGAGCAGATTCTCGAGGAGACCAACGGCCAGCTGCGCTATCTCGGCGCGGGCGAGAACTCGGTGCGCCACCTCTACACCACGCGCGGTCCCATCCGCGTCCCGTCGGACATGGCGGCGCACTCGATCAAGATCCGCACCATGCAGGCGCCGATGCACCAGGAGGTATGGTCGGAGCTCGACGCCGCCGCCGTCGTCGCCCTGCCCGCGGCCGAGCGCTACACCTCCCTCCAGACCGGCCTGATCGATGCCACCGAGGGCGGCCTCAACTCCGCCTGGAACGCCGGCCTGCTGGAGGTCGCCCCCTTCGTGTCGCTGACCGGGCACATGTACGACGTGACCGCCTACATCGTCGGCAACGAGTTCTTCGAGAGTCTGCCGGAGGACTATCAGCGGGTCGTCGAGGAGGCGGCCATGCTGGCCACGACGGTGCAGAACGCCTACGCGCTGCAGGAGGACAACAAGGCGCTGCAGCTGATCATCGACGCCGGCAAGCAGGTGACGGAGCCGACGCTCGAAGAGCGCGCGCAGTGGCGCGAGCAGTCCGCCGAAGTGAGCGAGCGGTTCATCGGCGAGGTGGCTGATGCCGAGTTCGTGCGGGCGACGCTCGACGCGGTATCGCGCATCCAGGAGAGCTACTACGTCCAGCAGAACGAGTGAGGCTCCGCGCCTGCGCCGACGCATCATCCGGCCTGAGTGGATCACTCGGACCGGATGACGCGCGAGATCTGGTGAGGGGCGCCTAGCGCCCCACGGGCCGGGCCACGCCACGCCCCGGCCCGCTTCCCTCGGCAAGTCCGCGAGGCCGACCGGCGTGCTGTTCGTCCCGATCCTCCTGGTCCTGTTCGCCCTGATCTTTCTCGGCGCGCCGATCTTTCTGGCGATGAGCGCCGCCAGCCTGATCCACTGGATCGAGTCGGGGCGCGATTCCACGCTGATCGTCCTCATCCAGCGGTTCTACGGCGGGATGACGTCGTTCAACCTGCTGGCCATTCCGATGTTCCTGCTCGCCGGCTTCGTGATGACCCGCGGCGGGCTGACCGACAGGCTGATCGCGCTGGCGAAGACGCTCGTCGGCCACTTGAAGGGCGCGCTGGGGCAGACCAACATCGTCTCCAGCGTCTTCTTCGGCGGCATCTCCGGCTCCGCCTACGCCGACATCGCGGCGATGGGCACGGTGTTCATTCCGGCGATGAAGAAGGAGGGCTATCCGGCGGGTTTCGCCGGGGCGATCACCGCAGTCTCCGGCACGCTCGCGCCGATGATCCCGCCGAGCATCGTCCTCATCGTCTACGGCTCCACCTTCGGCGTCTCGATCGGCGCGCTGTTCGCGGCCGGCCTCAGCCTCGCCCTCATCATCGCCGTCTGCTACATGGCGATGACCTACGTCCTCGCCCGCCGTTACGACGTGCCTTCCTATCCCCGCGCCTCGCTGCGCGAGGTGGCGGTCGCGTTCGGGCGCGCGTCGATCCCGCTGTTC
>DATLEX010000224.1:0-54899 GCA_035525045.1 Thermoanaerobaculia bacterium | reverse complement strand
GTTAACGGTTAACGGTTAACGGTTAACGGTTAACCGTTAACGGCCAACGCTTCACCTGTGATACACCCTCGCCCACAAGGGGGCCAGCCATGGATGAGATCGAACCCGACGATGGCGAGGACTACGAGGATGAACACATCGAGCAGATGATCATCGACAACGGCATCCTGCTCCACAGCCTGGCGGCGCTCCTCGTCAGGAAGGGCATTCTGAAGCAGGAAGAGATCGACGGCGAGATGGACCGGCTGTACGAAGAGATGGAGAACTTCGACCAGCAGTGAGGCGATCGCCGGCGCGGGGAATAGCGATCCGATAAGCCTGTTTGCTCTCTGAGACATAGCACGTCTCGAGCAACCGGGGCGACATCTTCACGAGGAAGGTTTCATGAACTGGAGAACACGGCTGTTCCTCGCCTGCGTCAGCACGGCGATCGTCGCCGGCAGCGCCTTCGCACAGCTCTCGGCGCAATATCGCGACTGGGCCAACGGTCCGGTCAGGTGGATCATGACTCCGGAGGAGTCGGCAACGTGGAAGGAGATCAGGAGCGACGCCAGCGCGCGGGCGTTCATCGATCTCTTCTGGGCCCGCCGCGACCCCACGTCGGCCACGCCGCGGAACGAATTCCGCGAGGAGTTCGACCGTCGCGTCGAGTTTGCAGACCAGCAGTTCACGCAGGCCCGCAAGAAGGGCTCCCTGACCGACCGCGGGCAGGTCCTCATCGTGCTCGGGGCGCCCTACAGCATCGCCCGCACCAATCCGCAGGGACAGGGGACCATCCAGACTCCCAGCATCGGCCAGGAGCGCAGCACCATCCAGGACTACAGTCCCCGCCAGCTCTGGACGTATGACCAGGCGCGTACCAACATCGACCTCGGGCAGCCGAAGGCGGAGATCGCCTTCGTCGATCAGTACGCGAGCAACGACTGGACCCTCGAGCGCCAGACCCGCACTCCCGTCGACGAGCTGCTGAAGCGTGCCGTCCAGGCCTACCTCTTCCAGCCCGACCTCACCACGGTGCCCACGTACGAGGCGCAGACCGCCACGGTCGAGCCCGCGCCGCCCGCACCCGCCTCCCCTGCCGGCCTCCAGACGGCATCGCTCGTCGCGGCTGTGGAGGAGACGAAAGCCGGCAAGGCCGGTACATCGAAGAATCTCGGCTTCACCTACACCGAGATGCTCACCCCCAACGGCGAGTTCTTCGTCCCCCTCCAGCTCTACATCCCGAAGGAAGCCGAACTGACGGCCGATGCCGTGACGACCTTCTTCGGCGTCATCGAGGACGGCAGCGGGAATGCGGTGCTGACGTTCGAGGAGCCGGCCACGCTCTCCACCTCCAGGGGCGACCTCTACTTCGACAGATCGCTCGATTTGAAGCCCGGCAGCTACACGGCCACGCTCGGCCTGGCCGGCGCGGACGGCAAGCCGGTGGTCATCAGCACGTCGCCGATGGAGGTCAAGGAGCTCTCGCCGGCGACCGCGGGCATTTCCCGCCTGGTCCTGGCGGGCGATATCCACCAGACGGAAGAGGCTGCGGTGGTCGGAGCGCCGTATGCCTTCGGGCGGGTGAAGATCGTCCCGAAAGGCGACCGCGTCTTCACCAACCGCGACGAGATCACCTACTTCCTCGAGGTCATCAACCCCGGGATCGACGAGGGGACCGGTCTGCCGAACCTTCAGGTCAAGCTCGAGCTGCAGGCGGCGCCGGGGAAGGACGGGAAGCCGGGCCGGAAGCTCAGCGCGCCGCCCTCCGAGACCACCGCCCTGCCGCTGACCGGTGTGCCCGGACCCGGCCAGTACGCGATCATGGCCGGCATTCCCCTCGGCCAGATGCAGAACCCGCTGCCGCCGGGCGAGTACACGTTCCGCGTGACGCTCTACGACCAGATCGCCAAGCAGAACTGGACTGCCGAGCAGAAGCTGAAGCTCGTGGCCGGTACTTCGTAACACGACAAGGTGGCGCGGTGGAGCGGGCGAGATGGCCCGTCCCACCCCGGCACGGTCCGCTTCATGCAGCGACCCCTGGCTCTCATCCTGGCATCGGCGGTTCTTCTTGCGGCGGCCGCCGCTGGCGAAGGATCCTCTCCGCTCGAGTTCCCCCAGGATCCGGCTCAATGGCTGATGACCAGCGAGGAGAAGCGCGCCTGGCGGACCGTCACGACCGCGGGCGAGGCGCAGGAGATGATCGACCTCTTCTGGGCCCGCCGGGATCCGACGCCGGGAACGTTCCTCAACGAGTTCCGCGAGGAGTTCCGGCGGCGGGTGGAGTTCGCCGACCGGCGCTTCCAGGAAGGAAACCGCCGCGGCGCCCTCACCGAGCGAGGCCGCGTGCTGATCGTCCTCGGGTTCCCGCGGGAGATGGGGGAGGAAGCCGAATGGCGGACCGGCCAGGTCGCCGGGCCGGCCGTTTCGAACGACCCCACCGGCGGCCGGGCCATCGCGGCGCGGGACGCCTGGAACTACTCGTACGAAGAGTCGATCCGGTTCGGTTTGCCGAAGATCGAGGTGGTCTTCATCCGTGACGGGGTAGGAGGGCGCGTCCGCCGCGACACGCATCGCAACGACTTCATCGCCGCGCTCCCGGCGGCGATCCACTCCTACATCAGGAGCCCCGGCCTGACTGCGGTGCCCGATTGGGCCAGAGGGGAGGTTCCGCGCCTGGAGAGCGCCGAACCGCAGCCCGACATGGAGGCGCTGCTGACCTCGACCCCTCTGCCGGACGCGCCGGAGGCCGGACCGCAGCCGCCCTCGCCGGCGGGAACGAGCAGCGGCGCGGTGGCGGGCCCACCGAAAGGGGCCGGGAAGCTCACCCTCGTGCACGACGCCTTCGCCATCAATCCCGAGAGCGGGACCGACCCGTTCGCGGACCTGGCCGAGACCACCGAGTTCCGCCGCGACGGCGATCTGGGATGGGTGCTCCAGTACTGCTCCGGGAGCGAGGCGGCCGCGGGCGTCGAAGTCGGTCTGAGAATCACGGGAATGGTGAAAGGGGAGCGGATCAACTTCACCGCCCCACCGGAGGATCTCGTACCCGACTCGATCCGGGCCTTGCCGGGGTGTCATCTGGTCCGGGGGACCATTCCGCTGATGGAGATCGATCCGGGCAATTACACGCTGTTCGTGACGGTGGCGACGTACAATCTGGCCAGGCAGTTCCGGATCATCGAGTAAATCGGACATGTCGTTCGCAACGATCGAAGAAGCCCTCGACCTCTACCGCCGCGGCGAGTTCGTGATCATCGTCGACGACGAGGACCGCGAAAACGAGGGCGACCTCTGTCTGGCGGCGGACCACGTGACGCCGCAAGGCATCAACTTCATGGCCCGGTATGGGCGGGGGCTGATCTGCCTGGCGCTGACGGAGGACCGCTGCCGGGAGCTCGACCTGCCGCTGATGGTCGAGAACAACAGCTCCCCGTACGGGACGGCGTTCACCGTCTCCATCGAGGCGCGGGGGCGCGTGACCACCGGCATCTCGGCGCACGACCGCTGTGAGACGGTGCGCGTCGCGGTCGATCCGAAGAGCCGCCCGCAGGACCTGTTGCGGCCGGGCCACGTCTTCCCGCTGCGGGCGCGCAGGGGCGGCGTTCTCAAGCGCGCCGGTCAGACCGAGGCCTCGGTCGATCTGGCGGCCATCGCCGGCATGACGCCGGCGGCGGTCATCTGCGAGATCATGAACGAGGACGGAACGATGGCTCGCCTGCCGGACCTGCGCGTGTTCGCCGTGGAGCACCGGCTGAAGATCATCTCCGTGGCCGACATCATCCAATACAGGATGCAGACCGAGAAGCACGTCCATTGTCTGGCTGCCCCGGTCATGCCCACCGAGCACGGTGATTTCCACGTGCACGCTTACCGCAGCGACATCACCGGGGAGGAGCACGTGGCCCTGGTCAAGGGAGAGATCGGGGAGGAGGACGACGTGCTCGTCCGCGTTCACTCCTCCTGTCTGACAGGGGACGTCTTCCACTCGAGCCGCTGCGACTGCGGCGAGCAGCTCGAACGCGCCTTCGAGCTCATCGCCAAGGAGGGGAAGGGCGTCATCCTCTACCTCCTGCAGGAGGGGCGGGGGATCGGCCTGATCAACAAGCTCAAGGCCTACGAGCTGCAGGACGCCGGGGACGATACGATCGAGGCGAACGCCAAGCTCGGCTTCGCCCCCGACATCCGCGAATACGGCACGGGCTCGCAGATCCTGCGCGACCTCGGCGTCCGCCGCATCCGCCTGATGACCAACAACCCCGCCAAGTACGTGGCCATCGAAGGCTTCGGACTGCAGATCGTCGAGCGCGTGCCGCTGGAGATTGCCCCCTCGCTGACGACGAGGAGATATCTGGAGGCCAAGAAGAAGAAGCTGGGGCATATCCTGGAGTTGGTTTGAGGAATGACGCTCGCAACCATGACCGCACACACAGGTCCCATCCTCGACGGCAAAGGCGACACCGACTACGAGCGTTACATCCGCGTCCCGGAGCTGCTGGAGTTGCAGAAGCCGAAGGGGGAGTTGGTCAACCCGGAGGAGGCGCTCTTCCAGACCACGCACCAGGCGGCCGAGCTGTGGCTGCACCAGGTCGACTACGAGATCGGCCGGGTGGCGGACGCGATCGCGGCGGATGAGCTGGGGTTGGCGGCCGGCCTGCTGCACCGCTGCCGGCTGATCATCGACCTGCTCCGCGAGCAGATCGTCGTGCTGGAGACGATGGCCCCGACCGACTACCACGCCATCCGGACGACCTCGCTGGGGCGGGGGAGCGGGCAGGAGTCGCCGGGGTTCCGGAAACTGCTCGAGGCGGGGCAGCGGATCTGGCCGCCGTTTCAGGAGGTCCTTGCGGCCCGGGGGGTGACGGCGATCGAGATCGAGCGCGACCCGCGGAGGCACCCCGAGCTGTTTCGGCTCGTCCAGGGAATGCTGGACTACGACGAAGCTTTTCTGAAGTGGCGGTACACCCATATGCGGCTGGCATTCCGGATCATCGGGTCGAAGGTCCTGTCGCTGAAGGGAGTACCGGCGGCGCAACTGGAGGCGGGAACGCGGGAGCCGCTCTTCCCGGAGTTGTGGGAGACGATCAGCGCCCTGACCGCGGAGTTCAAGCCGACATATTGACGGAACTCTGCTCCGGTTCGGGCGGGGCAGGCGGGCACGGCTGTCACACGAAGTTTTTCGAGCCGAGATTTTTTGGTTAACACTTTAGGTTTCAAAGACTACCAATTGGCTTGACGATGAAAAAGGCCATCTGTATATTCGCGGACCATTGCCTCGGCGGGCCGGCGGAAAGCGTGACAACGCCCTGCATGGGACCAGTCTTCGATTCACAATCGGGGAGTTCGTACACGAAATGAAAAAGAAGTTGTGCCTTTTCGCGGCACTCACTCTTTCCGTCCTGCTGCTCACCAGCTGTCAGAAGGTCCAGGCCCGGATGGAGATTCGTAACGGGAACACCGCCTACCAGGGCGAGGACTACAAGACCGCCCTCGGGCACTACACCAAGGCGCGGCAGATCGACCCGAACAGCTTCCCCGACCTGGACCGGCTGATCGGCTACTCCCGCATCGGGATGTACGTACCGGACGACAAGTCGCCGGCCAACGAGCAGAACGCCGACCTGGCCGTGGCCGAGCTGCGGAAGTATCTGCGGAAGCGGCCGGACGACCAGATCGCGCGGGAAGCGCTGATCAACCTCTACCTCAACGCCAACCGCACGACCGAGGCCGTCAACTTCTTCCGCGAGTACCTTCAGCGGAACCCGGCCGATCTTCCGGCGGTCCGTTCCATCGCCCAGCTCTATGCCAAGCAGGGCGACTTCAACGAGTCGCTCAACTGGTACGAGAAGATCACCCTGCTCGACTCGAAGAACCCGGAGGCCTTCTACATCTTCGGGGTGGTCTGCTACGAGAAGGTGGCCAAGAACCCGCCGGCCGATCCCGCCGAGCGGCTGGCCATCATCGAGAAAGGGAAGCTCGCCCTCCAGCGTTCCATCAACATGAAGGCGGACTACTCCGAGTCGATGGCTTACCTCAATCTCCTTTACCGCCAGCAGGCCCTCGTGGAGACCGATCCCGAAGTCCAGCAGGAGCTGCTGGCCAAGGCGGACGCGATCCGCAATCAGGCGATCGAGATCATCAAGCAAAGGAAGGCCGCGTCTGCGGCGCAGAAGAAGGACTGACGGACCAAGATCATGTTCGAGACAACGGTCGTAGAGTCGCGCAAGAGGAAGTTCGGGCTTCAGAGGTACATGAGCCTTCCGGTGTCGATCGCCCTGCACGTGATCGTCATCGCCGGCTCGATCTTCGGCGCGGCGTGGAATGTGGAGTTCCCGATGAACTCTCCGGCCCAGGTCGCGCAGTACTCGGTGGCGGCCGCGCCGCCTCCCCCTCCCCCCCCGCCTCCCCCTCCCCCGAAGGCAGCCACGCCAGAGCCGGTTGAGGTGCGTCCGGTGGAAGTGCCGCAGGACATCGCCGACCTCGCTCCCACGACCGTCCCCGACCAGGTGCGTCCGGTGGAGTCCGCCTCGGTCGATGCAGGGGTGGAAGGGGGCGTGGAAGGGGGCGTGGAAGGAGGAGTCCTGGGCGGTGTGATCGGCGGGGTGGTCGGCGGGGTCATCACCGACAACATGCCGAAGCCGGAGGCGCCGCTTCGGGTCGGCGGCGACGTCAAGGCCCCGGTGGTCCTCACGCGCGTCGAGCCGGTCTATCCGGAGGTGGCCCGCAAGGCCCGCATCTCCGGAATCGTGATCGTGGAATGCATCATCGACAAGCAGGGACACGTCACGAACGTGCAGGTGCTCAAGCCGCTGCCGTTCGGGCTCGATCAGGCGGCCGTCGATGCGGTCCGGCGGTGGAGGTTCCGCCCCGGCACGCTCAACGGTCAGCCGGTCGACGTGATCTTCAATCTGACCGTCAATTTCAAGCTCAATTAGGCATTCAATGCGAGTCGCGGGTTCACCCCGCGCCTCGTCCAGGAGGGAGCTGAATCATGGATTTTTCCCCGGGGCATCTCTGGGAGCAGATGAGTTTCATCGGAAAAGCGGTCATGTTCGTTCTGGCCTTCATGTCGGTCTATTCGCTGTGGGTCGTGATCGAGCGCTACTTCCTCTTCAGCAAGGCGAAAAACGAGTCGCTCAAGCTCCTTGGCGCGCTGTCCAACGTGCTGACCAAGAGCGACTACGCCCAGGCCATCGAGGTCACCAAGAAGTACAAGAACAGTCACCTGGCCAAGGTCATCGCCGCCGGACTGCTCGAGTTCGAAGCCTCCCGCCGGGACCGGCGGAATACCGATCCGGAGTTGACGGTCGAAGCGGCCCGCCAGGGCATGGACCGCACCGCCATGATCACCGTGGCGGAGATGAAGGAGAATCTCGGCGTGCTCGCCACCACCGGCGCCACGGCTCCCTTCGTCGGCCTGTTCGGGACGGTCATCGGCATCGTCGGAGCGTTCCAGGGCATGGCTCGTGGCGGCGGCGGGATCGCCTCCGTGTCGGCCGGTATCGCCGAGGCCCTCGTCGCCACCGCGGCCGGTCTCCTCGTGGCCATCCCGGCCGTGTGGGCCTACAACTACTTCCAGAACCGTGTCGAGCGCTTCACCGTGGAGATGTCGAACTCCGGTTCGGAGATGGCCATCTACTTCATGAAGGAAGCGGGGCTCAATGAAAAGGCTGCGGGGTAACTCGCTTCACAAAGTCGGCAAGCAGGCGGCGATGAACGACATCAACGTCACGCCGCTGGTCGATGTCGTCCTCGTGCTTCTGATCATTTTCATGGTTGTCACGCCCATGCTCCAGAAGGGCATACCGGTCAACCTCCCCGTCACCGAGGAGCCGGAGAAGACCCCCGACACCGACAAGCAACTTCAGATCTCGGTCAAGTCCGACAACAGCGTCTACATCGGACCGAACGTCGTCCGCAAAGAGCAGGTCAAGTCCACGCTCGAGGAAATCCACCAGCGCACACCCGACCGGGAAATCGCCGTCAAGGGGGACCGCCTGGTCAAGTACGGCGAGATCCTCGACGTGCTCAAGGCCTGCCGGGATGTCGGATTCAACGACGTCGGTCTCATTGCTCAACCCAGACGACAGGCTGAGGCAGAGGCAGGAATCTAACTCATGCAGGTAGGCGGCAGCGGTTCCACGATGTCGAACATCAACGTCACACCTCTGGTGGACGTGGTGCTGGTTCTCCTGATCATCTTCATGGTCATCACTCCCGTGATCCAGATGGGCTATCTCGTCCGCGTCCCGCCCCCGGCACCGTCGAACCTCCCTCCGTCCGCGGTGCAGGACCAGATCATCATCCGGCTCACATCCGCCAGCCGGGTGTCCATCAACAAGGAAGACATGGCCATCGACCAGTTCCCCTCTCGCATCCGCGATATCCTCCGCGGCAACACCAGCAAGATGGTGTTCTTCTCCGGCGCGCGTGACGTCGACTATGACACGACCATGAGGTTCCTCGACCTCGCCCGCTCCAGCGGCGCCAGGAACATCGGCATCATCGTCGACGATCCGATGGCGACGGCGACGACGGCGGCGGCCCAGGCCATCGAGTAAGGCCCGGCCATCTCGACCGATTCCGGCGGCGGCTTCGGCCGCCGCTTTTTTTGCGGCAGGAGGAGAGTATTCGGACGCAGGAGCCCGGACGCCCCTGGAGACGTGTCCTGGCCGCCCTCGACCGCCTCATCGCCCCGCTGGCCGTCTTCGTGGCCCTCTACATCGCCGCCCTCTCCCTCCTGCTGCCCTACGTCCAGTACGTCCAGTGGACCGCCCTGGTGAGCGTCGTGCTCGCCACGGCCACGACCATCGCCCTCTGGGACCGCGGCCGGTGGGGCCTCGGATTCTTCGTCCCGCCGCCCCTGGCCCTGCGGGAGGCGGCCGGCGGGGTCGGCGTGGCCGTCCTTTTGGTCGGCGGCGCCGCCCTCCTCGTCGTCCTCACCACCGGGATGCGCCACCACGCCGGCAGCGGGTTCCCGGCCGGCGAACTGCTGGCGACCTTTCTGCCGGCCGCCCTCCACGAAGAGCTGCTCTTCCGCGGCTATCCCTTCCAGCGGCTCTGGCGATGGAAGCCGTGGCTGGCCGTGACCGGCGTGTCCGCCGCCTTCGCGGCACTGCACGGCTGGAACACGGCCGTCACCCCCCTGGCGCTGGTGAACATCTTCCTGGGAGGCGTCCTCCTCTCGCTCGCCTACGCACGGTACGAGCGGCTCTGGTTTCCGATCGGCCTTCACTTCGGCTGGAATGTCATGTCCGGCCCCGTCCTGGGCTATCCCGTGAGCGGGTATGCTCCCGCAACGTCGGTCCTCACGGTCGAGGGGAGGGGTCCGGAGATTCTGACGGGGGGCGGATTCGGGATCGAGGGAAGCGCGTGGATGACGGTGGTGGAGGTGGCGGCGATCGCCATCCTCGCCCGCCGGGTCGGAAGAAATTCTTAATTCTTCAGTACGTTACGAGGTTCCATGAAAGACATCGTCATCGTCGACGGGGCCCGGACCCCCATGGCGGGGTACAACGGCCATTTCAGCGAGGTCAGCGCGATCGATCTCGGCGCCATCGCGGCGAAGGAGGCTCTGTCGCGCAGCGGATTCGCGCCCGGCGAGGTGGAGCACGTGATCGTCGGCAACGCCCTGCAGACGTCGGGTGACGCCATCTACGGCGCGCGGCACGTCGGTCTGAAGGCGGGGGTTCCGAAGGAAGTGCCGGCGCTCACCGTGAACCGCCTCTGCGGCTCGGGCATCCAGTCGATCATCAACGCAGCCGAGCAGATCCAGCTCGACGAGGCCACGGCCGTGCTGGCGGGGGGGATGGAGAACATGACGCAGGCGCCCCACGTGATCCGGGGCGCGCGCAAGGGCTTCAAGCTCGGGCAGGGGACGATCGAGGACTCGTTGATGGTGGCCCTGCTCGATTCGTTTTGCGGGTACTACATGGCGCAGACGGCGGAGAACCTGGCCCGGAAGTACGGCGTCTCCCGCGAGGAGCAGGACCGGTTCGCCCTCCGCAGCCAGCGCTGCGCGGGCGAGGCCGCCAGGAGCGGACGGCTGCAGGAAGAGATCGTGCCGGTTCCGGTGGGCCGGAAAGGGGAGCTGGTCACGGCCGACGACCACATGCGCCCCGATGCGACGCTGGAAGGGCTGGCCGGGCTGAAGCCGGCCTTCTCCAAGGACGGGTTCGTGACGGCCGGCAATGCCAGCGGAATCGTGGACGGGGCGGCGATGGTCGTCGTCACCAGCGCGGAGAAGGCGAAGGAGAAGGGGAAGACCCCGATCGGACGAATCGTGTCGTGGGGAATCGCCGGATGCGACCCGGAGATCATGGGGATCGGCCCGGTGCCGGCCACGAAGATCGCCCTGCAGCGCGCCGGAATGAAGCTCGCCGAGCTCGACCTGATCGAGATCAACGAGGCCTTCGCCGGACAGATCCTGGCGGTGATGAAGGAGCTTGGGATCGACCAGGAGAAGCTCAACGTGAACGGCGGGGCCATCGCCCTGGGGCACCCGCTGGCGGCGTCCGGCACCCGGCTGGTGCTGACTCTCCTCTACGAGCTGCGCCGCCGGAAGCTGCGATACGGGCTCGCCTCGGCGTGTATCGGCGGCGGCCAGGGCATCGCCATGATCGTGGAGAACGCCGCCGCATGATCGCCCGGCTCGCCGTACTGGCCATCGTGGCCGTCACGCTCCCGGCTCCGGCGGCGACGATGAAGCGGCTGGATGGGGGGCCGCAGCCGATCGTCGCCCGGCCGGCCGGCCCGGCGGTAACGCTCGACGTCAAGGATGCCGAGGCGACCGTCGTCCTGAAGGAGATGCAGAAGCAGTGCGGGATCAGGAACCTGATGATCGATCCCGACGTGAAGGTGAAGGGGACGTTCTACTTCCACGAGGTCCCCTGCACGCAGGCGTGGAACGTGGTTCTCCGATCGCTGGGGCTCGATGTCCGGACGTATTCGAGCTCGATCGTCGCGGTCACCAGGCAGACGAACCGATGACGACCCGCAGGCTGACCCGGGTGGCGCTGCTGCTGGTCCTCGCGGCGGCGATCGCGGCGATCTACCTCTCGCCGCTGCGCGACCACCTCACCCGCGAGGAGATCAGGGGCCTGGTCGGCGAACTGCGCGCCCTCTGGTACGGGCCGATCGCCTTCATGGCCATCTTCGCGGTGGCCTGCGTCTTCGCGCTGCCGGCCAGCATCTTCGTCCTGGCTTCGGGGCTGATCTGGGGGTGGCAGCTCGGAGGGACCTGGGCCATGATCGGAGGGGTGGTGGGAGCGACGGCCTCGTTCTACGCCGGGCGCTTCATCGGCGAGGGACTCCTCGATCGCTTCGGCCGGGCGGGGAGGGCGGTGGCGCGCCAGGTGGACCACGCCGGGTTCAAGTCGCTACTCGTGCTCCGGCTGGTGCCGGGCATCCCGTTCGCGGCGCTGAACTACGGCGCCGGCGTGGCAGGGGTGCGGCTGGGCGACTTCCTGCTGGCCACGGTGGTGGGGATGGCGCCGTCGGTCTTCGTCTTCGCCTGGTGTGCCGACGCGCTGTTCAACGGCTCGATGCGCGAAGAAGACGCGGTGGCCAGGGTGTTGATCGTCACCGGCCTGATGATCGCCATCGTGTTGATTCCCGGTCTCTTGAAGCGACGCCTGCGGCCGGTGGCCGAGCCGGAGAGCTGAGTCTGCCTGTGTTATATTGATCGACCCGAGGCCGACGGCCGGGGCCGGTCATGATCGAGATCCAGATTCATCCGAGCGACATCCGTCGCCGTGTGCGGTACTTCTTCTTCGACCGCCGCAGGGCGGTGATCGCGATCTTCGCCCTCTCGGTCCTGCTGACCGGGCTGATCGGCTCGATGACCGCGGCGCCCACGGTCATCCGCCGCGTCTACAAGAGCAATTACCTCTCCTCGATGAAGCAGGAGCGGGAGATCCAGCGCGAGCGGCTCCGGGAAAACGTGGTGCAGATGTCGTCGCTGGAGCGGAGCCTGGAGGAGCAGCGCACGCGAGTGGAGAAGCTCCTGACCGTGTACGGCCTGGACCGAAGCCTCGGACAGGGGGGCTTCTCGATGCCGGCCGTGGCCCGTACCGATTCGACCGCCGCGCGCCTCGGCGATGCGCGCCTGCGCGAGATCTCCCTGAAGAACGCCATGGAGCGCCTGCAGGAGCAACTCGAGCTTTTGGCCGCGTACGAGCGGGCGAACGCGGAGATCGTGCGGCACACGCCGTCCATTCTTCCGGTGCCCGCGGACCAGTTCGTGCTGACCTCGCCGTTCGGCAACCGCATCTCACCGTTCACCCGCGCCACCGACTTCCACAAGGGTCTCGATCTCTCCGCCCCGCGCGGCACGGCCATCTACGCCGCCGCGGACGGGGAGGTGACCTTCGCGGGGCGCTACCCTCTCAAGCAGAGCGTGAACTGGTGGCGGATGGGCAACGTCGTGGTGATCAATCACGCCAACCGCTTCATCACCATCTATGCGCACTGCGACACGACCACGGTCAAGCGTGGCGAGCGCGTTCGCCAGGGGCAGACCATCGCCACGGTGGGCTCGACGGGATGGAGCACCAACGCCCATCTGCATTACGAGGTACGCAGCGACCTGGAGAAGCCGGGAACGTACGTACCCATTGATCCCCGCATCTACATCCTGAATTACCAGTGGAGCAACGAGGCCTCGCTGCTCATTCAGGCGCGAACCAGCAAGGACTACAAAGACTTCGATCCGCTACCATCGGCGTTCATTGGGAGAAGGAGGGTGTGACGTGACCTCAGCCGCCGATTCCACGAACTTTCCCACGATGATCATTCCTCGTGGGACGGAGATCAAGCTCAATCAGCAGGGGCAGCTCTCGATCAAGACGCCGGGCAACCTCGTCATTCAGAACTCCGGCAACTACTCGGAGATCGAATCGACGAACGGCTCCATCCGCATCGAGGAGAACGTCTCCGTGGAGGCGGTCAGCGTGCGGGCGGGGCAGGCCTGCTTCATCCAGGGGACGCTCACGGCCTGGAAGGTGCACGCCAAGCGCATCACGCTCGAGGATCGCGCCAAGGCCTTCATCATGGTCCAGGAATCGGAGCACCTCGAGCTCTCCAGGTCGGCTCGTCTGGTCGGCAACTTCGCCAACGAGAAGGAGCTTTTCCTGATGATGGGGAAATTCACCCCCCAGCTCAAGGAGCTCCCCGGCGCAGTCGACATGGCCGCCCCCACCCCCCTGGCGCCCTCGCGCGCGGCCCGCAGCATTCCGCCGGCGCCTGCCGAGGAGACGGACCACCTGCGCGCCGCCCAGACTCTGCTCGAGCGCGAGGTCACGCGCACGGACATGCTCCCCTCGGAGGCGGAGGCGATCCGCGAGGTGCTGTACGGGCTGCGCGAGCGGAACCTGCAGCGCGTCGGCCTCGTCTACCGCGACGCCTTCCGGGAGCTGCGCGCGCCGTCGGAGGAGCTGCGCAAGGCGTACGATCACCTCGAGGCGCACTTCGGTAGCCGTTAACCGTTAACCGTTTTAACGGTTAACGGTCCCCTACCGCCAGTAGTCGTAGTCCGTCGGGCGCGGCGGCGGGCGCCGCGGCCGGCTGCGGCCACCCATCAGCACGATCAGAAGCATCCCCGCCACGAAGCCGCCGATATGGGCGAAGTAGGCCACGCCGCCTACGTCCTGGGCATCGGTCACGCCGAGCGACCCGACCCCGCTGAACAGCTGCAGGACGAACCAGAGCCCCAGAATCAGGACGGCGGGAACCTGCCGGATGGCGATGACGAAGAAGATGGGGATGAGCGTGGTGACGCGCGCGTGCGGAAAGAGAATCAGGTACGCGCCGAGGACCCCGGCGATGGCCCCCGAGGCCCCGATGGCCGGAATGGAGGACATGGGGTTGAAGAAGGCGTGGGCCAGGGTCGCGATGACGCCGCAGGCGAAGTAGAAGACGATATATCGAACGTGCCCGAGCCGGTCCTCGATGTTGTCGCCGAAGATCCAGAGGTAGAGCATGTTGCTGCCGATGTGCACCAGGCCGCCATGGAGGAACATCGAGAAGAACATGGTGAAGATGCCGTGCCCCCAGTCTCCCGACATGAAGAAGTTCCGGGGGATGAAGGCCACCGAGTAGAGCACGCGCGGGAGGTTTGGCCCGAGAGAGAGCTCCCAGAGGAAGGCCACGATGTTCAGCACAACGAGCGAATAGGTGACGAAGGGAACGGTCTGGCGCGGGTTGTGATCCGAGAGAGGGAGCATCAGCGGAGAGCGCGCGCGGCGGCGGCCGGATCGATGACGTCAATCAAGGTGCCCGTGGCGAGCTCGAACCCGCCGAGGGCAGAAAGGCGCGCCACCACGGCGAGGTAGAAATGAGCCTTCTCCTCCTCCGGGAAGTTCATGAACAGCACATTGTAGGCGCCGGCGACGCCGCGGACGCCCCGGACCGCTTGTTGGAGGGCGCCGGCCAGCCCCTCCATCTCTTCGGCCGACATCCGATCGATCTCCGGCAGGTGTCTTCCGGGGACGATCCACTGCTCGAAGGGATGGCTCGATCCCCACGGCGCGATGCGGGTGAAGAGCGGATCCTCGCCGGCCACCAGGCCTTCGCGGCGGTGGTGATCCAGCGCGGCGCACAGCGGACACCTCTCCGCCGCGGCGAAGGCCGCCCTCTCGCGGGCCACGCGCGGGGGAACGAAGGGGAGGGGCATGAGCTGCGAGTGAAGATGGTCGATGGAGGCACCCGCCCGCCTGCCCTCGTTCGTGAAGATGGAGATGTACGCCGCCTGGCGATGGGCCCGATAGCGGCGGACATACGTGGCCACCACCTCCGGGGCGTGGGCAATGGCGTCGAACGAGTCGTGGTGCACGGCGGATTCGGTGATCACCTCATGTCCGGCGACCGCGGGGTACTTGTTCGGGAAGACCCGGACCCGCCAGGGGTCGCCGGCCCGCTCGATCTCCGCCGGGGTCATGGCCTCGTTTCCGGGGCAGAACGGACAGACGTCCACCTCTTCCGTCCCGAACGCGTTCGGGCGTCCGGCCCGCTCCGGCGCGTAGACGATGGGTTCTGCGGTGATGAGGTGTCCGCGGAACGAAGGCATCAGTGGCCGCGCTCCAGACGGGCGGCGAGCGCCAGGCGCTGCCCGATTCCGAAGACGCCGGCTGCGACGAGCAGCAGGGTCATCCATTCCGGGATGGTGAGGCCGCCGAACGGCAGCGCCATCCAGCCGTTGCGGGCCAGCGTGTACGACACCAGCGGATAGACGATCAGGGCCAGAACGAACTCGCCGCGCCCGACCACGTCGTAGCTCCGCTCACGCCAGGTGGCCTCGATCTGCGTCCCGATGTAGCCGTTCAGCATCACCACGATGATTCCGACCACGGTCAGCAGGTGAGACACGCCGCTCCCGATCATCCAGCCGGCCGCCACCGCCGTGTCGCTGATCCGGTCGGCGACGTGATCGAGGAAGTCGCCGAACCGGGAGGTCCTTCCCTGCACGCGGGCCACGATGCCGTCGAAGGCATCGGCCAGTCCGCCGGCCGCCAGCAACGCCACTCCCACCAGGAAGAGGGCCGGCCTCCGGGAGCCGCCCAGCAACGCCGCCGCCGCGCCGAGATTCAACAGGAGGGCCACGAGGGTGATCGCATTGGGGGAGAGTGGGCTGCGTCGCGCCGGGGCGTCGAACCAGCGGGCCAGGCGTTCGCGCCAAACGTGCATGGGGGAGAGGGTAGCAGGAAGCCGGAAGCGGGAAGCCGGAAGCGCTCCCTCAGTAAATGATGACCTCGTCCCCAACGCCGGCCATCGCGTACAACCGGGCGATGTCCTCGTTCCGCAGCCTGACGCAGCCGTGCGAGACGGCCTGGCCGAGCTGCCGGACGGCCTGGGTGCCGTGCAAGGCGTAGCCGTCGCC
The DNA here is from genome assembly GCA_035525045.1 of Thermoanaerobaculia bacterium. Lineage (GTDB taxonomy): Bacteria > Acidobacteriota > Thermoanaerobaculia > Gp7-AA8 > Gp7-AA8 > DATLEX01. The sequence continues at coordinate 39,046 of DATLEX010000224.1, read as the reverse complement.
GAGGTTCAGGCGGTGCGTGCCGAGCACGTCGGGGTACTGGCGCGCCCGCGTCCCGATGGGAGGAATGATGATGGCCTCGCCGCGGATGATGTACTGTCCAGGTCGGGCGGGCTGTCCCGACACGTAGACTTCATTGCCGGACGCACAGACATCGCCGATGCACTTGCCCCGCGCGAGACGAACGACGCCCAGCGCGTTTTTCTGCGCCTGCTCCATGTAGTGCCAGTCGGGGGGAACCCACTGCGGGTTCTCCTCCTTGGAGATCACCCGGAAGCGCCCGATGGGCGTGCGGAAGACCATCGTCCGGCCGTCCGCCCGCAGCGTGGCGTTGCTCCCCGTCGAGCAGATCGCCTCGAAGACCAGCTCTCCCTTCCGCCTCCCGTAGACCTTGTTCTCGGTCGTCGACACGGTGATCACGAAGTCGCTGTCGTGCAGATCCTCGATGGTCTTGCCGGTCGTGGAGACCTCCGACTGCAGGGTGTTCACCTGAGTCGACTTCCGGGACATCGACTCCTGCAGCTCTCGAATCTGCTGATCGACCTTCTCTGCGATCAGCGCGTCGATGATGCGCACGCGGCGGAGCTTCGTTGCATCCGACACGGTGATCGCCTCCGCCGCAACCGCGTACCCCAGAATTCCGAGGCCCAGGACCAGCAGCGCCCATGACCCCATCAAACCGACCCACCTTGGCATTCCGTTCTCCTAGAAAATGTAGACCTGTGTCTTGTCCTTGTGGATGCGCGGCCAGATGGCGCGCAGATCATCCTCCGCCGCCATGAACGACCCCGGCTTCGCCCCCTGGAGCGGACTCTTCGGGCTTGGCGGGGAGTGGATGACGTAGCCGTTCGGAAGGAGGATCACGTAGCGGCCGAGCCCACCTTCGATGGTGGGGCGCGAGGCCGGAACGGGCTGGTTGTTCATCGCATAGACCCATTCCGGGACTTCCCAGCGATGGCCGGCCATCTTGGCGTCGACCGGAAAGGCGCCGCGAACCGGGATGAACGTCCACGACTTCCCTCCCGCTCCTTCGATCGATTTCTGCTCGCCGACGGTGATGTCCCCCTCGCGCAGCACCGTGTCCCCGTAGTAGAAACGCAGCTTTCCGGCCTGTGTGTCGACGGCGAGGTAGAAGTTCTCCGACTTCAGGCTCTCCACGAATTGCATGCGGCCTTCGAGCTCCCGCTCCAGCTCCTGGCGGGTGAGGTCCATGGCCGCCAGCTCTTCCTTCATCGCCGCGATCTCGGCGGGCGTCCGCTGCTGCTGGACCAGAACGTCCGCGAAGCGCTCCTCCAACCGCTCCCGGTGCAGTCGTGCCACGAACACTCCCGCGACCCCGAGAAAGAGGACGAGAAGGTTCAGCCAGAGGGGAGGGCGAGGGAGTCGCCTCCGGTCCGGCGCATCGGGCCGTTTTTGCTTCCGACGTTCGGGCATCCCTTCCTCTGCCGTAGGCGAGCGGCGTGCCAAGACGGGAGCGGCCGCGGGCCGCAGGCGCCCGGGAATGCAGGATTGTTCTGGAATACGGGAGCGGCGCTTCGCTGGAATAAGCCGCGCATGGAGAGGGCTTTGAGGCCCAGTTAGGAGAGTCAGATGGCAGAAACCACCACCGCAGTACAGCACGTTACCGACGCCGACTTCGATCAGGCCGTCCTGCAGAGCGGGAAGCCGGCCCTCGTCGATTTCTGGGCGCCGTGGTGCGGACCGTGCCGGATCATCGGGCCGATCGTCGAAGAGCTCGCTCCGAGCTACCAGGGCCGGGCGATCATCGCCAAGATGAATGTGGACGACAATCCCCAGGTCGCGCAGAAGTATGGGATCACCTCCATTCCCACCCTGATGATGTTCAAGGACGGGAAGCTGGTCGACCGCGCGGTCGGGGCGATGCCGCGGGGGGAGCTGCAGAAGTTCATCGAACGGAATCTTTGACCGGCAGCCGGCGGGGTCGGAAACGGGGTGCCGAGGCACCCCGTTTTTATTTAGGATTGGGGGAGGCGGGATCGAGGCTGCGACAATGCCCGTGGCATGGTCGAAGTAAAAGTCATGACCTACAACATTCAGGGGCATGCGGCGGGGCGGCGTTCCGATCACGTGCCGAAGCTCGCCGAGGTCATCGCCGCCGCGTCGCCGGACGTGGTCGGGCTCCAGGAGGTCCACTGCCGGACCCGCGCCTACGGCGGCCATCAGGGCGAACAGTTGGCCGAGCTGACCGGGTTGCACGTGGTCTTCGGGAAGAGCTGCGCCATGGACGGCGGCGAGTATGGGAACGCCGTCCTGACGACGGGGAACGTTCTTCGCTCGCACGTCCATCCGCTCCCGGGATCGGGTGAGCCGCGCTCCCTGCTCCAGGTTGACGTGGAGGTCAATGGCGGCGCGCTGACGTTCTTCGTCACGCATCTCGCCGCGTGGGGGCGGCTGCTGCGCAACGCCCGGCTGCGGCAGATCGCCGAGCTCGGCGACATCACCGCCCGTGGGTCGCTGCCGCACATTCTGGTCGGAGACTTCAACGTCGCTCCCGCCTCGGAAGAGATGCGCGTGCTCCTCTCGCACGGACACCTGCGCCTGTGCGGCGAGCAGCGCGAGGCGACGTTCCCGATGACACGGCAGCGCCTCGACTACGTCTTCTGCGATCCTCGATGGGAGTACGTCAACAGCGAGATCATCCGCCGCGGTCCTTCCGACCACTGGCCGGTGGTCACCGATCTGCGGTTGAGGGGCGACTGAGTTGAGCGTGAACGTTCCTCTCTGGGTCGCCGGTCTCACGGTCCTGCTCATCGCCGTGCTCCTGCTCGTTCTCTGGTCGCTGAAGCGTCGCCGGCGTCCTCACCTCCGCATCACGCACATGCAGGACGAAGGGGTGCTGATGCAGTCGATGGCCGGCCTGACCCTCGGATCGATGGCGACCGGCAACGCCGTCCGGCTCCTGCAGAACGGCCGCTTCTTCGACGAGCTCCATGCCGACATCGCGCGCGCGCGCGCCACGATCAGTCTGGAGACGTTCCTGGCCAAGGAAGGAGAGGTCACGCGCCGGCTGGCCGCGGCGCTGGCGCAGAAAGCGCGGGCGGGGGTCGGGGTCCGGGTCATGCTGGACGGCATGGGAGGGCGGAAGTTCGGCCGCGAGCCGCTGCGGCTCATGCGCGAGGCGGGCTGCACTGTCCGGCAGTTCCACCCGATCCGGCTCAGCAACCTGGGGCGGCTCAACAACCGCACGCACCGCAAGATTGTCGTCATCGACGGACGCATCGGGTACGTGGGCGGTCATTGCCTGGCCGACAACTGGCTTGGGGATGGCGGGGACCGGGAGCACTTCCGTGACATCTCCGCGCGCGTGGAGGGGCCGGTGGTGGCGCAGCTTCAGTCGGCTTTCACCGACAACTGGATCACCGAGGCCGGCGAGGTGGCGGTGGGAGAAGGCCTCTTTCCGGTGATCGAGCCCGCCGGCGACACGGCTGCGCATGTCGTGTACGTCTCCCCGGCCGGAAACCCCTCCACCATCGAGCTGCTCCACTACGGGGCGATCGAGGCGGCCCGCCGCCGTCTTTTGATTCAGAATCCGTACTTTCTTCCGGACGGCGACGCCCGCGACGCGCTGGCGCGGGCGGTGGGCCGCGGCGTGGAGGTCAGGATCATGATCCCGGCCGCGACGGTGACGGACTCCCCGATCGTCCAGCACGCCAGCCACCACCACTACGGGTCTCTCCTGAAGGACGGCGTGCGCATCTTCGAGTATCAGCGCTCGCTGCTGCATCAGAAGGTGCTGGTCATCGACGGACAGTGGGCGGCGGTCGGCTCGTCGAACTTCGACGATCGCTCCTTCGAGATCAACGACGAGGTGGCGCTGGTGGTCTACGACGAGGCCCTGGCCGGAGAGCTGGAGACGATCTTCCGGGAGGATCTCGAGGACTGCATCGAGCAACGCCTCGATGAATGGCAGCGCCGCCCGGCCCTCCACAAACTTCAGGACGGGGTGGCCTTCCTCTTCAAAGAACAGTTGTAGACTGGCGGCCGATGTCGCGCGCTGTCCTGATCTTCGCCCGCAGCCCGCGGGCCGAAGCGGCCGCCAAGCAGCTCGGCCGGAGCCGCGCCCCGCTCTTCGCCGCCGTGGCCCGCTCCTGGGTCCGCGCCGCCGCACGCTGCCGCGCTGCCGTGCTCGTCGCCTCCGCGCCGGAGCATCGCCGCGCCCTCCGCTCCGCCGGCGCCTGGATCGAGCAGCGTGGAGAGACCTTCGGCGAACGCCTCGCCTCCTCCGCCGTGGAGGCCTTCGCGGCCGGAGTGGAGACCCTGCTGATCACCGGCATCGATGCGCCGCCCCCATCCCCGGCCGTGCTCGATGCCGGGTTCCGCGCCGTCGAGACGGGGGAGGCGGCGAGCGTGGTCTCGCCCTCCACCGACGGCGGGATCAACTTCATCGTGCTCCGGCGCCGGGACGTCGCGCTGCTGAGCGGCTTTGCGGTCGGGGAGCGCGACCTGGTCGAGCGCTGCCGGATCCACTTCCGGGACGAGCGCTGCCTTCTGCTCGAGACGGTGTCGGACGTCGATTCTCCCGAACATCTTGCGGCGCTGTCGGACGAGGCCGCCTGGCTGCCCTACATCGGGCTGCTCGCCACCGCCCGCCGCGACTGGCCCACCGGCGGTGACGCACCGGTCCGCCGCAATACCGGCTCGGCCGCGTCCCTCCGCGCCCCGCCCGCGCGGTCATTGCCCGCCGCGTAGACGCCGGGGTCATCCCCATTTCCTGAAGAACCAAGGAGGGACTTCATGCCCAGCTATTACATGTCCGAGGACCTCTCTCGCTTCGGCGAGATCGCCAAGACCAATCCGAAGCTCTTCGATCTCTTTCTCCAGTGGTACTCGGCCACGATGGAGAAGGGAGCGCTCGACGCCAGGACGAAGAAGCTGATCGCCCTCGCCGTCGCCTTCGCCATCCAGGAGCCGTACTGCATCGACTCCTACGCCACGGCCTGCACGGAAGCGGGAATCAGCCCGGAGGAGATGGCCGAGGCGGTGAACGTTGCCGCGGCCATCCGCGGCGGCGGCACCATCGCGCACTGGTCGCAGGCGTGTAACAGCGTGGAGCGGAAAGAGGTCACGGTCTGATGCCGCGACGGATCGTCGTCGTGGGCGGCGGTCCCGTTGGACTGGCCGCCGCGATCAGCGCCGCCGACCGCGGGTTCGAGGTCACGCTCATCGAGAAGGATCAGGTCGGGCACTCGTTGCGCTCCTGGGGCGCTACCCGCTTCTTCAGCCCGCTGGCGATGAACGTCTCGCGGCTAATGCTGGAGATCCTCGGACGTGATGCCCCTGCCGGCGAGGCCCTCCTGACGGGGGAGGAGATGCGCAGCGGCGTCCTCGAGCCGCTCGCCGCGCGCGCGCCGCTCGCCGGCCGGATCCGGGCCGGTACGCGCGTGGTGGCCATCGGGCGCCGCGGCCTGACCCGGTCGGACTACGCCGGCCACCCTCTGCGCGCGGAGAGGCCGTTCCGGCTGGCCATCGAGAACGGTTCGGGCGAGGAGACGATCGAGGCGGACGTGGTCCTCGACGCCACGGGAGGATACGTCCTGCCGAATGCCATCGGCTCGGGCGGGCTTCCGGCACGCGGCGAACGGACCCTGCTCGACCGCGCCATCCGCACGCTCGGCGAGCTGGAGCGCCGGAAGGAGGACCTTCGGGGCCGGCGCGTTCTGCTGATCGGCAACGGTCACTCGGCGGCCAACGCCGTCGGAGCCCTGGCGGAGCTGGCCGTCGAGGACGACTCGATGCGCGTGGTCTGGGCGGTCCGCACGCTGCATCGCAGACCGTGCGAGGAGGTCGCGGGCGATCCGCTCCCGGAGCGGCAGCGGGTCGTGGCCGCGGCGAACGCGCTGGCCGAGGATCCTCCGCCCTTCCTGCAGGTGGAGCGCCGGGCCATGGTCGAGTCGTTCGCCGAGCGCGACGGCGCTCTGCACGTCACGTTGAGCGGCGGCCGCGAGGTGGTCTGCGACCGGGTGGCGGCCTTCACCGGGTTCCGGCCGGGGAACGGCATCCACTCGGAGCTGACGGTGGAGATCTCGCCGGTGACTGAGGGGGCGGCGCGGCTGCATCGCGCGGTGGCGAACGTCACCGACTGCCTCTCCGTCCCGCGGCTCTCGCCGCGCGATCTCGACAGCGGAGAGGCGAACTACTGGCTCGTCGGCTCGCGGAGCTACGGGCGGGCCCGGACGTTTCTCCTGCACACGGGCCTCGCGCAGATGGAGACCATCCTCGAGTCGATCCGGCCATGACGGAATCGCCGCACGTCCCGCTTCTCGCTCTCGATACGCTCTGGTTCCAGGTGGCGGGAACGATCTGCAACATCGAGTGCACGCACTGTTTCATCTCCTGCTCGCCGAAGAACCATTCGCACGAGATGATGACGCTCACGGAGGTCGAACGGCGCCTTGCCGAGGCGGACCGGCTCGGCGTTCGAGAGTACTACTTCACCGGTGGGGAACCGTTCATGAACCGGGAGCTGCTGCCGATTCTGAAGGCTACGCTGCAGCAGGGCCCGGCCACGGTTCTGACCAACGGCATGCTGCTGCGGCCGGAAGTCTGCCGGCTTCTGAAGGAGCTCTTCGACGAGAGCGATTTCTCGCTCGACATCCGCGTGAGCCTCGACGGCTTCGACCGCCAGTCGCACGACGCCATCCGCGGCCGCGGGGTCTGGGATCGCGTGATGACCGGGATCCACAATCTGCTCGAGACCGGGTTGAACCCCGTCATCACCGTCACCACGGCGGCGGAGGGGGTGGAGACCGCGGCGGGCCGCACCCGTTTCCTCGAGGTGATGCGCGGGCTGGGAATGGCCAGGCCGCGGCTGAAAGTCCTGCCGCTGTTCCGCATCGGCGCCGAGGAGCGGAGGACGAGGGCCTACGCCGATTGGGAGCGGATCTCGGGCGAGATGCTGGAGGCCGGGGACGCCTCGGCGCTCCAATGCTCCGCCGGGCGGATGGTCACCAGCAAGGGGGTGTACGTCTGTCCCATCCTGATCGAGGAGCCGGCCGCGCGCATGGGTGAGACCATCGGAGAGACGCTGCGGCCGTTTCCGCTGCGTTACGGCGCGTGCCATACGTGCTGGGTGGAGGGGGTGACGTGCACGACGTGAGGCGATTCGCCTTCATCGGCGGCATCTACTCGAACTATTGGGCGCTCCGCGCGGCGCTCGCTGACGTCGCCCGGCGCGGCGTCGACGGGGTCTGGTTCCTCGGCGACCTCGGCGCGTTCGGGCCGCATCCCGACCGCGTTCCCGATCTGCTGATCGAGTGCGGCATCAGCGGGATCCAGGGAAACTACGAGGAGTCGCTTTCGTCCGGCGCGGACGACTGCCACTGCGGCTACACCGATCCCCGCGATAACCATTACGCGCAGATCTCCTACGACTACACGTTCGCGAACACCTCCTCCGCCTTTAAGAAGTGGATGGGTACGCTGCCGCGGGAGATCCGCTTCGAAGCTGGCGGGCGGCGATTTCTTCTGGTCCACGGCTCGCCGCGGAAGATCAACGAGTTCCTCTGGCGGTCGACCTCCCCCGTGCCATTTCTGGAAAGGCTCTGCCGCGAGGCCGATGCCGACGTGATCGTCTGCACGCACACGGGGCTGCAGTGGCACAGGCCGCTCCCCGGCGGAGGCCACCTCGTCAACGCCGGCGTGATCGGCCGCCCCGCGAACGACGGGCGGACGGAGGTCTGGTACACACTCGTCGAGGTACGGGGGGGCGCCCTCTCGGTCGAGTTCGTCCCGCTGGCCTACGACCACCACCGCCTGGCATCGGAGATGCGCGCCGAGCGCCTACCGGAAGAGTTCGTGGAGACGATCCTCACCGGCTGGTGGACCACGTGTCTGGAAGTTCTTCCGCCCAAGGAACGGGCGGCTGGGAAGTACTAGGCCTGGAGCCGACGGGGGAGGGTCGGAGGGGTTGAGCCGTGTGGTAACGTGTCGCGGCTTCGGAGCGCATGGAACCACCAGACCAGCAGAAAAGCCGGCGCTACCTCCTCACGCTCTCCCTCGGTGCTCTCGGTGTCGTGTACGGCGACATCGGAACGAGCCCGCTCTACGCCTTCAAAGAGTGCTTCATGGAGCATCACGGGCGGCAGATCCCGCCTTCGCCGGACAACATTCTCGGCGTGCTGTCGCTGATCTTCTGGTCGCTCTCGTTCATCATCTCCTTCGCCTACCTCAATTTCGTCATGCGCGCGGACAACAGGGGAGAGGGGGGCATTATCGCCCTCATGTCGCTGGTGCGGCCGCGGTCGGGCTCGGTGCGGCGCATGTTCCTGATCGGGCTGGGCCTCTTCGGTGCCGCGCTTCTGTACGGCGACGGCATGATCACTCCGGCCATCTCCGTCCTCGGCGCCATCGAAGGGCTGGAGGTGGCCACGCCGGTTTTCGGACCGTATGTCGTCCCCATCACTCTGGCCATCCTGGCGGGGCTTTTCCTGGTGCAGAAATTCGGTACGGGACGTGTGGGGAGCATTTTCGGGCCGGTCATGGTCGTCTGGTTCACCACGCTATCCATCCTCGGGCTGTGGCACATCGTGCAGGAGCCGAGTGTGATTCGGGCCATCGATCCGCGCCACGCCGTCCGCTTCTTTGGCGAGAACGGCCTGCAGGGGTTCCTCGTGCTCGGGGCGGTGTTTCTGGTGGTCACCGGCGGCGAGGCTCTCTATGCCGACATGGGACACTTCGGTCTCAAGCCGATCCGGCTGGCCTGGTACTACTTCGTCTTTCCGTCGCTGCTGCTCAACTACTTCGGGCAGGGAGCGTTTCTCCTGCATTCGCCCGACGGCGTGAACAATCCGTTCTACAACATGGCCCCGAGGTGGGCCCTCTACCCTCTGGTGGTCCTGGCCGCATCGGCGGCCGTGATCGCCTCACAGGCGGTGATTTCCGGCGCGTTTTCGGTCACGCGCCAGGCTGTTCAGCTCGGTTATCTCCCTCGTCTGCGAATCTGGCACACCTCGGCGCGGGAGATCGGCCAGATCTACATCCCCTCCATCAACTGGGCGCTCATGGTCTCGGCGATGGGTCTCGTCCTGACGTTCCGGAGCGCGACAAACCTGGCCGCTGCGTATGGCGTCGCCGTAACGGCCACCATGGCCATCACCACATCCCTCCTTTCGGTGGTGGCCCGCGAGCGGTGGCGCTGGACCATTCCGGCCGTGGCGGCGCTGACGGTTCCAATGCTCACGGCCGACCTGTCGTTTTTCGGGGCGAATATCGTGAAACTCTTCGACGGCGGATGGTTTCCGCTGGTCGTGGGCGTGGCCATCTTCACCATCATGTCGACATGGTTCGCCGGCCGGCGGATCCTCAATGCCCGCCTGGCCGAGAGTGCCATGACGGTGGAGATGTTCGTCAGCGAGCTCGCGGCCAAGCGGATCCAGCGCGTGCGGGGCACGGCCATCTTCATGACCCGCAATCAGAAGGGCGTGCCCACCACCATGCTTCACAACATCAAGCACAACAAGGTCGTGCACGAGACGGTCGTCTTCCTGAGCGTGGACGTGGAGGAGACCGCCTATCTCTCGGACGATGAGCGATACGAGTGGAAGGATCTCGGGCACGGGGTCTACCGGCTCATCCTCCGCTTCGGGTTCATGGAGGAGCCCGACATTCCGGCCACCCTGACCCGGCTGCCGGGCCCCTTCCCCTTCAATCCGATGATGACCAGCTATTTCCTCGGCCGGGAGACGCTCATCCCCACGAAGCGTCCGGGGATGGCCATCTGGCGGGAGTACCTCTTCGCCTGGATGATGCGCAACGCCAGCAGCGCCTCGACCTTCTTCTCTCTACCGGCGAATCAGGTGATCGAGCTGGGGGCGCAGGTGGAGATCTAGAACAGCCGGACGCCCGAGCTCTGCGCCGCCGCCAGCATGTCGAGGAAGCGAGCGCGCGTGATCTCCCGGGCGCCGAGGGCGGCGATGTGGGGAGTCATGACCTGGCAATCGAGCCAGGTGCCGCCGCGGGAGCGGAGATGCTCGACCAGGTGGAGCAGGGCGATCTTCGAGGCGTTCGGTCGGAGGTGGAACATGCTCTCGCCGGTGAAGACCCCCCCCGAATCGACGCCGTAGATTCCCCCGACGAGCTGCTCCCCTTCCCACACCTCGACGCTGTGCGCGTCGCCGGCGCGGTGGAGCGCCGTGTAGGCGGCGACGACCTTCGGCTCGATCCACGTCCCGTCCTGATCGGCCCGCGGCGCGGCGGCGCACGCCTCGATGACGGCCGGAAAGACGCGGTCGAGGGTGATCCGGTATGCCGATCTGCGAAAGGCCCTGCGGAGAGTTCGTCCGGCGTGCACCTCGTCGAAGAAGAGCACCGTACGCCGGCGCGGTGAGAACCACGGCATCGGCAGCCCCTCGTGCGGCCAGGGGAAGATGCCGTGGCGGTAGGCGTCCCGCAACGTCTCGAGGCCCAGATCGTCGCCGAACGCCACGATGTCACCGCGGGCATGACGCGGATCGGGGAAGCGGGACATGGTGAATGGGGCTCAGGGCTCGGATGGGGGGGTGGCTCCGAGCCCCGAGCCCTGAGCCCCGAGCCCCCCTCCCGTGTCGATCGTCAGCTCGTCCCCGCCGGCGTCCACCACCACGTTGCCCCCATTCACCAGATCCCCGAAGAGCACCGCGTCGACGAGCGGCTCTTTGATCCTGGTCTGGATGAGGCGGGCCATCGGCCGGGCCCCGTACGCCGGGTCGTAGCCGTGACGGGCCAGCCAGGCCCGCCCCTCCGGCCGCAGCTCGAGGGTGACGCTCGTCTGCCCCAGCTGGGCCCGGAGTTCGGCGATGAACTTGTCGACGACCAGCTCGATGGTCTCGAAGGCGAGCGAGTCGAAGGCGATCCAGGCGTCGAGGCGGTTTCGGAACTCCGGCGCGAACGTCCGCTCGATGGCCCCGCGGCCCTTCCCGCTGGCGGGGTTGTTCCGGAACCCCATCGAGCCGCCGCTCAACTCCCGGGCCCCGGCATTGGTGGTCATGATCAGGATGACGTTGCGGAAGTCGGCCTTCTTGCCGTTGTTGTCGGTCAACGTGGCGTGATCCATCACCTGCAGGAGGATCGAGAAGAGGTTCGGATGCGCCTTCTCGATCTCGTCGAGCACGAGCACCGCGTACGGCGTGCGGATCACTGCGTCGGTGAGAAGCCCCCCCTGGTCGAAGCCGACGTAACCGGGCGGGGCGCCGATGAGGCGCGAGACGGTGTGCGGCTCCATGTACTCGCTCATGTCGAAGCGGATGAACTCCACGCCGAGGGCGGCGGCGAGCTGCTTGGCCAGCTCGGTCTTGCCGACGCCGGTGGGGCCGGAGAAGAGGAACGAGCCGATCGGCTTGTCGGCGGCGCCGAGGCCGGAGCGGGAGATCTTGATCGCGCTGACGAGCTGACGGATGGCCGGGTCCTGGCCGAAGATCACCCGCTTCAGCTCCCCGTCGAGGTTCTGGAGGCGCGCCTTCTCCGAGACCGCCACGGTGCGCGGCGGGATCTTGGCCATGCGGGCCACGACCTGCTCGACTTCGTGTTCGCCGATGACCTGTGGAGCAGGGGCGGGCTCTCCCGCCGGCCCCGGCGCCGGCGCGCCGCTGAGCATCCTGACCCGCGCGCCGGCCTCATCGAGCACGTCGATGGCCTTGTCGGGCAGATGCTTGTCGTGGATGTACTTGGCCGACAGCTCCGCGGCGAGGCGGATGGCCTCCTCGCTGAACTGCACGCCGTGATGCTCCTCGTAATAGCTCTTCAGTCCGCGGAGGATCTCGATGGTGTCCTCCACGGTCGGCTCACCGATCTCGATCTTCTGGAAGCGGCGGGCCAGGGCGCGGTCGCGCTCGAAGGAGGCCTTGTACTCGGCGTAGGTGGTCGAGCCGATGCAGCGCAGCTTTCCGGAGGCGATGGCCGGCTTGAGGATGTTCGAGGCGTCCATCGTCCCGCCGCTCACCGCCCCCGCGCCGACGATGGTGTGGATCTCGTCGATGAAGAGGATGGCGTCCTTCTTCTCCATCAGCGCCGCCATGACCGCCTTCAGGCGCTGCTCGAACTCCCCGCGGTACTTCGTCCCCGCCAGCAGGGCTCCCATGTCCAGCGACCACACCTCGGCGTTCTTCAGCACCGCCGGGACCTTCTTCTCCTGAATCATCAGGGCCAGCCCCTCGGCGATGGCGGTCTTCCCCACGCCCGGCTCGCCGACGAAGAGGGGGTTGTTCTTGCGGCGCCGGCAGAGGATCTGGATCGTCCTCTCCAGCTCCGGGCCGCGGCCGATCAGCGGGTCGATCTCTCCCTTCCCGGCCCGTTCGAGGAGGTTCACCGCGAAGGAGGCCAGGGGGTCGCCGCGCCCGCCGCCCTCCTCCTCCGGTGCGATGAAGGCCGGCTCGGGGCCGGGCGAGGCCGCGTCCTTGGCAATGCCGTGCGACAGGAAATTGAGGACGTCGAGCTTGTTCACGCCCTGGCTGCGCAAGAGGTAGACCGCCTGCGAACGCTCCGCCTGGTAGAGGGCGGCGAGCATCTGGCCGGTGTCGACCTCCTTCCGCCCGGAGCTCTGGGCGTGGAGCTGCGCGTACTGCACCACCCGCTGGAGCATCGTGGTCAGGACCGGCTGGACGGTGACCTCTTCCGGCGCCTCTTCGTACGTCTTGGTCATGAAGTCGTCGAGCTGCTTCTTGAGCACCTCCACGTCGCCGCCGCAGGCGCGCACCACCACCGCGGCGTCGCGGTCGTGCAGGAGCGCGAAGAGGAGATGCTCGAGGGTCACGTACTCGTGGCGCCGGCGCAGCGCCTCGTTCACCGCGAACTCGAAACTCTCCTGAAGTCCCTTGGCGATCATGAGCTCCTCATGCCCTCTCCATCGTACATAGAAGGGGGTACTCCTGCTCCCGCGCCAGCTCCGTGGTCCTGGAGACCTTCATCTCGGCGATCTCGTACGTGTAAACACCGGCCACGCCCACTCCCTTCACGTGCACGTTCAGCATGATCTGGATGGCCGCCTGCTCGGGCATCCCGAACACGCTCTCCAGGACCCATACCACGAACTCCATGGTCGTAAAGTCGTCGTTGTGCAGCAGGACCTTGAAGAGAGGCGGCTCTTCGACCTTCTCAGCGCTTTCCGCGACCGCGGACTCTTCGTACTGCGAGTCAGGCGGGGCCATCGAAAGCAAAACATCGGGAGGGTGGGCCGGCATTTCGTCGTGTCCCATCCGTCCCCTCTCCCGCTTGCGGGAGAGGGTGGCGCGCAGCGCCGGGTGAGGGGCGAGCGTCGCGAGAAGCCCCCTCATCCGGCCTTCGGCCACCTTCAGCGGTTCATGTCGGAATGACAGAGCCCGGCCCGATCTCGACCGGATCCGTTCCCCGGCGGAAGACCCTCGCTCCCTTCGTCCCGACGATCGTGGCCCGGCCGTCCTCCATCCGGATGGCCGAGCCTTCCCGGATGGCGACCACAGGCGTGTCGCTCTCTTCCAGAAACTCGACGATGCGCTGCTCCCGCGTCTCCCCCATGTGCGTCGAGTCCCGGTCGGGGTCGAGATAGTGCGGGTTGATCTGGAAAGGGAAGAGGGCCAGGGCATCGAAGGAGGGAGGATAGACGATCGGCATGTCATTGGTGGTCTTGATCGTCGGGCCGGCCACGTTCGATCCGGCGCTCGATCCGACGTAGGGGAGGCCGGCGCCGGCCCGTTCCCGGATCGCCTCCAGCACCCCCGTTTCGTAGAGCGCCTTCAGCAGGCGGAAGGTGTTCCCGCCGCCGACGAAGACCGCCTCCGCCGCGTCCAGATCGGCGGGGCCCCGCACCTGCGCGACCTCGAATCCCATCCTCCCGAGCCGCTCCCGCACCTTTGCCGCATAGGCGTCGCGGTCGTGAAGGGCGAAGGGGACGAAGGCCACCCGCGAGCGGCCGGAGAGGAAGGAGCGGATCTCCGGCTCCGGATGATCGAGATACCCGTAGCCGTGCACGGTGGAGCTGGAGATGAGCAGCAGGCGCATCATTCGGATCCGATCACCCATTTCTCGTAGACATCATCCGGCAATTCCCTGATGAATCGCGACGGCTCCATCAGGATGTCCAGCCCGCCGCGGTCGCGGGCCATGACAGGGTAGACGAGATAGAGCTCCTGCTTCGCCCGCGTCACGGCGACGTAGAACAGCCGCCGCTCTTCTTCTTCGCCCGGGATCACCATCTCGCGGATGTCGCCCTCCGAGGCAGCATCCTCGCCGGCGCCGGAGGCCACGCCCTCGCCATCCTCCAGCAGCGGCACCTCGAACGCCGGATGAAGCTGCTTAGGCTCGTAGCGGATGATCCCCCCCGGCACGCGGAGCGCACGCGCGGAAGGGAAGCGCCCCTCGGCCAGGCCGATCACGAACACGATCCGCCACTCCAGCCCCTTGGCCTGATGAACCGAGGAGAGGACGATCTTCTCGTCCTCCGGGCCGACGACGGCGACGTCCTCGCCGGCGAGAGGATTGGCCAGGGCCACCTCGTTCAGGAACTGGTCGACGTCCTCGTAGCGCAGCGCGTACTGGGAGAGCTGCTCGAGGTCATCGAGGCGCGCCTGAGCGTTTGGGAACTTCGAGCGGGCGTAGTCGGCGTAGCCCTTCTCGACGACGAGGCGGATCGACTCGGAGGGGTTGCGGAGCATCGACTCGCTGGAAATGAGTCCAAGGATCTGGCGGAGGGAGGAGAGGCTCCCGGCCACGCCCCGCGCCTGGGAGAGGGTCGGCCCGCTGAGAAAGCGGCCGAGGGGGCTCGCCGCCCGCGAGATCTGGCCCCACACCTCGGAGGCCGTCTTCTCGCCGATCTTCGGGTAGAGCTTCAGCACGCGTTTCCAGGCCAGCTCGTCGCGCGTGTTCGTGACGATCTTCAGGTACGAGATCACGTCCTTGATGTGGGCCTGCTCGAAGAATCGCACGCCGGAACGGATCTCATAGGGGATCAGACGCCTCGAGAGCTCCATCTGCAGCTCCAGAGACTGGTAGTGGGAGCGGTAGAGGACGGCGATGTCGCCGAGCTTCTCCCCCTCGTCGCGCAGCTCGAGGATGCGCTGGGCCACGAAGCCGGCCTGCTCGAAGACGTCGTCGACGCCCACCACCGCCGGCTCCGGGCCGTCCCCGCGCACGGCGCGAAGCTCCTTCCGGAACTGGAAGCGGTTGTGGGCGATGGAGTGGTTGGCGAGCTGGAGGATCTGCCGCGTGGAGCGGTAGTTCACTTCCAGCTTGTAGATCCGGGCGTCGGAGAAGCGCAGGGGGAACGTCAGGATGTTCTCGAAGGAGGCGCCGCGGAAGGAATAGATCGACTGCGCGTCGTCCCCGACCACCATGACGTTGCGCCGCACCGCGGCCATGGCGTCGACGATCTCCGCCTGCAGGCGGTTCGTGTCCTGGTACTCGTCGACCAGGATGTGCCGGAACTGCCGCTTCAACGCCTCGGCGATCTCGGGATGATCGTCCAGCAGCAGCTTCCAGTGCACCAGCAGGTCGTCGAAGTCCATCCCGTTCGCGTCCCGCTTCCGCTCCTTGTAGCGGCGGAAGACGTTCACCATCTCCTCGCGGTACATGGCGAAGTGAGGGAAGTTCTGATCGAGATGGAGCTCCAGCGGAGTCCGGGTGTTGATCACGAACGAGTAGATGTCGAGGAGGACGTCACCCTTCGGGAAACGCTTCTCCAGGGTCTTGATTCCGAGGGAGGAGATGGCGCTCTCCATCATCTCCTTCGCGTCCTCGTCGTCGAGGATGGTGAAGTTCGAGCGGTAGCCGACCGGCTCGGCATGACGGCGGAGCAGCCGGTTGCCCATGGAGTGGAACGTGCCGCCCCAGATCCGCCGCGTGTCGATGGTGACGAGCTGCTCGACGCGGCTTAGCATCTCCCGCGCGGCCTTATTCGTGAAGGTGAGGAGCAGGATATCCGAGGGATCGACCCCGTCTTCGATCAGCCGCGACACGCGGTAGGTGAGGGCCCGGGTCTTCCCGCTTCCCGCGCCGGCGATGACCAGCAGCGGCCCCTCGCCCGCGTGCACGACCTCCAGTTGCTCCTCGTTCAGCTCCTCCTCGTACCGGACGCGGTACTGCCGGCCGGCTCTGGCAGGGGCCTTGAGAGTGTAGCGACGGATCTTGGTCATGTGAGGCGTAACACGGAGGAAAGACTACCGAAATACAGTTGAAATCTGAGAGTAAAGCCGGGCGCGGGCTCGGGCGCGGGCACGGGCTCGGGAAAAGAGCCGCGGTTCCACCGGCGCCCGAGCCCGAGCCCGGCCTTTCACCGTTCGTTGCGAGATCGTCTCCACGGAATGTAGAGTGCGCGCCATGAAGAGCCTCACCGTCCTCGGGTTCGCCGCCATCCTCCTGACGACTTCCTGCGCCACGCCGTCGGGGCCTCCCGCCGAGGCGGTGCCCCCCTCCTATACCTCGATGGCGGGGGAAATCCCGGTCGGGGTGATTCCGGCCGGCTCGCTCCGCGACGCGGAGCGCGACCGGAGGCTCGAGCTGAGCATCGACTATCCGGCGCGCGAGGGCTCGTATCCGGTCGTGGTCTTCGTCACCGGGTTCGGGGCGCCGAGCCGCAGCTACGTCGGGTTGAGCTCGTACTGGGCCAGTCACGGTTACGTGGTCATCAAGGTCGGACACCCCGAGAGCCGGCCTGACGTGACGGATCTGGCCGAGGTGTGGCGGGACCAGACGCCGGCGGAGTGGCGCAGCCGGGCGCGTGACATCTCGCTGGTGATCGACTCGTTCACGCAGCTCGAACAGCAGTACCCGGAGCTGAAGGGAAAGATGGATCCGGCTCGCATCGGCGTGGGTGGGCACTCGTACGGAGCGTTCACGACCATGCTCCTCGCCGGCGCACGGACCTTCGACGGTGTGACGGCGGCGACCTACGCCGACGCGCGTGTGCGTGCGTCATTGGCCATGTCTCCGCAGGGTCCCGGGGAGAGGGGGGGACTGACCACGGAGTCGTGGCGCGAGGTGCGGATCCCGACGATGTACATGACCGGAACCGCGGATCGCGGCGTGACGGAGGAGGAGGACGAGACGTGGCGGCGGCAGGCGTTCGAGTTGAGTCCGCCGGGCGACAAATGGTTCGTCTCGCTCGGCGGCGCCGGCCATTTCGCCTTTGCCGGCCGGCTGGTCATGCCGGAGGCGATCGAGACGACGGAGCCGGCAGTCCCCTCCGATCCCCGCGACCCGCGTGATCCGCGGACCAGGGGGCCGCTGCTGCCCACCGAGCGGACGGCGGTTCGCCGCGTCGACGCCGGCTTCTACAGCGATCGGGCCCGGATGAATGTGATCAGAACCGTCGCTCTGGCATTCTGGGACGCGTATCTCAAGGATGAGGCGGCGGGGCGCGAGTATCTGTCCGCGCTCAGCACGCGCGGCGACATGACCGTGGAAAGCAAATAGACCCCGCATTCCTCGACTGCGCGGCCGGCTTGCCGTTGACCGTGCAGCGCACCGCCTCCGGCGAGCTCCTCGTCCGTCGCGCCATCCGGGCGGTCTGACGCTCCCCCCGGTGTCATCCTGAGCCGGCGCAGCGCGGCGAAGGACCCCCCTCCGGCGCCGGCCAGGGGGTCCTTTCGCTGTCTTCGCGGCTCAGGATGACACCGGTCGAGCTCGACGACCGCGGCTTCGTGACGGAGATATCGGTCTGGGCCAACAACCCCGACTGACGCCCTCTGCGCTACCATCTGCCCGGATCCCCGATGTCTGACGAAAAGTCGATCGACCGGATGGCATCGCTGGAGGAGCCGGCGAGCGCCGCTGCGCCCGAATCGCCCGAGAGTCTCCAGCGGAAGCTCGGCGAGCAGCGCCTGCGGGCCGACCAGCTCGGCCTGCTGGGGAGCGCCGTCCGCGTGGCGGGGCAGGGGATCGCCATCCTCACCCCCGCGGTCGAGACCATCGGGCCGCGGATCGCCTTCGTCAACGACGGGTTCTGTAGGCTGTACGGCGTCTCGCGCGAGGAAGTCATCGGGCAGACGCCGGTGGTCTTCCGGATCGTCGACCGGCAGCAGGCCATCTCCGAGGACCTTCTCGATCACGTCTTCGACAGCCTGGCCTTCGAGGCCGAGGCCACCGCGCAACGGAAGGACGGCAGCGAGTTCGAGCTCGACCTCCAGCTCATTCCCGTGGAGGACGGCGGGGAGCTCACGCACTGGGTGGCCTTTCTCCGCGACATCACCGAGACGAAGAACCAGGTCCAGTTGCTCCGCCAGCAGGCCATGCACGACAGCCTGACCGGGCTGCCGAACCGGGTCATGCTCCTCGATCGCTTCGAGAGGGACATCGACAAAGCCCGGCAGCGTTCCTCCCTCGTGGCGCTCCTGCTGATGGACCTCGACCGCTTCAAGGAGGTGAACGATACGTTCGGCCACCACTTCGGCGACACCGTCCTCAAGCAGGTGGCCTTCCGGCTCCAGAACCAGGCCGGGATGACGGAGACGGTTTCCCGCCTCGGCGGAGACGAGTTCGCCGTGCTGATCCCCGACGCCCCCGACGCCGACTCGATCGCCGCCACCGCCCGGCGCATTCTGAACAGCCTCGAGCAGCCGTTCGTGATCGAGGGGCAGGTCCTCGAGGTGGGGGCGAGCATCGGCATCGCCCTCTACCCGGCGCACGGCACCGACTCGCGGACGCTTCTCCGCCGGGCCGACGTGGCCATGTACGCCGCCAAGCAGGCGCAGTCGGGGTACGCGTTCCATCGCGAGGACTACGAGTCGCGCTCGCCCGACGATCTCTCGCTGGTGGTGGAGATGCGCAATGCCCTCGAGCACGACGAGTTCGAGCTCTACTATCAGCCGAAGCTCCACCTTCGCAGCGGACTGGTCACGCGCGTGGAGGTCCTGGTGCGGTGGAACCATCCCCAGCGCGGCCTGCTCGCCCCCGCCGCCTTCATCCCGATCGCCGAGCGCACGGGGCTGATCAAGCCGCTTACCGACTGGATCTTCGATCACGCCATCGGGCAGTGCCGGGCCTGGCAGGACGCCGGCGCGCCGATCCACCTGGCCATCAACGTGTCCGCCAAGAGCCTGCAGGAGCAGACCCTTCCCTCGAAGCTCCACGCGCTCCTCGAGAAGTGGGGCGTGGAGCCGCGTTTCGTGAAGATCGAGATCACCGAGAGCAGCATCATGGCCGACCCCGCGCATGCCCTGGCCATCACCTCGCTGCTCCAGTCCCTCGGCATCCGCCTCTCCATGGACGACTTCGGGACCGGCTATTCCTCGCTCACTCACCTGCGCGCGCTGCCGATCGACGAGATCAAGGTGGACAAGTCCTTCGTCTTCGGCATGACCACCAGCGAAGCCGACGCCGTCATCGTCCGGACGATGATCGATCTCGGCCACAACCTCGGAAAGCAGGTCTGCGCGGAAGGCGTGGAAGACGAGGAGACCTGGCGGATGCTCGGCACCCTCGGCTGCGACCTGGCTCAGGGCTACTGGATCAGCAGGCCCCTCCCCGCCAAGACCCTCATGGAGTGGCTGGTGAAATCAGCGTGGGGAACGGCGTTGAGGAAAGGATGAAGGATTCATCGCTCTTCATCCTTCATCCCTCCCGTCATTCAGGCTTCACCGTCACGGTCGAGGTCTGGCGGAGTCTTCGTTCGAGCCGGCGCAGCTCGGCGCTCATGGCGCGCTGGTCGCGCCACGTCCGCGAGGTGTGCGCGATCTCCGTGCCGGTGAGGATGAAGGGGTCGGGCCACCGATGGCCGTTCAGCCATGGCATCGACCCGTGAAGAGGCATGTAGAAGGGGAGGTAGCCGACGCGCCAGCGCATCCCCGCTGCGCGGATGTCCACCACGCCGAGGCGGACCCGCACGCGCTGCTCTTCCTCCTCGCGCTCGGGATTATCGGCGAAGATCCTGAGCAGGGTGTCGCGGGAGTAGTCGGGCGGCGGCTCCTGAGCCTGCTCCTCCTCCTGCGCTGCGGCCGTGGCGGTGAGGAGAAGGGTCAGGATGAGAGCGGTTGTCCGCATGGCCGGTTCCGAAGGTTACGACGGTTTGTCATGCAAGATCGTTACAAATCGGATCACTTGAGGTGGCGCCCGAGGAAGTCCCACATCTCGCGCCGGGAGTCGCGGGCCAGCTTCGTATCGATGCGGTTGAACTGGTGCGCGCCCGGCGCGTTCTCGTAGATCTTGTACTCGAACTTCTTTCCGGCCGCCTTCAGAGCGTTGATCAGATGCTCCACCTCGATGACCCGGACGTCCTCGTCGTTGGTCGTCGTATGGATGAGCAGCGGCGTCTGCAGCTTGTGCGCGTGGTAGACGGGGGAGCGGCGGCGGTACGCGTCGAGGTCCTCCCGCGCGGTCTTCCCGATGAAGCCGCGGAAGGTCTCCCGGTAATCGTCGGACATGTAGCCCATCCGCTGTACGAGGTCGCTCACCGGCACGCCGGCATAGGCCACCTTGTAGTCCTTCGGCCAGGTGAAGATGTTCATCAAAGCGTGGAAGCCGCCGTGGCTCCAGCCGAAGATGCCGACGCGATTCGGGTCGACGAAGGGGAGCGCCTCCACCGCCCAGTTCTTCGCGTCGTGCACGTCGTCGACCTCGGTGCCGCCGTAGTCGATCTGGCTGCGCAGGTCGCGGCCGTGGCCGATGCTTCCCCGGTACTCGGGCGAGACGATCACGTATCCGCGCTCCATCGCCTCCCGGAAGATGTGGGCGTAGGTCGAGGTCAGCCGCCCGTGCACGCCGCCATGGGCGAAGATCAGCAGGGGCGCCTTGCCGCGCAGGTTCTTCGGGGCGAAGACGTACACGGGGAGGACGAGCATGTTGCCGGCGTTGGCCCCGGTCGGGTTCTCCTCGCGCCGCGGCTTGCTGGAGGCGATCCGGTACATCTGGATGTCGGCGACGTCGCCGAGCTTGAAGTACCAGAGAGCGTCGTCGATGTGGCGCTGCACGTCCTCGAACGAGCGCCGGGTCGAGGCATCGTGACGCTCCAGGTCGTCGGTCGTCTGCGCGGATGCGCCGAGGGCGATGAAGGCGACGAGGAGGAGAGCGAAAAAGCGCGTCATGCAGCGAATTGTAATGGGAGTCATCGCCGCAGGCGCGCCTCGGCGTTGCTCTCTCCCTCGGGGAAAAAGACCACTTTCAGCGCTTCATGACGGTCGAACCGCGCCATCCCCTCGTGAAACTCGTCCAGTGAGTCGAAGGCCGCCTGAACCACCCACTCGACCTCGAGGCCGGACTGCAGCAGAGCCAGCATCCGCTGCCAGGTCGAGTACATCCGCCGGCCGATGATCCCCTGCATGGTCACGCCCTTGAAGATCACGTTGCGGGTGTAGTCGTCGATGGTGACCGCATGTCCCGCCGGGAGGCCGAGGAGGGAGAGGAAGCCTCCCATCCGGACGATCTCCAGGCCGAAGTTGATGGCCGCACTCGAGCCGGACATCTCCAGGACGACGTCCACGCCGGCGCCGGAGGTGATGGCGTCGATGGCCGCCCTGACCGCCTTCCCGTCGGTGGTGCGCACGTTGAAGGCGTGGAGGCTGGCGAAGTTGAGCCCGGCCGCCCAGCGCCG
Organism: Thermoanaerobaculia bacterium; assembly: GCA_035525045.1. GTDB lineage: Bacteria > Acidobacteriota > Thermoanaerobaculia > Gp7-AA8 > Gp7-AA8 > DATLEX01. Next base: position 17,562 of record DATLEX010000224.1, on the reverse strand, counting down.
CGCCGTCTCCAGCGCCTCGTCGCTGATGTCGGTGACGATGACGGTGCTGGCCCCGCTGTGCTCGCAGATGGCGGCGGCCATCGCCCCGATGGGGCCGAAACCGGTGATGGCCACGCTCTTCCCGGCCAGCTCGACGACCTGCGTGGAGTGCACCGCGTTGCCGAGGGCGTCAAGGAAGGCTCCCACGCGCAGAGGGACGTAGGGCCCGAGCTTGATGACGTTGCTGGCCGGGACGGTCACGAACTCGGCGAAGGCGCCGTCCTCGTGCAGCCCGTAGATCCTGGTCCTGACGCAGATGTGCCCGTTTCCGGAGCGGCACTGCGGGCATTCGCCGCAGACCACGTGCATCTCCGCCGAGACGTAGTCGCCCGTCTCCAGGCCGTCGCGCCGGGCGCGCTCGCCGAACTCCTCGATGAACCCGCAGAACTCGTGGCCGTAGATGCGCGGCGGCACTACCGAGTCGTGGATGGAAGCGTCCCAGCGGTAGATGTGCTTGTCGGTGCCGCAGACGGCGGCGGCGGCAACGCGGATGAGGATCTCGCCGGGGCCCGGCCGCGGCACCGAGCAGTCGCGGATCTCGGTGCCGGCCCTTCCGCCGGCGGGGGCGGTCTTGACGACGGCTTTCATGGTTCCGCGGAGGCGGGGGCGGATGCTATCACGCCTGCTGCGCGAGGCGCCGTCGCACCAGGCGGCGGATGAAGCGCAGCGCCGAGTCGATCCACTCCTCCGACCGCGCCGGCTTGTCGAGCGGGATGTGGCGCGTGTTGCGCGGCAGCTCTGCGGCGAAGCGGTTGATCGCCCACACCAGCGCGTCGCCCTCGCGGATATAGAGGTCCTTGTGCTGCCCGCCGTTCACCACGTGCAGCGCTTTCTTCTCCGCCGGGCATCCGTCGTGGAGGGCGTGCGCCATCCAGCAGGGAACCACCTCGTCGTCGGCGCCGTGCATGACCAGCAGAGGGACCTGCAGCCGCTTCACCACCGACAGCGTGTTGAAGAGATTCCCGGCCAGCAGATGCATCGGGACCCGGGGGAACAGCACCCGCGTCACCTCCGGAAGGCTGGTGAACGTCGACTGCAGGATCAGGCCGTCGAACGGGTGCCGCTTGATCACCTGCGCCGCCACCGCCCCGCCGAGCGAGAAGCCGTAGAGAATCGACGGGAGATGCTTCGGCCGGATCTTGTTGTGGAAGCGCGCCGCCGTCAGCCCGTCCGCGACCACGCCGTTGACCGAGGCCAGGCCGCTGCTCTTCCCGAAGCCGCGGTAGTCGAAGAGCAGCACGTTGATCCCCGCGTTGAGAAGGTGCGGGACCACCTCCGCGCTCACGGTCAGATTCCCGGTGTTGCCGTGGCAGAAGAGGGCCGAGGCGATCGCCTTCTCCGCGCGAGCGTACCAGCCGTGCAGTTCCTCGCCGTCCGGGGTCTCGAACCACTGCTCCTCGACCGCGCCGGGCGGGATGCCGTAGTCGGCCGGGTCCCAGCTCTTGACCGGGTCAGGGGAGGGGCAGAAGAGCTGCGTGTGCCGGTAGATCCGCCGCGCCAGCTCCGCGGCCGTGATGAACGCCCCGCCGGCGGCGAGGAGGGGCATGGCGAGGTTCTGGCTCTTCCGCTTCCTCCTCTTCGGCATTGCCTATTGTAACAGCGGCTGAGCAAACGTTCTGCGTCCCCTCCGCCGGAAGGGGATGCTACGCTTCGTTGCGTGACCGCCGTCACAAGCCGAATCCGAGTCCGGTACAAGGAGACCGACCAGATGGGGATCGCCCACCACTCGAACTACATCGTCTGGTTCGAGATCGGCCGGACGGACCTCTGCCGGGCCACGGGCTTCACCTACTCGATGATCGAGCAGCGGGGATACATCCTGGTGGTGACGGAGGTGGTCTGCCGCTTCCGCACCCCCTTCCGCTACGACGACGAGGTGGTGATCCGGACCTCGGTTTCCGCGGCAGGGAGCCGGTCGATGAGTTTCGCGTACGAGCTGCGTGACGGCGCGGAGGAGACGGTCCGCGCGACGGGATCGAGCACGCATCTCTGGCTGGACCGCGACACGCGCAAACCGGTGCGCGCCGACGAGGAGGTCATGCGCGCCTTCGCCCCGTTTCTGAATTCCTAGAGCCGCGTGAAGCGGCCGGTCAGGTACTGCTCGGGGCTGGCCACGAACGCGCGCCGGTTCGCCTCACTCGAGAAGTAGTAGATCCGCCCCTGGTACTCCACGGCTGGGGTGTTGGCGCGCATGGAGATCTTGCTCCCGTCGACCGGGTCCATGGCGATGGCCGGCGAGAAGGGGAGGGCGGCGCGGAACTTCTCGTCTTCGGGGGAGAGGACGATCGGCGTCGGCGTCTCCCACGGCTGCACCTTCGGCTTGGGCGGCGGGGCCTCGTCCAGCAGCATGGGAGGGGGATCGAGCACCCGCGGCCGCGGGTCGACCGACTCGATGGTGCGCATCTCCGTCACCTGCGGCTCGGCGGCCTGCGGCGCCCGAGAGGCGGGGCGAGCGCAGGCGGCCAGGGCGCCGGCGAGGAGTACCGCGACGGCCAGGTATGCGGATCTCGGCATCATCGTGGACTCATCTTGCATTCTGCGTTCCGGCCCGACGTAAACTCAAGGGGTGAGAAAGGCGCGCGCATTCCTGGCCATCCTGCTCCTGGTGGGAGCCGCGGCGGACGGGTCCGTCCGGCGGCGTGCCGTCGCCAGGCTCGATCCCTCCGAGTCTCCGGAGGCGTGGCTCTGGCGAAACGGCCACGCGCTGCAGTCCGTCGACCATCCGGCTCCCGCCGCCGACCTCGAGCCGCTGCGGGATATCGCCGGACACGCCTCCGTGGTCGGACTGGGCGACGGGACCCACGGTACGCGTGAGTTCTACACGAGCAAGCTCCGGATGATCGATTTTCTGGTGCGGGAGACGGACTTCGACGTCGTGGCGTTCGAGGCGCCATTCCCGCTGTTCAACCGGCTGAACGAATACGTCCAGGGCGGAGCGGGCGATCCGCGCGCGCTTCTTCGCGAGTCGAACGAGCGGCTCGGTTACCGCTTCTGGGACGTCGAGGAGATGCTGGCGGTGGTGGAGTGGATGCGCGACTACAACGCCGGGCGCGGCTCGCGGCCGAGCATCGCGATCGCCGGAGCCGACGTGTACGACGGCGTGGGCGCGTCGCGTGCCGTCGTCGATTCCCTGCGTCGCGTCGATCCCTCCGCTGCATCCGACGCAGAGAGAGAGTACGGGTGTGTGAGCCCGCAGCCTTCGCCGGCCTGCATGACCGTGGCGGCGGAGGTGCGCGACCGTCTGGCTCAGCGACGAGCGGAGCTGGAACCGCTCGCCGGAGCCGTTGCCTTCGAGGAGGCGTTGCAGAACGCCAGGATCGTCGTCCAGTCCATGTCGCATTTCACGGCCCGCGATCCGAACATGGCCGCAAACGTCGGTTGGATCCTCGAACACCGCAGCCGGTCGGGGCGGATCATCGTCTGGGCCCACCAGGAACACATCGGAAAGAGCGGCACGCTGTGGATCCCCTCGGAGTCGATGGGCTGGCACCTGGCGATGGTCTTCGGCGATCGCTACGTCGCGATCGGCTCGCTGACCGGCCGCGGAACCATCCTTCAGTGGGCCCCGCCCGGCACGCCGGTGGCCGGCTCGATCCCGCCACCGCTCCCCGGCTCCTACGAGTCCTTCTTCAGCCTGCGACCGGCCCGGGCGCTGCTGATTCCGCTCAGACGAGAGGTCCCCGACTGGCTGGCCGGTCCGGCCTTTTACTTCACATCGGGAACCGCGCGGAACAACGCCCCCTCGATCGACTCGCTCCCCGCAAAGCTGGACGCGATCGTGTACATCGAAGAGACGACGGCCACGCGGCCGCTCGAGCACTGATCGCATTGCGAAGACGGGATTGGTGCGAAAGGGGGGACTCGAACCCCCATGATCTAGTGATCACAGGCTTCTGAGACCTGCGCGTCTACCAGTTCCGCCACTTTCGCACGGAGCATCGGTGGGAGGGTGATTCTAGATGCAGGAAAGGGAATGTCAATTGCTGAGGGGAAATTCCACTGACGATGCTTCACACGCCCGGGCGAAACGACTATTCTGAATCGGCCTCAGGCCACCGAGAACCACCGATGTCCGCCCCCTCCGAAGCTGCTCCGAAAATCCTCGTCGACGCCACACAGCACGTGCCGGTGTCGGCCGAGATCTGGAACCTTCCCAACGCCCTCACCCTGCTGCGCATCTTCCTCGTCCCCTTCCTGGTGGTCGTCCTGCTCACCAAATTCCAGGGGCGGGAGTACGCCGGGCTGGCCATCTTCCTGGTCGCGGCGGTCACCGATTTCCTCGACGGCTACATCGCCCGCAAACGCAACCAGATGACCCGCCTCGGCGCCCTGCTCGATCCGATCGCCGACAAGCTCCTCATGTCCGCCGCGTTCATCTCCCTCGTGGAGATGGACCCCACCCACGTTCCCGCCTGGATGGTGGTGATCATCATCGGACGGGAGTTCGCCGTCTCCGGCCTCCGGTCCATCGCCGCCCAGCAGGGCGTGACCATCGCCGCCTCGCCCCTCGGGAAGTGGAAGACCGGATCGCAGGTCTTCGCCATCTCGCTGCTGATCCTCGGCCACGAGCTGGGAGAGTTCCGCCTCATTGGCATGGTGGCGCTGTGGATCGTGATGATCTTCGCCCTCGTCTCGGCGATCGACTACTTCGGCAAGTTCGCGCGCTCCGTGCTCATCGCTCCCCGCCGCTGAGCAGGAGCCGGTAGACGTCGTTTTTCCGCAGACCGAACTTCTCGGCGATGGCCTTGACCGCGTCATTGCGGCGCATCCCGGAGGCGCGCAGCCGCTCGAACTCCCCGGCAATCGCCGCGGACGAGACTTCGGCTTCGGCGCGTTGGGCGGGCCCGATGACGAGCGTGATCTCCCCCCGGATCGTCTCGCGTCCCGCGAGCTGAGCCAGCACCTCGCTCGCCGGTCCGGAGATCACCTCTTCGTGGACCTTGGTCAGTTCCCGCCCCACGACCGCCTCCGGGTCGCCGAAGACCTCCACGACGTCCTCCAGCGAGGCGACGATCCGTTCCGGCGACTCGTAGACCACGACCGTGTGCCCGAGCTCCGCCGCCCGGCGGTAGAAGTCGAGCCGCTCCCCCCGCCGATGGGGCGTGAAGCCGAGGAAGGTGAAGGGGAGGGGAGCGAGGCCGCCGGCGACGAGGGCGAGGATGGCGGCGAAGGGGCCCGGCAGCGGCTCGACGCGGATGCCGCGCTCGCGCGCCAGGCGGACGACGCGGTAGCCGGGGTCGGAGAGGAGCGGCATCCCGGCATCGCTGACGAGGGCGAAGGTCTCCCCGGCGAGGAGTCGCTCCACGATACGCGGGGCTTTCTCCGCCTCGTTGTGCTCGTGGTAGCTCTCCGCCGGCCGGTCGATGCCGAAGTGGGTGAGCAGCTTTCGGGTGTGGCGGGTGTCTTCGCAGAGGATGACGTCGGCGGCGCGCAGGGCGTCGACGGCTCGCGGCGTCATATCGCCGAGGTTCCCGATGGGGGTGCCGACGATGAGGAGTTTGCCGGCCATCACGTCCCGCGAATGGCGAAACTGCGCGCCAGAAGGATGGCCGCCGAGGCGGCGACGTTCAGCGACTCCACCCGTCCCGACATGGGGATGCGGATCGCCGTCGCCGCCAGGAGGAGCTCATTCGACACGCCGCCCCCTTCGCTCCCGAAGACCAGTGCCGCCTCCCGGGCAGGAGGGTCGATGGGCGCTCCGCGGGCGTCGGCGGCAAAGAGCGGCAGACCGGAGTCGAGCACCGCACGGGCACGGGCCTGCGCTACGGGAACGGCGAGGATGGCGCCGGCCGAGGCGCGCACCGCCTTCGGCGAGTAGGCATCGGCGCAGCCGTGGAGCAGGATCACCCCTGCGCAGTCGAAGGCGGCTGCCAGGCGGATGATCGTCCCGACGTTGCCGGGATCCTGCACTGCGTCGAGTACCACCACCGGGGCCCGACCGCTGCGGAGGATGTCGCCGGCATCGTGGCGGGGCCGCAGGAAGAGGCCGATCAGGTCCTGCGGCGTGCTGGTGTCGGACAGCGCGTCGAACAGCTCGGGCGTGAAGGCGACGGCGTCCTCCCGGATGGGTCCGCGCGTGACGAGGAGGGCCGGCTTCCACCCCGCGGCGATGGCGTCCTCGACCTGCTTGCGCCCTTCCAGGGCGATCTCCTGCTCCGGACGGCGCAAGGCCTCGCGCAGGCGTTTGAACGAAGGGTTGTGGCGGCTGGCAATGGTCTTCATGCGGGGGAGGTCAGGGCATGGTAAAACGTTCTCATGGCCACTGCTGCAGGCTCGACGATCCGATTCGCCGCCCGCGTCCATTCCATCCAGGAGTCGCCGACGCTGGCGGTGATGAACCGTGCCGCGAGCCTCATCGCCGGCGGAGTGGACGTGATCGACTTCGGCCCCGGCGAGCCCGACTTCGGCACGCCGAAAAACGTGGGGGAAGCGGGCAAGCGGGCCATCGATCAAGGCTTCACGAAGTACACGAACGCCAGCGGAACGAAGGCGCTGCGCGAGGCCATCGCCGCCCGCTACAACCGCCAGTATGGCACGCGGCTCGGCGAGGGGAACGTGATCGCCGGCAGCGGCGGCAAGCAGGAGCTGTTCAACCTCATGCTCGCCCTGGTCGAGGAGGGGGACGAGGTCATCATCCCGGTGCCATACTGGGTGAGCTTTCCCGACCAGGTGGCATTCGCCGGCGGCAAGCCGGTCTTCGCGCAGACGAGCGCGGAACACCGATTCCGGCCGCGCTTCGCCGACATCGAGCCGCTGGCCACCGACCGCACCCGCGCGGTCATCCTCAACTCCCCCTGCAATCCGAGCGGCGCGGTCATCGCCGAGAGCGAGCTGGCACGGATCGTCGAATGGTGCGTGGAGCGCGACCTCTTCCTGATCTTCGACGAGACCTACGAGCTCTTCGTCTACCAGGGCAACCGCCACGCCTCGGCCATGTCGTGGTTCGACGCCCATCCGGAGAACATCGTCGTGGTCAACTCCATGTCGAAGACCTTCGCCATGACCGGCTGGCGCCTCGGGTACGCCCTCGCGCACGAGGAGATCGTCTCGGCCCTGGCCAAGATCCAGAGCCATTCGACATCGAACCCGAGCACGATCTCCCAGGCGGCGGCGCTGGAGGCCATCACGGGCGACGACGCCGAGGTGCGGCGCATGTTCACGGCCTACGCCGAGCGCCGGGCCTGGCTCGTTCCGGCCCTCAACCGCGTGGAAGGCTTCTCCTGCACGGAGCCTGACGGCGCCTTCTACGTCTTTCCGGACATTGGAGCGTTCATCGGCCGCGGGCCGGTGCGCGACTCGCAGTCGTTCGCCAGCTTCCTCCTCGACGAGGCCCGGGTGGCGGTTGTGCCTGGGGCGGCCTTCGGCATGGACCATTGCGTCCGCATCAGCTACGCCGTCTCCCTCGAGCGCATTCAGGAGGGGGTGGCCCGAATCGCCTCCGCGGTGAAGAACCTGTAGGTCTCCCCCCCGGAATGCCCTCCGCCGCCGCTCCGTTTCGGCTTCCAGTTTTCAACGGTTCACAAAGGAGAATGTGTGAGAAGAACCATCACCACCATCATGGTGCTCGCGCTCGCCACCACGGCGTTTGCGCAGAAGCAGCCGGCCAGTCCGGCATCGGGGCCGGGCGCCGACCCGATCGTGATCGCCGCCGGCAATCTGACCATCCGGCAGTCGGAGTTCGAGAACGCCATCCAGACGCTCCCGCAGGAGTATCAGCAGTTCGCGATGGGTCCCGGGAAGAAGCAGTTCGCCGAGGACTACCTGCGCATGAAGATGCTGGCGGCCGAGGGCGTCAAGAGCGGGCTGGACAAGGATCCGGAGGTCGTCCGGCAGCTCAACCTGATGCGCGAGAACCTCATCGCCAACGCGCAACTGACCCGGCTGGAGAAGACCATCTCCATCAGCGACACCGACCTGCAGAAGACCTACGAGGCGAAGAAGAACGAGTACGAGCAGGTCAAGGCACGGCATATCCTGGTGGCCTTCAAGGGAAGCCCGGCGGCCCAGGCCGGGAAGGCTGAGCTGACCGAGGAGCAGGCCAAGGCGAAGGCGGAAGAGATCCGCACCCAGCTCGTCGCCGGCGCCGACTTCGAGGAGCTGGCGAAAAAGGAATCCGACGACACCGGGTCGGGTGCCCGTGGCGGGGACCTCGGAAGCTTCGGCCGCGGGATGATGGTCGACGAGTTCGAGAAGGCGGCGTTCGCGGCGAAGGTCGGCGAGATCGCGCCGGTGGTCCGGACGCAGTTCGGGTACCACGTCATCCGAGTGGACGCGCACGAGACGACCCCGTTCGCCGAGGTGAAGGAGCAACTCGAGCGCGCCGAGCGGCAGCGCAAGATGCAGGAAGTGCTGGAGAACATGAAGACCAGCGCGAAGGCGACCTTCAACGAGGCCTACTTCACCCCTCCGGCGCCGCAGCAGTGACAGTCCCGCCCTTCTCCCCCGCGCAGCGGGGGAGAAGGGATCCTCCTGTTGACTCCGCCACGCTCCCCCCGTATCGTTCCGGGGGCATGGAGATTCCTTCCAAAGTCTCGGTCTTCAACCGCACCCTCGAGGTCAAGGGGAAGCTGGGCACGCTGATCTCGATCAGCGAGGCGGGGTACTACGAGGTGGTGCTCGAGGTGCAGCAGCGGAACCACACGGTGCTCTTTCCCATCGCCGAGACCGTGGTGATCTTCAACGACGCGGTGCCGAACGTGGCCGCCGACTTCGAGATCGAGCGCTGAGAGACGGTCACTCCGGCGGCCGCCTGGCGAAGAGGTACGCCACCCCCACCCCCACGAGGTAGAGCAGGATCATCGGGACGGCCAGGGCCGACTGCGTCACCACGTCCGGCGTGGGGGTGATCAGCGCCGCGAAGATGAAGGCGAAGAGGACGGCGTACTTGAACTTCTGCATCAGGAAGGCCGGCGTGACGATCCCCAGCCGGGCCAGGAAGAACACCAGGATCGGGGTCTCGAAGACGACCCCGGAGGCGAGGATGATCAGGCTGGCGAACGAGAAGTAGTCGTCGATCGTCACCACCTGCTTGAAGTGCTGCCCCGTCTCGATGAAGAAGCCGCAGGCCGTGGGGAGGAGGAAGGCGTAGCCGAAGTACCCGCCGGCGAGGAAAAAGAGCGCGCCGGCGAAGACGAACGGCAGCGCGTAGCGCCGCTCTTTCCGGTACAGCCCCGGCGAGATGAAGAGCCAGAGCTGCCAGAGGATCACCGGCGCGGCCAGGAAGATGCCGGCGAAGAAGGCCACCTTCATGTAAAGAAAGAAGGGTGCCGTCAGGCGGGTGAAGGCGAGGGCGTCGCCGGGGGGGAGGAACTGCGCCAGCGGGATCTGCAGCTTCTCGAAGATCCGGTCCGCGAAGGCCCAGCAGACCAGAAAGCCGGCGAACATCGCCCCGAAGGAGACCAGCAGACGCTTGCGCAGCTCCTCCAGGTGGTCGAGGAACGACATCTTCGGCAGCTCGCGCTCCCGCTCCTCGGAGGCGTAGTCGGATCCGGTCTCGGCCGTCATTGCGACTCGGGGGGGGCGGCGGGCCTGGTCTCGGGAGCAGCCGGGGGCGGTTCGGCCGGGTCACCTTCCGCCATTTCCGCCGGCTCGGCCCTTGATCCGGGCTCGAAGGGAATGATTGACGGCCCGATCTCTTTCAACTCCTCGAGCCGGACTTCCCGCTCGATCGTACTCTTGAGGTCGTCGGTGGCCCGCCGGAACTCACCGAGTGCCTTCCCGAGGGTCCGGCCGATCTCGGGAAGCTTCCGCGGCCCGAAAACGATCAGGGCCACGGCGAGAATGAGCAGGAGCTCCGGGATGCCGAGATTGAACATTGAGGAAGATTCCGAAAGAAAGTGACGGGAACGTGAACAGGCCCGTCCGGATGAATACTCCACGTTTATAATTGCGTTGAAGCCCCTACTGAGGCGGTGCGCACCATCATGGCGAAAATCGAGAAAACAGAGAAGTGGACGTTCTCCCTGACGCTCATCGTCGTCCTCGCGGCGGCCACTCTGTTCGGTGGATTCTACGGCAACGACCTGTCGGGGTCTCCCACGCCGAGCGAGCTGCACAAGCGCCTCAAGGAGTACACCGACCTGCTGAGCGCCGTCTCCACCTGGGCCGCGGAGGACATCGCCTCGGACAAGTTCGTCTATTCGTCGATCGACGGCATGCTCCGTACGCTCGACCCTCACACCTCCTTCCTCGAGCCGAAGGAGTACACCGACATGCAGGACCGCCAGAAGGGGACTTTCTACGGTCTGGGCATCCTGGTGACGAAGCGCAATGACCAGGTGACGGTCATCACACCGCTGGAGGGGACGCCCGCGGCGCGGCTCGGTATCCGGGCCGGCGACGTCATCTCCGAGGTGGAGGGCACCCCCACCGACGACCTGGCGCTGGACGAGGTGGTCAAGCGCCTGAAGGGGCCCAAGGGGAGTACGGTCAACATCAAGATCCGCCGGGTGGGGCTCGAGGAGCCGGTTCCGCTCTCGATCGTCCGCGCGGCGATCCCGACCAACTCGATCTCCAACGTGCTGATGATCCGCCCGGGTGTGGGGTACATCCGCATCAAGGACTTCACCTCCACCACCGTCCGGGAGCTGGGCGAGGCCCTCTCCAGGCTGCAGGGCGAGGGGATGCAGAGGCTGGTGCTGGACCTGCGGCAGAACCCCGGCGGGCTTCTCGACGCCGCGGTGGGCGTCGCCGATCACTTCCTGGAGAAGGGGCAGATGATCGTCTACACGAAGGGGCGGACGCCCGATGCGGCGCAGGACTACGTGGCGCCGGGCAAGCACGAGACGCTCGACGTGCCGGTGATCGTCCTGGTGAACCGCGGAAGCGCCTCGGCGTCGGAGATCGTGGCCGGCGCGATCCAGGACCATGACCGCGGCCTGGTGGTCGGCGAGACCAGTTGGGGCAAAGGCCTTGTCCAGAGCGTCTACTCGCTGCAGTACGGCGCCGGGCTGGCCCTGACCACTTCGAAGTACTTTACGCCCGCCGGCCGCAACATCCAGCGCGACTACACCTCGTTCTACGACTATTACGTCGCGGAGGAGGGGAGCGACGTGACCGAGATTCCCCTCAGCCAGCGCGAGCAGTTCAGGACCGACACCGGCCGGATCGTCTACGGGGGCGGAGGCATCACGCCCGACGTGCTGGTCCGGCAGCCGGAGCTGTCGCGGACGACCCAGATCCTCGAGGTCCGGAGCGCCATCTTCAATTACGCCGTCGAGTACGCCGCGAAGCACCCCGACCTGACGATGGACCTGCAGATCTCGCCGGCCATCGTCGAGGAATTCATCAACCACGCCGACGCCAGGGACATCGTCCCGGTGGCCGACATCCGCGCGGCGATGCAGAAGCCGGAGGATCGGAACTACGTCGAGCGGGCGCTGAAAGCGGAGATCGTGGCCGCGAAGTTCGGATTCGACGCCTCCTACAAATATCGCCTCCAGGGCGATGCGCAGGTGGAGAAAGCCCTGGAAGTGTTCCCCGAGGCCCAGCGGCTGGCCTCCGTCGCCGCCGACATCCGCAATCGCGGCGAAGAAAGCACCGCCGGCGCCGCCGCGGCCCAGGCGGCCCAGGCAGGCCCCAAGACGAACTAGCAACAGGAAGCCGGAAGCGCCAAACCTCGCTCCGGCTTCCGGTGAATCGGTAATCGTGAACGCTTCACCACCTCCACGGGGGCTTGCCCTGCTTCGGCTGCCGGTGCTATACGTGTCGCGCTTTTTCCAGGGAGGAGCGCCCCGCCGATGCCTGAGTTGGGTAGGAAGTACACGTGCTATAGCTGCCACACGAAGTTCTACGACCTCGGCAAGCCCGTTCCTCTCTGTCCGAAGTGTGGCGCCGATCAGCGCGATGCGGAAGACGCGGCGCCGCCCACCACCAGCCGCAGCCGGCGCGTGGTCGTCGAAGAGCCGCCCGAGGAGCCGGAGTTCACCGCTGAGCCGGAAGGGAGTGAGCCGGCCGAAGAAGACGAGGAGATCACTCCGGCCCGCGATGAAGAGCCCGCCGCCGAAGAAGACGAAGAAGAAGAGGAGTACTGAGGTATGGGCCGTCTGGGCTTCCTTGGCTGCGCCGGCGCGCTGATCCTGGCGGTCATCGTCGTGGGCGGCTATTTCGTCGGTGTCCGCAACAACCTCGTCGGACTCGATGAACAGGTGAACCAACAGTGGGCGCAGGTCGAGAACCAGTACCAGCGACGCTTCGACCTGATCCCGAACCTCGTTCGCACCGTTCAGGGAGCGGCGGACTTCGAGAAGTCGACGCTCGAGGCGGTCATCGACGCCCGATCGCGCGTCGGCCAGGTGCAGGCGCCGGCCGGATTGACTCTGCCCAACGATCCCGCGGCCATGGAGCAGTTCGCCCAGGCCCAGCAGGGGCTCAGCGGCGCGCTTTCCCGGCTCCTGGTCGTGGTGGAGCGCTACCCGGAGCTGAAGGCCAACCAGAACTTCCTCGAGCTCCAGTCGCAGCTCGAGGGGACCGAGAACCGCATCGCCGTCGAGCGCCAGCGCTACAACACCGCGGCGCAGCAGTTCAACACGGCCGTCCGCCGGTTCCCGGCGAGCATCGTCGCCAACCTCAGCGGATTCGAGCAGAAGGCATACTTCCGCGGCGTCGCCGGGTCCGAGCAGGTCCCGGGCGTCGAGTTCGACTTCGGCACGATGCGGTGAGGGAAAGGATCCTTCCCCTCGCGCTGACGGTCGCGCTGGCCGCGACGTCCACCTTCGCGATCGAGGTGCCCCCACCTCCCACCCAGTGGGTGACCGACCGCGCCGGGATCCTCAGCGCCGGCGACGCGACGGCGCTGAATCAGGAGCTGGCCGCATTCGAGCAGGAGAGCGGAGCGCAGTTCATCATCTACATCCTCCCATCGCTCGAGGGGGACCCCTTGGAGGATTTCACCATCCGCGCCGTGGAGCGCTGGAAGGTGGGACAGAAGAAGTACGACAACGGACTGGTGCTCTTCGTCTTCGTGGAGGAGCGGAAGATCAGGATCGAGGTGGGCTACGGCCTGGAGGGGACGATCACCGACGCGTACGCCTCGCGGGTGATCCGGCAGGAGATCGCCCCCGGCTTCCAGCAGGGGGACTGGGCGGGAGGGCTTCAAGCCGGCGCCGGCGCCCTGATGGCGCAGATCAAAAAGGGGGAAGCGCCCGTCGAGCCGATGCGAAGAAGGGGCGGGGAAGAGGGGGAGCCGGCGACGTTCGGTTCGGTCCTCTTCATGATCGTGGTCTTCATCCTGCTGTTCTTCGTTCTGCCCGCGGTGAGCCGCGCCACCGGATGCGGGGGATGTCTGCTTCCGTTCCTCTTCCTCCCCGGCCGCGGTGTCACATTCGGCGGTCATCATCACGGCGGGTTCCGGGGCGGCAGGGGCGGGTTTGGCGGCTTCAGGGGGGGCGGGGGCGGGTTCGGCGGCGGTGGCGCGACAGGGGGATGGTGATGCATCAGAGGGACTTTCTCGAGAAGCTCGACCACGATCGGGTCCGCGCCGCCATCGAGGCGGCGGAGAAGCGGACGTCGGGAGAGATCCGCGTTCACATCCAGCCGACCACGCGCGGCGCCGACATCCGCCATGCCGCCGAGCGGACCTTCGAGCGCCTGGGGGTGACCCGGACGGAGTTTCGCAACGGCGTGCTCCTGTTCGTGGCCTGCGAGGAGCAGCGTTTCGTGATCCTCGGCGACAGCGGCATCAACGAACGCGTCCCGGCCGGCTTCTGGGACGAGATCGCCGCCAAACTGACGATCCGCTTCAGGAAGGGAGAGTTCACCGATGGCATCGTCGACGCGATCCACAGCGCGGGCGAGGAGCTCGCCGCCTTCTTCCCCCCGCGCGGGGAGCAGGTCAACGAGCTCTCCAACGACATCAGCATCGAGCACCACTGAGCGCGTGGTCATCGCCCTCGGCTCGAACCTTGGCGACCGGCGCTGGAACCTTCGCAGGGCGATCCACGCGCTGGGGCGCGTGGTGCGGCTGGTCCGGGTCAGCAGCGTCTACGAGACCGACCCGGTCGACGCGCCGCCCGGCTCACCGCGGTTCCTGAACATGGTCGTGGCCGGACTGACGCCGCTCGCGCCACACGAGCTTCTCGGCGAGCTGCTGGCGATCGAAGCCCGGCTGGGCCGGGTGCGGCGGGGACGCAACGCGCCGCGGCGGATCGATCTCGATCTCATCCTCTATGGCGCCCGACGCATCAGGACCGCCGAGCTGGTCGTCCCGCACCCGCGGTATCAGCAGCGGGAGTTCGTCCTGGCGCCGATGAGGGAGCTTGGACTCAGCGCGTCCCGTAGCCGCCGCTGAGCGGCGTGCGCCGTTGCGCCTGCAACACCGTGGTCGCCTTGGCCAGCACGGGAAAGGGATTCACCATCTCGTCGTTGTGGCTGATCCCGAAGTGCAGGTGAGGGGGCGTCGTCACCGCGTTGCCGGTATTGCCGACGAAGCCGAGCAGATCGCCGCTCTCGACCTCCATCCCCTCGTAGAGGCCGGGGGCCCACCGGTCGAGATGGGCGTAATAGAACGACGTGCCGCTCTCGGTGGTCAGCCAGAGGCATTGGCCGCCCTTCGGCTGCACGCCGATGTAGCTGATGATGCCGTCCGCCGCCGCCACCACCGGTGTGCCGCGCGGGGCGAAGATGTCGATGCCGCGGTGGGAGCGGCGCCCGCCCTCGCGCGGAGCCCCCCAACTGTCGCTGATGTGGGCCGAGCGGATGCCGACCACCGGCATCCGAAGCGGGGTCAGCGGCGCGAACAAGGCCCTTGCCTTCTCGGCGAACTCGTTGTCGCGCGCCGTAGTGGATCGGGGAGAGGGAATGGCCGGCTGGCGCTCGGCCTGCCGGCGGTTGTGCCGGTTCAGGTCGGATCGGAGCTGGGCGATGAGCTGCGAGAAATCATCGTCCTCGGAAGCAGCAGAGGCCGGCGGGGCGGGACGGGAGGTCGCGCAGCCCGCCAGAAGCAGGCAGAGAACCACACCCAGCAGAGCTGCTCTGCTGACCCACCCACTGCGACCGAGCTCGCGGTTCATCGTTTCCGGGGGACTGACCGATCCCGAGTTTAGAAGCCGCGGCTGAGCTTGTAAAGCCTCACCTGAACAGGCGCGCCAGGAACTCGTCCAGGCGGCGGATGGGGATCACCTCCACATCCGCCCGGACCTCGGCCGCATTTGCCTGCGGGACGACGATTTTCGTGAAGCCGAGCGTCGCCGCCTCGCGGGCCCGGACGTCCGGCTGGGAGACGCCCCGCACCTCGCCGAGGAGTCCCACCTCGCCGAACAGGGCGAGGTTGTGGGGGAGGGGGGAGTTGCGGTGGGAGGAGAGGAGCGCGGCCACGATGCCGAGGTCGAGCGCCGGCTCGTCAATCTGCAGGCCGCCGGCGACGTTCACATAGACGTCCTGGGTGACGAAGCTGCCGCCCCCCTTTCGCTCCAGGACCGCCAGCAGGAGGGCCACGCGGTTCGAGTCGATCCCCATGGCCATCCGGCGAGGGGAGGGGAAGTGCGTGGTGGAGACGAGGGCTTGCACCTCGACCAGCAGGGGGCGGGTCCCCTCGAGCGCGGCGAGCACGGCCGATCCGGCCGCCCCGCTGCGCTGGGAGAGGAGGGCGGCGGAAGGGTTGGCCACCTCGTCGAGACCGCTGTCGTGCATCTCGTAGATGGCCACCTCGTTCACCGGACCGAAGCGGTTCTTGCAGGCGCGCACGACGCGGTAGTTCTGAAACTTGTCTCCCTCGAAATAGAGGACGGTATCGACGATGTGCTCGAGCGCCTTCGGCCCGGCGATGGTCCCCTCCTTGGTGATGTGGCCGATCAGAAAGAGCGGCACTCCCAGGCGCTTGGCCGCGGCCATGAGGACGCCGGCGGAGTCGCGTACCTGCCCGACGGAGCCCGGCGTCGAGTTGTTGATGGAGGTGTGAACGGTCTGGATCGAGTCGATGATCACCGCCACCGGGTTCATCTTCTCGACCTCGGCGATGATCCGCTCCACGGAGGTCTCGCTGAAGAGGCGGATGTTGCCGCTGGTCGTGCCGAGCCGGCGGGCGCGCAGCGCGATCTGCCGTGGCGACTCCTCGCCGGAGACGTAGAGGACCGGACGCTCCGCGGCGAGCGCCTGCGCCGCCTGCAGCAGCAGAGTCGACTTGCCGATCCCCGGCTCCCCGCCGACGAGGACGACCGCCCCCGCCACCAGGCCGCCGCCGAGCACGCGATCCAGGTTGGGGAGATTGGTGGAGAGCCGCGGCGCGAGGTCGGCCTCGATCTGATCGATCGGAACGGGAGCGACGGACGCGCTCAGTGCCATCGCCGGCCGGGGCGCCGCGCTCTCTTCCTCCGCGTACGAGTTCCAGGCATTGCAGTCCGGACATCGCCCAAGCCACTTGCTCGCCTGGCTGCCGCACTCGACGCAGGAGTAGAGGACCGCCGGTTTCTTCGCCACCGGAAACGATTGTACGTGCGTCTACGGAGCGTAGAGTCCTCGCTCACGCTCGGAATGACTCTAGGGGATGGTCACCTCGCCTCGGAGGTCGCGCTGCATCTCCTTCTGCACGCGGGCGGGGGAATTGCCGCGGCTGAACAGATAGAAGAGCTTGGCCAGGGCGGCCTCGGCGGTCATGTCGTAGCCGCTGATCACGCCGGCGCGCGCCAGCGCCGACCCGGCGGCGTATTCGTGCAGGTTCACGGTGCCTTCCAGGCACTGCGTGCAGTCGACGATCACCACGCCGCGGGCGGTCGCCTCGGCGAGGGCGGCGACGAAGGCGCGGTCCTGGTCAGGGCCGTTCCCGACACCGTAGGCCTCGAGCACGAGCCCCTGCAGCGGCGGGCGGAGGATGTTCCGGACCAGCCCCGGGGAGATGCCGGGGAAGAGTCGCAGGGCACTGACGACGGGAGCGGTCAGCTCCTGAACTTTCAGGCTCCGCTTCCGCCTGTCGCGGCGCACCAGGTCCCACTGGACGTCGATCTCGATGCCGACGGTGCCGAGCGGCGGGAAGTTCGGCGAGTCGAAGGCGGCGAAGCCGTCCGCGCTCACCTTCGTCGACCGGCACCCGCGCAGCAGCTTCCCGCCGAAGTAGAGGCAGACCTCCGGGATGTCGTAGCTCGCCGCGAGCATCAGCGAGGTGATGAGGTTCTCGCGCGCGTCGTTCCGGATCTCGCACAGCGGAATCTGCGACCCGGTAATGATCACCGGCTTGCCGAGGCCTTGCAGCATGAACGGCAGGGCCGAGGCGGTGTAGGCCATCGTGTCGGTGCCATGCAGGACGATGAAGCCGTCGTACTCCCGGTAGTGATCTGCGATGTCATGGACGATCTTCACCCATTCCACCGGGGTCATGTTCGAGGAGTCGAGGAGAGGGTCGTAGTCGTGGATTTCGAAGGAGGGCATGGAGGGATGCGACAGCTCGGGCATGGCCTCCATCTGCCTGCGCAGGTATCCGCGCGCGGGGCGGTAGCCGTCGCGCGCCTGCTTCATCCCGATCGTGCCGCCGGTGTGGGCGACGTAGACGCGCTTGCGCATGCGCCGCGGATGATAGCGCGCCGTGTCATTACG
>DATLEX010000214.1:0-3375 GCA_035525045.1 Thermoanaerobaculia bacterium | reverse complement strand
GGCTCGAAGTCGCCGGCGGCCGCGCGAGTGATGATCCGGGGGAGCGCGCGCTGCCCGGCGGCCATCGTCAGGATGCCCCGAAGCGCTTCGGTGAATGGGCCGCGCGCCACGCCGGCATCGCCGATCCGGATGGGCCCGCCGTCGAATCTCTCGAGCAGCCCGTCCCACTCCCTCCGGAGGTCGGGATACCTGGCGCTGCACGCCGGTTCCATCTGGCAGGAGTAGAAGACGAGGTCGAGCACCCGCTGCGCGGCGGCGGCGTGGTAGAGCGGCGTACGGTAATCGAGAGGGGCGAAACCAACCAACACCGCGCTTCGTACGCGGGCGGGATCGCGTTTGATGTACGTCAGCGCGAGCCGTGTTCCGTACGAGAGCGACCAGATGTCGATCTGGTCGTGTCCGAGAGCGTGGCGCACGCGGTCGAGATCGCCGGCGGCGATCTCGGTCGAGTACATGGTCAGGTCCGCGATCTTCTCGAGGTCGTCGCGGCATGCCTCCACCGCGGCGACGGTGTACAGCGGCTGGAGAGGACCGAGGCGCTCGGACGCGGGGCAGCGGAGCGGGTTCGAGCGGCCCGTGCCGCGCTGATCGACGAGAACGACGTCGCGATCGCGGCGGTATTCAGATCCCTCGGCCAGGAAGAAGGACCCTCCCTCCGACGCAGCGATCCCCGGGCCGCCTTCGAGGATGAACAGCGGCGCGGCACCGGGACGAGGCTGCTCCGCCGGGACGACGGCGAAATGGAGCCGGATTTGCTGTCCGTCCGGCCTGTCGGGGTTCTCCGGAACGGAGAGCGAGCCACAGCGGATCGCCGCGCGGTCATCCTCAGGCCCGCATGGCTGCAGGTCGACCGCTGTTCCGCGCGGAATCGCCGTGGTGCAGGCGACGAACGAGAATGCCCCGGCCACGACGCAGCGCCACATGCACGATCATCATAAGCGCTAACGGCTAACGGCTAACGGCTAACGGCGTCCCGCTTCGCCTCGCTCTCACCGCCAGTCGATCGCGTCGAACACCATCGGGAACGTGGCGTGGGTCTGGCCCCGGTGCTGGGGGCGGAAGCCGAAGAGGACGATCTTTCCCTTCCCGTAGGTGAGGGCGACGGCGGCGGCTTTGCGGGTGAGGTGCTCGGCGCCGCGGAGCCAGCCGGAGAGGAGGAGGTCCTGCGGCTCCTCCGGATACGAGGCCAGGACCCAGCGCTCGATGTCGGGGGCGGGGCTGGTGGTCTCGAAGGCGATGGCGCGGTCGAGGAAGGCCGCCGTCTGCGCCGGCATGCTGCGGGTCACGGGGTGATCGGGCCGGACCTCGATCCGGACCAGCGAGCCGGGATTGGAGTAGGCGGCCGGCGTCATGCCCGCCAGCGCGTTGCGCACCGGGATGTTGAAGTTCTCGATCACGTAATCGGTGGCGGCGGAGAAGGCGATGAGCGTTCCGCCGTCCTCGACGAACTTCTTCAGCGCCGCCAGCCCCTCCTCGCGCAGACCGTCGCGGTACTCGGGCGGCAGCTCGTCCTCGTACCGGATCTCGGTGGGCCTGCGCCGGCGCCCCGTGGCGATCACGTCCTTGTGCACGTCGGGGAGGATGATGGCGTCGAACGGCAGCGCCCCTCGCACCTGCTGCGGGGCGAGCGTCTTCGGCGCGAAGCCGTAGGTGTCGAGCAGCCAGCGCGTCCACCCCTCGTCCATCGACGCGTTCCACGGCTTGTACGTGGCCACGCGCGGTTTGCGGAGCTTCTCGCTCCCGCGCAGCGCCTCCTTCGTCCCCGGCTTGATCTCCGTGACGCGCCGCAGCGAGAGATCCGGCGGGATGGTCGTCTTCTCGACCGTTACTCCCATCTGCAGCGGGAGGGTCCAGGTGGCGACGTCGTAGGGCCGCAGCACGTCCGCGCCGGCCTGCAGGCGGACTTCCGGGTAACGCTGCGGCTCCAGCATCTCGGTGATGAAGAGCGAGTAGGGCTGGGCGAGCGGGATCCAGTACTGGCCGTCCTCGGCCTGGAAGACCTCGACGTTGTGCTCGTTCATCAGCCACGCCAGGTGCTCCGCCGTGGCCCAGTCGTGCTGCCGGCGCGGGATGCGATACGCCTCGCCCGGCCCGGCCGACGCCACCGCCGCCCGCGCCCGCGTGGCGAGGTTGCGGAGAAAGTCGGTCCGCTTGTCGGCGGCGATCTCCAGCAGGGCGTCGGAGGCGATGCGCTCGTAGTCCATGATGTCGCGCATCCGCCACCAGCCCCCCTTCCACGGATTCGGATGATTGATGGTGGCCTTGTACTCGATCAGCCCCTTCGACCCGCCGCGGAGCTCCGTGGGCTCGATGTAGACCGGCGTGGCCATGCGCGCCGAGGCCACCTCGAGCAGCAGCCCGGTGATGTTCTTCCACCAGCCGGTGTTGCGCGTGCCGCCCAGCCAGTAGGCGTCGAACGAGTAGCCGTAGATCAGCCCGCTCTTCTCGCTCTGCTCCAGGCGGAAGGCCATGTGGGAGCCGATGCTGTTGACCTCGCGCCAGATCAGCGGGTGGACGTCGGGATCGACCGGGTCGGCGAACGGCGGGATGAACATCCGCGGCCCGTAGGCGCCCATCTGGTGCTCGTCGATGAAAAGCTGCGGATGCCAGCGGTGATAGATGGCGCGGCTCATGGCCCGCGTCTCGGCCTGCGTGAGCATGTACCAGTCGCGGTTGTTGTCGTGCCCGACGTAGTGATGGTAGAGCCACGGCATGCGCCCCCCCTCGTAGCGCGTGCCGAGGTACTTGCGGTACCAGTCGGTGACCATGGTCTGCCCGTCGGGGTTGAGCGAGGGGACGAGGAGGAGCACGACGTTGTCGAGGCGGCGACGCGTCTCGGCGTCGCCGGCCGTGACCAGCGCATGGGCCCACTCCATCGCCATCTGGCTGGAGGCGATCTCGGTCGAGTGGATGTTGCACGTCACCAGGACGATCGTCTTCCCCTGCCGGACGAGCTGCTCGATCTGCGCGTCGGTGAGGCCCCGCGGATCGGCGAGCCGCCGCGCCGTCTCCCGGATGCCCTCGATGTTGCGCATGTTCTCCTCCGAGGAGATGACGGCCATGATCATCTCCTCGCCGAGAGTGGTCTTGCCGAGGACTTCCACGGCCAGCCTGGGGGAGGCTTTCTCGAGGGCGCGGAAGTACGAGACGATCTGGCGGTAATCGGCCAGCTTGCGATCGGCGCCGACCTCGAAGCCGAGAAACTGCGAGGGGGACTGGATCTGGGCGGCCGCCGGCAGGGCGAGGAGGAGGGCGGTCGTGAGGAGGACGAGACCGTGTTTCATGGCGGCGGATTATAGGGGCTCGGGGGTTGGGGCTCGGGGCTCAGGCGTTGGTGGCCGAGGTATGAGCCCCGAGCCCTGTTACCGCCACTCC
>DATLEX010000208.1:0-6710 GCA_035525045.1 Thermoanaerobaculia bacterium | reverse complement strand
TCGGGCTCGGGAAAGACTCGCGGTTGCCGCTTCGGGATACTTTGACGGGGCGAAACGGGGAGAATGCTTCCACTACCGAGAGCGCCGCCGTGCTCGACGTCTGTCGAAAGCTCAATCTGATCGCAGCCACTTCCACGGATGAGAACAAAGTGTTTCTCGAATGCATCGCACAGATGCTGACCAAATGATCAAATCCCGCCGCCCGACCGAGTGAGCCACCCGTGCCCGAGCCCGCGCCCGTGCCCGGCTTTTGGCGTTTAACTCTGAGAGACGAATCCTCAGACTTCGGCTTCAAGAATCTGAGGCCCTGCTGACCTCGCTATTTTCCACCAGCAGAGTTTGAAAATAGGCATGCGGTTTGCTGGTCTCCTCGGCGTCGAAAAGGAGGCCCCCATGCCGCAAGCAGCCAACACGTTCCGGCGACGGGCGGCCGCCCGCGGATTTCTCGGGGGGGTCCTCGTCGCGGCCGCCCTCCTCGTCTTCTTCGCGGTGAGCGCCGGCCAAGCAGACCTGCGAGGGCGGTTCGCCAGACAGCTGATCGACCAGCGGGTCAACGAGAACGCCCAGCAGATGGTCGACGCCGGCCGGGCGATCTTCCGCCACGACACCTTCGGCAGCGAGGATTTCTGGGGCGGAACGCTGCGCCTCCACGAGGCCATCGCCGGTTCGGCGAACGGCGGCGTCGGCTCCGGGCTCACTCCCGTGGCCGCTCTCGGCCTCGGTCTGAAGGTGGACTCGACCGTCCTTCCCGCCGCGCTCGTGCAACAGTTGGGGCGTGGTGAGGTCGACCTGGACGATCCGGCGACCACCCTGGCCCTTCTTCAACTCGGCGCCGTGGTCGGGGTCAAAGGTGTGTTCGACGGTACCGGCCTCGCCTCGGTGGGGATCACCTGCGCGCTCTGCCATGCGACGGTCGACGACTCCTTCACGACCGGCATCGGAGCGCGGCTCGACGGGTGGCCGAATCGCGACCTGAACGTCGGCGCGATCGCGGCGTTGGCGCCCGACCTGAGCGCGTTTGCCGCGCTGCTCCAGGTTCCGGAATCGACGGTGCGGGAGGTGTTCAATAGTTGGGGTCCTGGAAAATTCGACGCCGAGCTCATCCTCGACGGAAAAGCTTTCCGACCCGATGGAAAATCTGCCGCCACGCTCCTGCCGGCGGCGTTCGGCCTGGCCGGGGTGAACCTGCATACCTATACCGGCTGGGGGTCGGTCGTTCACTGGAACGCGTTCGTGTCGAACCTCGAAATGCAGGGGAAAGGGACATTCTGGGATCCGCGGCTCAACGACGCGGCCAAGTTCCCGGTTGCGGCGCGGGCCGGGCTGGGGAATGTCCGGAACACGCCCGACCTGGTCACCTCGAAACTGGCCGCTCTGCACTTCTACCAGCTGGCCATCCCCGCTCCGACGCCGGCGGCCGGCAGCTTCAATGCCACGGCGGCCGGACGTGGGGAGCAGCTCTTCACCGGGAAAGCCGACTGCTCGCGGTGTCACGTCCCGCCACTCTTCACCGAACCGGGGTGGAACATGCATACGGCCGCGGAGATCGGCATCGACGACTTTCAGGCCATGCGCTCGCCCGACGAGCGGTACCGGACCACACCGCTCAAGGGGCTCTTCACGCGCCACAAGGGCGGCTTCTACCACGACGGCCGTTTTGCCACGCTGCTCGATGTGGTCAATCACTACAACCAGGTATTCGGACTGGGATTGAGCGAACAGGAGAAGGCCGACCTGGTCGAGTACCTCAGGTCTCTTTGAGGAGGCGTCATGCGCGGACGAGTTGCTCTCCACATCCTGGTCCTGATGATCCTGCCGGCGCTGGCGCCGGCGACGCATCTCGGCGACCTCTACGTCATCCCCGTTGCGGGACATGTGCGCGGCGCGCATAAATCGCTCTGGCAGACCGACATCGCCATCCACAACTTCCAGAGCACTCCCATCACCGTGGAATTGGCCGTCGCTGAATCGGGAGAAGGGGCGGCCGGCAATTTCTTCCCGGTGACGATCGCCGGCGGCGCGACCGTGACGATTCCCGCGGGCGGCAGCAGGATTCTCACGGACGTGCTCAACGATCACCGCGGGAGGACGGACACGATCGGCGCGCTGATCGTGGCCGCGGATGCGCCGTTCGCCGTCACGAGCCGCACCTACAGCGTCGATTCGACGGGGGCAAGGACGGTCGGCCTGACCGTTCCCCCGACACAGGAGTTTCTCTCCACGCCTGCCGGCGCGGCGTTCGTTCCGGGACTGGTCTCCAATACGCGGTTCCGGACGAGCATCGGGTTCACCGCCGCCGCGAGCGCCGGGGCACCGCTGGTCGTCCAGGTCACACTTCTGGGAAGGGACGGAAGCACGCTCGGCAGCCGGAGCTTCACCGTACCAGGGGGCGCCGTCAATCACGTGCAGTTCGGTTCGGCGACGCTCTCCGCGGCGCCGTTCGAGGAAGGGACGGCCGTGGTTCGGATTCTCTCCGGCCCGGGTGACGTGGTGGCTTACGGCTCGGTGGTCGAGAACTCGACCAACCAGGCGGTCTTCATCAGCGGGGTCGTCCCGGGGCCGATGAATCCGACGATCACCGGCTCCACGTTCGCCACGCTCTTCGGACAGATCAACGAATGACCAAGGTCATTCAGGAGGACGTTCCATGAAATCGACTCATTCTCGAGCTCTTCTGTCGTCGATGGGAATTGCCGCGGTGGTGCTCGCGACCGTGGCGGGCTGCGGTACGTATGCCCCGGATGCATCGCCCCAATCCGGCACGCCGCCGCCGATGTCTGCGATGTCGAGCGCCAGCCGCACCGCGTTGGGCAACGCCATGCGCCACCTCTGGGCCGATCACGTGGTCTGGACCCGCCTGTACATCATCGCCGCCGCGGCGGATTCACCCGACGCCGACGCGGCGGCCAGGCGGCTGCTGGCCAATCAGGAACAGATCGGTCAGGCCATCGTCCCGTATTACGGCCAGGTTGCCGGGACGAGGCTGGCCGATCTACTCAAGGACCACATTCTCATCGCCGTCGATCTCGTGGCGGCGGCAAAAGCGGGCGATCAGATCAAGCAGAGAGACGCCGATCGGCGGTGGCACGCCAACGCCGCGGACATCGCCACGTTCCTGAGCGGTGCCAATCCGAACTGGTCGCGCAGCGATCTCCTGTCGATGCTCAACGAGCATCTGGCCCTGACCACCCAGGAAGCGACGGCCAGGCTGAAAAGGAACTGGGCCGAGGATGTTGCCACGTTCGACAAGATCTTCGAACAGGCCATGATGATGGCCGATGCTCTGACCGACGGAATCGTGAAGCAGTTCCCCGGCCGTTTCCGGACCTGATGGCCGGCGGAGGAGATCCGCGGCGAGCGAGGGGAGAAGGCTCTGCGTCTTCATCAGTTCCAGCGGCAGGCATCCGTCCTGCAGCAGGGCCTCTCGCGTGATCCTGGAGTGCGTCGACCAGCTTCCCGGCACTCGCCGCGACATTCTTCGCTTGCTCAAGCTGCGAGGGCCGGCCACTACGGCCGAGATTGCCCGTGCCTTCGGGTTGACTCACGAAGGAGCGCGGAAGCACGTGCTCGATCTGATCCGGGAGGGCTGGCTGTCGAGCGATCGTGGGACGGGGGACGACGACCGATCTGCCAGAGGGGTAGGTCGCCCGCCCGTGCGCTACTGCCTGACCACCGCCGGAGATCATTTTTTCGTGAAGGCGTATGACAACCTTCTCCTGTCGTTGCTCCGCATCGCCGCTGACGACCGTGAGCACGCTCTGGAGTTGTTGACACGCGTAACGGACGAGCGCGTCGAGAGGTTGCGCCCGCGAATGGCAGGGAAAGGTCTGGCCCGTCGCGTTCAGGCGCTCCAGTCGATCTACCTCGCCGGCGACGCCTACACCGAGGTGCAGCGCGACGGCCCCGATCACCTGCTGATCGAGCGCAACTGTCCGTACCTGAACGCAGCTCTGGCCGAGCCGGCCATCTGCAGCACGACGGTGAGCACGCTTCGGCAAGTCACAGGCCACGAAGTGGTCCGCGAACGCCGCTTCCACGACGGCGACGGACGCTGCGTCTTTCGCATTCTCGGCCGCCGGAAAGCGTCGGCCGCTCGCCCCCGGTTCGAGCTCGAGCCGAGTCCGCCCCAGATCCCAGACTCGATCGTTGGAATGCTGCGCTGACGTTGCGGCGCGTGCAGCTGGCCATGGCCACGCGCCCCGTCGCCGGGTTGCGTTACTGTGTTGACGAAGTGCCGAGCGTCGAGTGCCGAGTGCGGATTGCCGTGTGGCCGCAGCTGGCGTTGCTGCTGGTCGTGTGTGTGCCTGTCGCGGCGCGCGGCGAATCTCCTCCGGATCCGGCATCCGGAGCTCGCCACTCCGAGGAAGTCACCATCACCGCCACCCGCACCGAAACGAGGATCGGGGATACGCCGTCGAGCGTGGTGGTCCTGTCGCGGGAGGTGATCGAGACATCGCCGGCGGCGACGGCCGACGACATGCTGAGGCAGGTGCCGGGGTTCACGCTCTTCCGCCGCGCCGGATCGCGGGTCGCGAATCCGACGGCGCAGGGCGTGACGCTGCGCGGGATCGGCGCCAGCGGTGCCAGCCGCGCCCTCGTCCTCGACGACGGCATCCCCCTCAACGATCCCTTCGGCGGCTGGGTCTACTGGGGACGCGTGTCGCACCCGTCGCTCGAACGCGTCGAGATCGTCCGCGGCGGCGGGTCGGATCTCTACGGCAGCGGCGCCATGGGGGGCGTGGTGCAGTTCATCCGCCGGCGCGACCCTGCCGTGACCGCCGAGGCGTCGGGCGGATCGCAGTCGACGCGAAGCGCCGCGGCCTACGCGGCCATTCCGCATGGGGAATGGCGCGGCGCGCTCTCGCTCGATGTGTTCGGCACCGGCGGCCACATTCTGGTGGCGCCGGAGCAGCGGGGGAGCGTCGACCGCCGCGCGGACTCGCAGCATCTCGCCGCGGACCTCTCCGTTCATCGGCACGCCGCCTTCCTCCGCTTCTCGCACTTCGACGAGAAGCGCAACAACGGCACGCCGTTGCAGACGAACGCCACGACCCTCCGCCAGCTCGCCGGCGGAGGCGAGCTGCCACTCCTCGGCGGGCGCCTCACCGGGCGCGGATGGCTCGGCGAGCAGGATTACGCGCAGACCTTCTCGGCCGTCTCCGCCGATCGCGAGAGCGAGCGGCTGACCGTCGATCAGCGGATCCCCTCCCGGAGCGCCGGATCGAGCCTCCAGTGGTCGCGGGCGATCGGCGACAGCCACGCCCTCGTTGCAGGTCTCGATCTGCGGCACGTCAGCGGAAGGAGCGAGGAGAGGCAGTTCGCCCCGGCCGGCGCGACGACGGAGGTGGTCTCGTCGGGCCGCCAGCGCACCGTGGCCGGGTTCGTCGAGGACGTGCTGCTGGTCTCGCCGGCGCTGAGCATCACGGCCGGCCTGCGCCTCGACGGATGGGAGCGGGAACATCGCTGGAGCCCGCGCCTGGCCGCGCTCTACCGGCCCGCGCGCGGGCCGGCGCTGACCGCGTCGGCCTATCGCGCTTTCCGCGCCCCGACGCTCAACGAGCTTCATCGCGGATTCCGCGTCGGGAACGTCGTCACGCTCGCCAACGCGGACCTCGGCGCCGAGACGGTCACCGGATTCGAGGCCGGCGTGCGCGGCAGGAACGTCCGGGCCACGCTCTTCTGGATGGAGATGGATGACCTCATCGCCAACGTCACGCTGTCGGCCACGCCCTCTCTCATCACACGGCAGCGGCGGAACGTCGAGCGCGGCCGCTCGCGCGGGATGGAGCTCGAAGGGGAGTGGCGCCTGACGCCGTCACTGCGCGCCTCGGCCGGCTACCTCTTCTCCGACGCGACGTTCGGCAGCGGCAACCGCCTCCCGCAGGTGCCGCGACATCAGGCCACGGCCCAGGCCCGCTTCACCGCCCGCTTCACCGCGGCGCTGCAGGCGCGCTGGTCGGCCATGCAGTACGACGACGATCTGAACCGGCTGCCGCTGCGCGGCTACGTCGTGGCCGACGCCTTCGTCGCCGTTCCGATCGGCCGGCGGATCAGCGCGACGCTCGCGCTCGAGAACATCTTCGACGAGCCGATCGAGGTCAGCGCCACGCCGGTCACGACGCTGGGCCAGCCGCGGGCGATCAGGGCCGGCCTGCGGTATACGCGGTGAGAGGGCTCAGGGCTCAGGGCTCGGGGCTCGGGGGGCGCATCGTTCGTGTGAGCCGTTCGCCCCAACCTCCGAGCCCCGAGCCCCGAGCCCCTATAATCCCCCGCTCATGAAACGCGCTCTCCTGGTCGTCCTTCTGCTCGCCGCCTGCGCGACGGCCCCCCCTCCCGCGCCGCTCCACGTCGTTCTGGTCGGCACGCCCGACGTGCACGGCTGGTTCACCGAGCGGGTGGAGGTCCCGCCGGGCGGCGGGCAGGGGGTGCACCACGGCGGCGTGGCGCTCCTGGCCGGCTACGTCGACGCGCTTCGCGCCGCGTACGGCAACCGCGTGCTGCTCCTCGACTCCGGCGACATGTTCCAGGGGACACTGGAGTCGAATCTCTTCGAGGGGGAGCCGGTGGTGCGCGCCTACAACGCGCTCGGCTACGCGGCGGCGGCGGTCGGAAACCATGAATTCGACTACGGGCCGGTTGGCCGGAAGGTGATCGCCAGCGAGCCGGGCGACGATCCTCTCGGCGCGCTGAAGCGCAACGCGGAGATCGCC
>DATLEX010000195.1:0-6304 GCA_035525045.1 Thermoanaerobaculia bacterium | reverse complement strand
GCGATGCCGCTCTCCTGCCGGAGGACGTACGAGGAGACGGCCGCTCCGGTGGCGTAGCCGGCGTTGCGGAGGATCTCGGGGAGGGTGGGGATGGCGGGGTCGAGCTGGTAGCCGAGGTTGTCGCGGATGCCGTGCTCCGGCGGCAGCAGCCCGGTGAGCATCGAGGCGTGGGCCGGCAGGGTCAGCGGATAGTGGCTGAAGGCATGCTCGAACAGAACCGAGTCGGCGCGGAGCGCGTCGATGTGCGGGGTGGCGATGCCGGTGTATCCGTAGGCCGGCAGCCGGTCGGAGCGGAGCGTGTCGATGGAGATCAGGATCACCGGCGTCTCGGCCGAGGGTCGCGGCAGATCGTCCTTCGCGCAGCCCGCCAGCGGCCCGAGGAGGAGGAGCGCGAGCAGATGTCGGGTCCGCGGCATCATCATCATGAAGCTCTTCCGCCGAGCGTGACCAGCATCCGCCGCGCCGCCGCGAGGTCGGCCGCGTAACGCTCCGGTGGTGCGGTGTCGATGAATTTCTGGAGGGCCTCGCGAGCCACGTCGGTCCTTCCCTCCCGATAGGCCACGACCGAGAGGTTGTAGAGAGCGTCGTAGAGGGTCGGGTCGATGGCCACGGCCCGCCGCCACGCCTCGATGGCTTGCCCGGGCTGACCGGCCCGGGCCTGGACCACGCCGAGCGTGTTCAGGGCGATGGGCATCCGATCGTTCAGCGCGAGGGCGCGGCTCAGGTAGTCGTGGGCGCGGCGCAGATCGCCGGTCCGGAGCGCGACCACGCCGAGGTTCTGGTAGGCGGTGGCGTTGGTCCGGTCGATCTGGAGGACCCGCTCGAACTGCCGGATCGCCTCCTGGATGTTCCCCGAGTCGGCGAGAGCGATCCCGTAGGCGTTGAGCAGCTCCGGGTCGTCGGTCTCGCGAAACCGGGCCAGGATCTCGACCGCCTCGCTCGCTCTCCCGCTCTCGCTGAGGACCAGCCCCAGCCTCCGCTCGAGCGTCTCCGAGCCGAACCCGCCGTCGATCGCCTCGCGCAGCGTGGCGATGGCCGCCTCCGGCGTCTCGTTCTGCTGATAGAGGAACGAGAGCATCTCCCGGACAATGGTCATGTCGGCGCGCTCCGCCAGGATCTCCCGCGCCAGGCGGATGGCCTCTGCGATCTCCCCCTTCTCGTAGCGGGCGATGATCTCCTGCGTCTTGGCGTCGAGGTGCACGAGCTTCTTCGGGTCGTCATCCTCCGTATAGTTCTTCTTCGGCGCGTCGCCGACGATGTAGCCGAGGCTGAGAAGTCTCGACCGTTCCTCTGCCGAGACCTCACCTCTCGCCGCTTCGAGATTGGGAGCGGAGTCGGTCAGCAGCTTCCGGATGCCGAACAGCATGCGCCGGTTCTCATCGACGAGGTTCCGCTCCTCGGCCTGATCCGACTCCAGGTCGTACAGCTCGGGCAGCGGAAGGTCGATGTACTTGTGGCCCTGGTGGATCATCCCCACCAGAGGGGCCCAGCCACGATTGAACGACGCGGTGAGCGACTCGAAGTAGGTGTCGCGACCCGCGTCCATCCGCAGCAGCGAGCGCCCCGGCAGCTCCTTCGGGACCTCCAGCCGCAAGCGGTCGAGGATGGTCGGGACGATGTCCACGTGGCGCGCGTATCGCGTTTCCACGCCCGGTTTCAACGCCCCCGTCTCGTGGACGATCAGCGGGACCTTCAGCGTCGCCTGATAGGCGAAGAGTCCATGAGTCACCTCGCCATGCTCGCCGAGGCTCTCCCCATGATCGGCGGTGACCACGATGAACGACGGCCTCCCTCGGGAGAGGATCGGCTCGAGGAAGCGGCCGAGCTCCGCGTCGGTGAACGCGACCTCGCCGAGGTACGGCTCCTCACGATACTTCGCATCGAAGGGCGGCGGAGCGCGGTACGGCGCGTGCGGATCGTAGAGGTGGATCCAGAGAAACTTCTTCCCCTCCGTGGAGCGGTACCACTCCTGCGCCGGGGCGAGGACCTCCGGCGCGGGACGCTCGGCCATCACGAACTGCGTCGGCGCGGTCCCTTCCCGATAACGGTCGTCGTAGACGTCGAACCCCCGATCGAGGCCGAACCGGGCGTCGAGCGGATAGGCGCCAACGAACGCGCCGGTGGCGTAGCCCTTCCGCTTCAGGATCTCAGCCAGCGTCGCATGCTCGCGGCCGAGGACGAAGCCGGCGTTGTCGCGAACCCCGTGCTGGTACGGATAGAGGCCGGTCAGGATGTTCGCGTGCGACGGAAGCGTGACCACGTTGTGGGCATGCGCGTTGGTGAAGACCACTCCTTCGCGCGCCAGGCGGTCGAGGAACGGCGTCTCCACCCGCTTGTTGCCGGCGAAGCCGAGCGCGTCGGCGCGGAGCGTGTCGATGGTGATCAGGATGATGTCGGGCTCCGCCGCCGGCGCTCCCCCGCTGCGGGCCCGGCAACCGGCCAGAGCAGCCGCGGCGAGCAGGATGGTGAGCGTTACCTTCGTTGTTCTCGACATCGCGTTCGCCGTCAACTCGAGGCAAACCTCCTCAGGATCCGGTGATCGGGGAAGCGCTCCAGCCCCTTCCGCCCCCAGTATCGGACACCCTGGCGATCGCCGACGACCTCCAGCGCCTCGCAGACGGCCACGTAGGAGGGAGGCAGCGGCGCGGCGTCGACCAGCCCCCGCACGGTCTCGGCGGCCTCGTCGAGCCGTCCCGCGGCGACCAGGAGAATGATCAGCGACTTGTACGCGGCGGGATCCTGCGGAAAGGCGGCGATCTCGGCTCGAAAGTCGCGCTCCCCTTCCTCGAACCGTCCCAGCCGGGCCAGCACGTCGCCGCGCGTGGCGAAGAGGCCGGCAAGCCGGCGGCCGGCCGGCTTCGCGGCCACGGCCTCATCCAGCAGCGCCAGCGCCGCATCGAGCTCTCCCCGCGATCTCTCCACGCGCGCCAGCGTGAGCAGCGACGCCACGCGGTCTCGGCTCTCCGCGAGCGCGCGCCGCGCCTCCTCGGCGGCGCGGTTCAGATCCCCCTTCGCCAGCCAGACGCGGGCCTGAAGCTCCCTTCCCACGACCGGGTCATGCCGCGCCACCAGCCCGGCATGCGCCTCCGCGTCGTCGATGCGCCCGGCATCGAGCAGCAGGCTCGTCAGGACCACGGCCAGGTCGACACGCTCGGGAGCGAGCGACAGCGCCCTCCTGCCGGCGTCGATGGCCTCGCTCGTCCGGCCGAGCGAAGCGAGAAGTCTTGACTTCAGGTCCCACAGGTCGACGATGCCGGGTTCCTCGCGCAGAGTCTGCTCGGCCAGGTCGAGGCTCTGCCGATGCCGGCCGTCGCGAAAGAGGGAGAACGCCCTCTGGATGGAGCGGTAGGCCTCGAGCTTCTCGCGCGGATCGGGCCGCGCTTCTCCCGGCTTCCCCATCGCCGTCGACCCCAGGTAGCCGAGGGCGGCCAGACTGGCGCGCTCCTCGGCGGTGACCGGAGCGGGCGCGGCGGGCTCTCGCATGAACGGGGCGAGCGTCCTGCGCATCGCCGCGGTCGTCTTCCGCTCCTGCTCGAGAAGGTTGTTCCGCTCCGCCGGATCGGCGTCGAGATCGAAGAGCTCCCTCTTCGGTCCGTGAATGTAGTGGCTCGATCCCTCGACCAGCGAGTAGAGCTCGCTCCATCCGAGGTTGAAGCGCGGATAGAAGGTCTCGGAGACGATCGCGCGGCGACCCCGCGGCGGCGCGATGAGCGAGGCCAGCATCGAGCGCCCCGGGAGTCCCTCCGGCAGAGGAGCGGCGGTCATCTCCGCGACGGTGGGGAAGACATCGATCAGTTGCACCGGATCGGCGACGCTCTTCCCGGCGAACTTCGCGCCGGGGAGCTTGACGATCATCGGGATCTGAATCGTCTCCCGGTAGAGAAGAAGACCGTGCTCGGCCTCGCCGTGATCGCCGAGGCCCTCGCCGTGGTCGGAGAGGAGGACGATGAGCGAGTCGTCGTAGAGGCCGCGCCGCCGGAGCTCGTCGAGGAACCGACCGGTGATCTGATCCACCCACGCCACCTCGCCGTCGTAGCGATCCCGATAGAGGCTGCGAAACGGCTCGGGAGGATCGTACGGCGCGTGCGGCTCGAAGAGATGGAGGAAGAGCAAGAACGGCTCCTGCCCGCCCTTCTCCAGCCAGTCGAGCGCCGCGGCGGCCGTGGCCTCGCCGCTCCGTTCCATCATCCCGATCGACTGGTCCGGCGTCTGATGCTGGACCGCGTCGTCGTAGAAGTCGAAGCCCCTGGCGATCCCGCTCTCGCGCCGCAGAACATAGGCGGAGACGGCACCGCCGGTCGCGTATCCATGCCTCTTGAGCGTCTCGGCCAGAGTGGGGATTTCCGCACCGAGCCGGAACCCCATGTTGTCGCGGACGCCGTGATCCGCCGGCAGGAGTCCGGTGAAGAGCGAGCCGTGCGCCGGCAGCGTGAGGGGGCAGTGCGTGTAGGCCCGCTCGAAGAGGATGGAGTCGCCGCGGAAGCGGTCGAGGTGCGGCGTGGAGATGCCGTGGTAACCGTACGCCGGCAGGCGGTCGGAGCGGAGGGTGTCGATCGAGATGATGATCACCGGCGTGCGGGCGGAGGGAGCCGGAAGCTCCCCGCCGCCACAGCCGGCCGCCAGCAACACGACCAGAGGAATGAGAATCGAGCGCCGGTTCATGAGATGTCCCCCCCCGGACCGCCGGCAGCGTCCCGGGGCTCACAGGTTACTTGATCTGCTTGAGCAGATCGCGAGCCTCCTGCGCCTCCGGCGTGTCCGGCCCGAGCTCGACGACCTTCTGAAGGTCCGTCTTCGCCTGGGCCATGTCCTTCATCTGCAGCCGGGCGATGGCGCGGTAGTAGTACGGCTCCGATTTCTCCGGATCGATGGCGATGGCCCGGTTCAGGTAGCGGACGGCCTCTTCAGGAGCGTTCTTGTTCAGGAAGAGGATCCCGACGTTCACCACCGCGGTGGCATCGGTGAGGGACTGATCGGGAAGATTGTCGATCACTTTCCTCGCTCGATCGAGGTTGCCCGCCTCGGCCAGCAGGTTCACCAGGAGGAGGGAAATGCCGCTGTTCTCCGGCTCGGCGGCATGGACCTGCTCGAGCATCTCGATGGCCGGCTGCAATTGACCGGAGGCGTAGTAGGCGCGCGAGAGGGCCTTCTTCAGGTCGACATGCTCGGGCAGGAGCGCGTGCGCCTTCTCGAACTCGACCGCGGCCTTCGCATACAGCGCCTTCCGTTCCTCGGCGGGGACCGGGGGAAGGATGGCGGACATCCCGAGCAGGAGCGAGTCTTCCGGGGTAGCCTTCCCTTCGGCCTGCCTCATGTAGGCCTCGGCCATCTGCACCGCCTCGACGGCCTCCGGTGGAACAGTCGAGACGACCTCCGGCTCAGCCTGCTGGACCTGAGGTTGCGGCTCCGGTTTGCTCTGGAGCACGCTCTTGAGCCGCGGCAGCCGCTCCGTTTCGCTGGCATTCACGCTGCCCAGGAAGGTGACGTAGCCCTCGGCGGAGATGTCGACGTCCCACTGCCCTCCCATCGGCAGCAGGACCGCCCAGCGGCCGCGCTTGTCGGTATGGACCGGGCTGAGCTCGGGGACGCGCGGCGTCTTGACGGTCACTTTCGCGCCCGCGACCGGCTTGCCCTGCTCGTCGACGACCTCGCCCTGCAGGCGAACCTGCGCGAGCGCCTGCCCGGCAAAGAGAAACGCTGCCAACAGAATCGTGAACAACAGTTTGCGGTTCAAACTCATCCTTCCTTCAGACAGTGGTCAAAAGCGTTCGTCATCCCGAGCGGTGACGAGGTGACGAGGGTTGCGGCTGGTACGGAGGCAAAAAAAAGAAGCCCGCCGGAAAAATTCCGGCGGGCTTCGTGATGACCGTTGGTGCCGTGATTAGAAGGTGAGGCGTGCACCGACGCGGAAGACCCGGGGGCTGTGCTGCTCGCGAATCCGGTTCGCGGTTGTGATGCGCGCGCCGGTCGAGGAGACCAGATCCGGACCACGCTGGAGCACGGTGTTCTCGTTGGTCACGTTGAACATGTCGAAGGCGACCTGCACGCCCGCCGGTCCGAGCCGGAAGTCCTTCGCCAGCCGGAGATCGAGCTGGAAGACGGTGTCCAGACGCGCGCTGCCGACGTCGGGCGCGGTGGCGATGACCGTCTTGGTCGAGCCATCGGTCACGCGGACAGCGTGCCCGTAGAGATTCGGATATCCCTGGCGGCTGTTCACGCTGAATCCAAGGTTCGTCTCGATGAAGGGGATCTGGTACACGCCGTTGAGGGTGTACATCCATTCGGTGTTGAGGAAGACTGCTCC
>DATLEX010000173.1:0-2239 GCA_035525045.1 Thermoanaerobaculia bacterium | reverse complement strand
CATCCCACTCCACCACGCGCTCGCCTACGCCTGCACCTGATCCCCCGGCCCCCCAAGACCGGCGTCCTAAGTGCCAAACTCCAGCCTCTCCCGCTTTGCGGGAGAGGGTGGCGCGAAGCGCCGGGTGAGGGCAACCGTCTCGCGGTCGCACCCCTCATCCGGCCTTCGGCTCTGCGCCCGGCGCCGTTAACCAGCTCGGGATGACATGTCACGGGTCACTTCTTCATCCACTCGAAGACCACGTAATGCTCCCCGTTCATCCCGAGGCGACGATACACGGCCTGCGCGGCGGTGTTGGTGCGGTCGACGTAGAGGCGGATCCCTTTCACCGATTCGTTGCCTTCAGCGATCCGCTTCACGTGCTCGTAGAGCCCTGCATAGACGCCCTTCCGGCGATGGCCGGGGCGGACATAGACGCTCTGGATCCACCACACCACGCCGTTGCGCCAGTCGCTCCACTCCGGCGTGATGAGCAGCGAGGCCACCAGCTCCTCTTCGCGATCGGCGACGAAGTAGCGCCCCAGGCCGCGGTCCTCGAACACCGCCTCCACGCCGCGCATGCAGACATGCCGGTTCAGCGCCACGTCCTCGGTCTCCTTCGCCATGGCGATCTGGAAATCGACGATGTCGGGAATGTCGCGGCGCGTGGCGTCGCGGTACCGGATGTCACCGTTCAGGAGCGACTCCTCTGTTAGGCTTCCGCCCGATTTGGCGCTGCCGACGATAGCAAAAGACGATGGGGCCACGCACCGTGCGCTTCTCCTGATGGTCGCCTCGGCGACGATGTTCGGCCTGATGGCCTTCTCGGCGAAGCTCGCCTCCGATCGTCTCTCCGGCGCCCAGGTGGCCATGATCCGCTTCGGCGTCGGCATCGTGCCGGTGCTCCTCGTCGGCCGGTACCGGCGGGCGGCGACGAAGTTCGAACGCCTCGACCTCCTCCTCTACCGCGGGATCTTCGGCGGGCTGGCCGTGCTCCTCTACTTTCTGGCCATCGAGCACACCAGCGTCGGGACGGCGACGCTGCTCAACTACACGGCTCCCGTCTGGTCGGGCATCTTCTCGATGCTCTTCATCGGGGAGCGGTTCAGCGCGAAGGTGCTGATCGCCCTTCCGGTCGCCTTCACCGGCGTGTTTCTCGTCGTGCACGCGAACGCGCCGCCGGGCGGCGGGGCCGGATTCGGACGGTGGGAGCTCACCGCCGTCCTCTCCGCCGTCGCTTCCGGCGCCGCGGTGACGGCGATGCGCGCCGCGCGTCGGGGGGAGAACTCCTGGGCCGTCTACGCCTCCTTCTGCCTCCTCGGCCTCTTCGTGACCATGCCCCTGGGGGTCTGGACGTGGAGGACGCCGGTGGGGCGGGAGTGGATCTTCCTCGCCGCGGCGTCGCTGCTGGCCATCGGCGCGCAACTGACCATGACCTTCAGCCTTCGCTGGGTCGACGCCATGACCGTGGGGGTGATTTCCCAGCTCGCGGTGCTGATCTCGATGGCCCTCGGCTCGCTCTTTCTCGGCGAGGTCATCACCGGGCTCGAAGCGGTCGGCGCCGCGCTGACCATCGGCGGCGTGGTCGGCGTCGTCTACGTCACCTCGCTGAGCAAACCGCGCGCGGCCGCCGAGCAGGTCGTGCCGGAGGCGTAGGCGGGAGCTACACCCGCCTCGACATCCGCACCGTCGGCTCGTCGTCGAGGATCCTGATGGCGCGGTCGAGCGCGTCCTCGAACGTCTTCGTGACGTTCTCTGAGCCGCCGATGATCTCCAGCTTCCCCGCTCTGCGCATGGCCCGCAGCGGCTGCTCGCGCAGCTCGCTGAAGATCACCGTCGTCCCCTGGTGCCGCGACTTCTTCACCATCTGCTCGAGGGCGTGCATCCCGGTGGCATCCATGGCCGGGACGTGGCGCATGCGCAGGATCAGCACGCGCGGCGTGCGTCCGATCTCCGAGAGAACGTCCTTCAGCTTGTCCGCCGCGCCGAAGAAGAACGGGCCGTTGATCTCGTAGACCTCGACGCCCGGCGGAATCTCCCGATCGTGCAGGACGCGCTTCCGGTGGCGCATCTGCGTGATCTCGCCGGGATCCTCGTCCGTCCTGTCGCGGAACTCCTCGGTGACTCCCTCGATGTTGGTGATGTCGGCCATCCGCTTCATGAACAGCAGCGCCGCGGCGACAATCCCCACCTGCACGGCTACGGTGAGGTCGACGAAGATCGTCAGGCCGAAGGTGACCAGGAGCACGACCAGGTCGCT
>DATLEX010000166.1:0-2332 GCA_035525045.1 Thermoanaerobaculia bacterium | reverse complement strand
GGATCTTCGGGCCGGGTCAGGTCCGCCTTGAGCCGCACGAAGCGCTCCGACTCCGCCACCACCGCCGGATCGTTGAAGGTCCGGTTATCGAGCTCTTTGCAGGGGAGACACCAGTCGGCATAGAAATCGATCATCACCGGCCGTCCCTGCGCCGAGGCCTGATCGAGAATCGCGGAGTCGTAGGGCCGCCATTGGACCTCCGGGCCGACCCGCTTCGGCAGCGCGAACACGATTCCGCCGGCGAGCAGGATGATCGCCGCGGAGAGCCGCACCACCCTCCCTGCAGGGACGCCTCTCCCGCCCAGAAACAGGAACGCGGCGCCAACCAGCAGGCTCGCGGCGACGCCCCAGCGGTAGATCTCCTCCCCCACCAGCGGCCGGAGAAAATAGAACGCCATCGCCACGAGGATGAATCCGAAGGCGTTCTTGACCTGCACCAGCCACATCCCCGACCGTGGAATCGCGTTGACCGCGGATGAGAAGATGCCCAGCAGGAGATAGGGAACGCCCAACCCGAGCGCGAGGACGAAGAAAAGGATGAACCCGAGTCCGATGCTCTGAGACT
The DNA here is from genome assembly GCA_035525045.1 of Thermoanaerobaculia bacterium. Taxonomy (GTDB): domain Bacteria; phylum Acidobacteriota; class Thermoanaerobaculia; order Gp7-AA8; family Gp7-AA8; genus DATLEX01. Next base: position 1,767 of record DATLEX010000166.1, on the reverse strand, counting down.
GGGCGACCAGCGCGATCAGGGAGATCACGAACGGTCCCACACAGGGCGCCGCGACGATCCCGGCCAGCAGTCCCATGGTCAGGGCGCCCGCGTATCCCGCCTTCGCCCCGGAGCGGGATGCGATGAACTGCGGCACGCGAATGTCGAACGCTCCGAACATCGATGCCGCGAGCACGAGCATCAGGATGGCGAAAAACACCAGCACCGCCGAGGACTGGAGCCACGCGCCGAACAGCCGTCCGGAGAGCGCCGAGGTCACCCCCAGAATCGAATAGGTCGCGGCAATCCCGAGGACATACGAAACGGACAGGCCGACGCGCGCGGCGCGGCCCCGCTCGTTTTGAGACGCGAAATAGCCCACCGTGATCGGGATCAGCGGATAGACGCAAGGAGTGAGATTGAGCGCGAGCCCCAGGACGAAAACGACCACCAGGGTCAGCAGAAGACCGCGCGAGGCGAAGGTCGCGCCGAGGTCCGCGCTGAACAGCCCGCCGCCGGCGCCTCCCGCCGGCGCATCTTCCAGACGGGTGAACTCCCCTCCCGCCGGTGGCGCAGGCGCTGCTGGCTCCTCACCGGCCGCGCCGACGGGCCGGTTCTCCCCCAGCCGCGTCTCCAGGGTGACGGTGCGCGGCGGAAGACAGATGCTGTCATCGCAGGCCTGATAGAAGACGCTGACCATGAAGCGCTCGTCGTCTTCGGCGATCCGCACACCGCGGAACGGCACCTCGAGGGTCCCCTCGTAAACGGCCAGGGTCTCGCCTCCTGCAAAATCGAAGGGGCGCTCGATGTGAGGAGGAAACTCCGTCGATTCGATACGGACGGCCGGCGCGTCGATCTCCAGCCGGGTGGGGATGGCGAAGTCGCTGGAAGGCTCGACCGAGTTGATGTGCCATCCCCCGGCGATCTCCACGAGGATCCTGCCGGCGACCGGTTCTCCCGGAGCATTGCTCTCGCCGTCGAAGGTGATCCCCAGCCGGACCAGCGATTCCGCCCGGGGGGCCGCCGTCCGTACCGAGATCGAACCCGCCGCGTCCGCGGCTGAGTAAGGCAGAGCGAACGCAAGAAGAGTGATTGCAGTGAGCGATGCTGCGCGCATCGTCATCCTCCTCGACGGGGCGGTCACTGGATTGAAGCGGAGTTTCGCACCTGCGGCAGCAGGTGGAAGAAGCTGGTAGTGACGTCGGGAAAGGTGATCTCGATCTTCTGATTCGATCCCTCGCCGCCGCTGACCTGGAACTGCGCGATCACCACCGGTTTGGAGCCTTCATTCGATCCCGCGCGCTTGCGCAGCTCGCTCAACTTTTCCAGGGTCGTGGTCGCCGCGTCGAACTTCCTCTGGCCGGCCTGAGCCACCGCCAGATGGTAGGTCGCATCTTCGCGGATCGCAGGCGGTGCGGCCTTGTCCCCGAGAATCGCATGGAGCCGCTTTTCCGCCTCCACGAAACCGTGCCGCAGAATGAATTCCTTGGCCACCGCCACCCGCAGCGCGTAGTTGCGCGGCGATTTCCGCTCGGTCTCCAGACGCTTCTGGAACGCGCTGTAGTCCCGCTCCACATCCTGGATCTTCCTGACGAACGCATCGGCCGGTGAATAGCCGGGAATCACCCCGGCGATCAGAAGCTCCGGGGTCAGCACCAGAAAGGTCGGGAGGCTTCCGATTCCCATCGAACGGGAAAACGCCGTCCCTTCCTTCCGGTCCTCGGTGTCAACGCGAAGGAGGACCATCCCATCGGTGGCGTTCTGGAATTTTTCGGTTGGAAAAACCTC
>DATLEX010000154.1:0-36281 GCA_035525045.1 Thermoanaerobaculia bacterium | reverse complement strand
GCAGACGCTGTCGGGCCTCGGGTATGAGGTCCCGACGCCGATCCAGCTGCGCACCATTCCCGTGCTCCTGGCGGGGCGGGACCTGATCGGGCAGGCCCAGACCGGGACGGGGAAGACGGCCGCCTTCGCTCTTCCGATCCTGCAGAGGATCGATCCCCGCCGGCGGGAGACGCAGGCGCTCGTCCTCACGCCGACGCGCGAGCTGGCCATGCAGGTGGCCGAGGCGGTGCATTCGTACGGGCACGGGATGCAGGGTCTCGCGGTGATGCCGGTGTATGGCGGCGCGCCGATCGGTCCGCAGATCAAGCGGCTCGAGCGCGGGGTGCAGATCGTCGTCGGCACGCCGGGACGGCTGATCGACGTCCTCGACCGCGGGAGCCTCCGCCTCGACACCATCCGCATGCTCGTCCTCGACGAGGCCGACGAGATGCTGAAGATGGGATTCATCGACGACGTGGAGAAGATCCTCGGCGCGGCGCCGAAGCCGCGGCAGATCGCACTCTTCTCCGCGACGATGCCGCCGGAGGTGCTGCGCATCGCCCGCCGGCACCTGGTCGATCCCGAGCGGGTGGAGATCGAGCACAAGACGGTGACGGCGCCGGCCCTCGAACAGCGGTTCATCAACCTCTCCGAGGGGCAGAAGCTGGAGACGCTCACGCACATCCTGGAGTCGGAGGAGAGCGAGGCGGTGCTCATCTTCCGGCGGACGAAGAACGGCGCGGCGGAGCTGGCCGAGCGGCTGGAGGGGCGCGGCTTCGCCGCGCTGGCCATGCACGGAGACATGAAGCAGGCCGAGCGGGAGAGCGTGATCCGGCGGCTTCGCGCCGGGCAGGCGGAGATCGTCGTGGCCACCGACGTCGCCGCGCGCGGGCTCGACGTCGAGCAGATCACGCATGTGATCAACTACGACATCCCTTACGACGTCGAAGCCTACGTGCACCGCGTCGGCCGCACCGGGCGGGCCGGAAGGGCGGGCATGGCCACGCTGTTCGTCACGCCGCGGGAGCGGCGCATGATGCGGGAGATCGAGCGCTTCACCGGCAGCGCCATCAAGCCGATGAAGACGCCGACCGGCGCCGATGTCGCCGCGCGGCGGGTGGCGCAGCTCAAGGAGTCGATTCGGAAGAACATCGCCGAGGGCGATCTCGACCTCTACCTGGAGCTGGTCGAGCAGATTGCCGGGGAGGGGGAGCACGACATCGCCGCGGTCGCCGCCGCGGCAGCGCGCCTGGCGAGCGCGGCGCGGCCGATCGGGGAGACGTCGCGGCCGGCGGCGGCCCGGCCGGCTCCTTCCTCGGCCGGAAGAGAGCGGGTGCGGCTGCGGATGGACGTCGGCAAGCGCGACGGCATCCGGCCGGCGGACGTGGTCGGCTCGATCGCCAACGAGGCCGGGATCGCCGGCCGCGACATCGGGCCGATCGAGATCCGCGACGAGGTCACCTACGTGAGCGTTCCGGCGGAAGCGGCCGCCCACGTCGTCAAGAGCGTCTCGCGAGCCCGATTCCGCGGCCGGGCCGTGAACCTGCGCGTGGCCGGCGGCGCCGACCGCCCAGCCGCCCCGCGGTCTTCGCGACCGGCACCGCGCGGCAAACGCCGGTAGGACTCCCCCGGCCGGAGGACGGCGCGGCCGCTGCATTAGACTTGATTCGTGCCCTTTGACGACGACACCGACGAATCCGAGCGCCTGCCGCCGGGAGGGCGCGCGGCGGGGAGCGGGCCGGTCGTGGTCGATCAGCGGATCGCCGACCGCCGGCAGTCCCGTGCCCGGACCCTCCTCATCAGCGTCCTGGTCATCGCCATCCTCTACCTGGCCAAGCCGGTGGCGGTCCCGACGGCGCTGGCGATCCTGTTCGCGTTCCTCCTGACGCCGATCGTGGCGGTCCTGGAGCGGACGTTCCTTCGCCGCACCGGGGCCATCGCTCTCGTCCTGACCGTGGTGGTGGTGACGCTCGGCTTCGGCGGCTGGTGGATCTATCAGCAGTTCAGCCTGGTGGCGCAGCAGATCTCGCAGGCCGCGGCCAGCGGTCACATCGAGGAGAAGCTCCAGTTTCTGAGGACCCGGACGGGCGGCACGCTCGACATCTTCGAACGGACGATCGAGCGGGTGACCGACGCCCGGGTGCGTCCGGAGCCGGCCGACCTCCGGGTGCGGGTGGTCCCGGAGCGGAGGACGCTCGCCGAGCGATACGAGGAGGTGGCGCCGCAGATCGAAGGGATGGCGGCGGTCTTCCTGGTCATCGTGGTGGTGTTCTTCATCCTGCGGGACCGCGAGCAGTTGCGGGACAAGCTTCTGCGGATCGCCGGCCGCGCGCACCTGACCGTGACGACGCAGGCCATCGGCGAGACGGGGCAGCGCATCAGCCGCTACCTGCTGACCATCGCGCTGCTGAACGTCGGATTCGGCACGCTCATCGGAATCGGCCTCTGGCTGCTGCAGGTGCCGTACGCAATGTTGTGGGGCGTGCTGGCCGGGCTGCTGCGGTTCATTCCCTACATCGGCGCGGTGCTGAGCGCGGCGCTGCCGACGTTCCTGGCCCTGGCGGTCTTTCCCAACTGGTACTCCGCGCTGGCGGTCCTCGGCCTGTTCGTCTTCGCCGACCAGCTCGTGGGAGGCTTCATCGAGCCGATCGTGGTTGGGCACCGGGTGGGCGTCTCGCCGATCGCGCTGCTCCTCTCGGCGATCTTCTGGGGCTGGCTGTGGGGGCCGGTCGGACTGCTGCTGGCCGTTCCGATCACGGTCTGCCTGACCGTCGGCGGGGAGTTCATCCCCGCGCTGCGCATTTTCTCGATCCTGTTCGGGAGCGAGGACCCGCTGGAGGGATACCTCAGCTTCTACAACCGCCTCCTCCTCCGCGACCGTACCGGCGCCATCGCCATCGCTGACCGGCAGGCGGAGACCTCGACGATGGAGGAGATGTTCACCTCCCTGTTCATCCCCACGCTGACCTTCGCGCAGGAGGAGCTGGAGCGGAAACGGATCACGCCGGCCCACGACGCGTTCATCAAGGATGTCATGCGCGAGCTGATCATCCGGTACGGAGACCGCAACGCCGGCGCCCCCGATCCGGAGCGCCACATCGTGGCCGTCTCCGTGGTCGGCGAGCGCCTCTCACTCGGCACGCTGATGCTGACCCAGCTCCTGCGCAGCGAGGGGTACTCGGTCGACTACTTCACCGACCTTCCCGACCGGGAACTGCTCGCGTTCATCCGCGAGGTGCACCCGGAGGCGGTGTTCATTTCCTGTTCGCACATCGAGCACGCCCAGGCGGGATACGCGCTGCTCGAGCTGCTGGCCGAAAACTTTCCCGATCTGACCATCGTCGCCGGCGGGTCGGCCTTCGGCCTCGATAGCGACCGAACGCTCGAGGCGGGAGCGACCTACGTCCCCTCGACACTCATGGAGGCGAAGGAGGACTTCCTGCAGCGGAGGAAAGGGACGAGGAAGAAGGGAACCAGGAGCGTCACCTTCAGCGGGACGAGGTTCCGAGTCCCGCCGCCGGCCTAGGAGAATTGAGAATCGAGAATTGAGAATTGAGGATTCGCGAAGTCGCGAAGCGCTAACCCGGGGGCCATCCGAAATTCCTTCCGCCGAGGATGTGGACGTGAATGTGGAAGACGCTCTGCCCGGCGGCGGGGCCCATGTTCACGACCAGGCGATAGCCTTCCGCGGGAAGGTCGAGGTCGCGTGCGATCCGGGAGGCGCGAACGACGACGGTGCCGATCATCCCCGCGTCCGCCTCGGTGAGATCGTCGAGCGTGGCGATATGCCGGCGCGGAATGATGAGCACGTGAACCGGCGCCTGCGGGTTCACGTCGTGGAACGCCACCACCTCGTCGTCCTCGTATGCTTTTCGGGCCGGGATCTCTCCCGCCACGATCCTGCAGAAGAGGCAGCGGTCATTCGGAGCCACGACGCGATAATACGACGACGCGCGCGATCCCGGCGAGGTCGGGAACGACACTCTCGATCTCGAAACCCGCCCGCCTCCCAACGCCGCGTACCTGCTCGAGCTGGCCGTACGCGATCTCGAAGACGACCTTGCCTCCCGCCGACAGCCGGTCGCGCGACTGGTCGAGAATCCGGGCCATGACCTCCGTCCCCTCCGGGCCCGGCGTCAGGGCCCGGCGCGGCTCGAACTGCCGCACCTCGGCCGCCAGGCCGTCGACCTCCGCCTCCGGGATGTAGGGAGGATTCGAGACGATGAGATCGATCCCGCTGCCAAATGCGGCGACGATGTCGGACGCGACGAGCTCGATGCTGGCTTCGAGCCTGCGCCGGTTCAGGCCGGCCACGGCCAGCGCCGCGACGGAGACATCGACGGCGATGACGCGCAGATCGGGCCGGGTCCGCTCCATGCTGATGGCGATGCACCCGCTGCCCGTTCCGACGTCGACGACCCTCGCCCCGCGCGGCGCGTGCGCGAGCGCCGTCTCCACCACGATCTCCGTCTCCGGCCGGGGGATGAGCACCCGCTCGTCGACCAGGAACTCGCGCGAGAAGAACTCCGCTTTTCCGCGGATGTACTGGAGGGGCTCGCCGTCGAACCTTCGCTGCAGGAGCGGGAGGAGCGGCCCGGGATCGATCCGCTCCTCGCCGTGACCGAGGATGTAAGCGAGGGGACGGCCGAGGAGGTCGCCGAGGAGGAGATCGAGGTCTCGCGGGCTGATGCCGCGCTCCATGGCCGCAGCGCGGAGGCGCTCTCGTACCTCGCCGAGAGGCTGGAGCCGGATCATGAGCTGCCGTACGTCAACTGCAGAAAGACATCTTCCAGCGGACTGCCCGCCTGCCCCGCTTCCCGCTTGAGCTGCGCCGTCGGCCCGCTGGCGACGATGCGTCCGCGATGAAGGATGGCGATCCGGTCGCAGACGGCCTCGGCGACCGACAAGGTATGCGTGGTGAGGAAGATGGTCCGGCCGTCGTCGGCGAGGCGGCGGAGGAGGAGCTTTACCTGCCGTTGCGCCAGCGCGTCGAGCCCCACCATCGGCTCGTCGATGATCAGCACGGCCGGGTCGTGTACCAGCGCGGCCACGAGGACGAGTTTCTGCTTCATCCCGTGGGAGAAATTCTCGATGCGCGCATCGGTCCACTCCTCCATGTCGAAGTAGCGCAGCATCTCCGTCGCCCTCGGCTCACACTCGCTCCAGGGGCGGGAGTAGAGGTTGGCCACGAACCGCAGCAGCTCGCGCCCGGTGAGCTTCTCGTAGAGGTAGGGGCGGTCGGGAACGTAACCGGTCAGGCGCTTGGCGGCGACGGCCTCCCGGACGACGTCGTGGCCGCCCACCGTGGCCATGCCTGAGGTCGGCAGGGAGAGGCCGGCCAGGATCCGGATGGTGGTGGTCTTCCCGGCGCCGTTGGGTCCGAGGAAGCCGAAGATCTCGCCGTGGGCGACGGTGAGCGACAGGCTGTCGACGGCGGTGAACTCGCCGTATTTCTTTGTGAGGTCACGGATTTCGATCATCGGACAGCCAGACGTTATCATCGCCCGGCCGGCTAAACCTTCACGGGCGGGAGCCGTAACACCAAATGGCAGAGCGTGAGCAACTCGATGACCGCACGCTGGTGGCGCGGATCCTCGAGGGCGACCGTGACCGGTTTGCGGACCTGGTGAGGCGATATGAGAGACGGGTCATTAATTACGTCTACCGGATCACGCATCGCTACGAGGAGGCCCACGATCTCGCCCAGGAGATCTTCGTGAAGGTGTTTCTCGCCCTCGACCGCTACGATCCGCAGTACCAGTTCTCGACCTGGCTGTTCCGGATCGCCCAGAACAGCGCCATCGACGCGCTGCGGAAGAAGACCATTTCCGAGGTCCCGCTGGCACGGCCGGCCGAGGAGGAGCCGGCGGCGAAGGAGCGGGAGTTCGCCGACGGCGGCATCTCCCCCTATCGTGCCCTGAAGAACAAGCAGCTCGGCGCCGCGATCCACAAGGCGGTCGGGAACCTGCCGCCCGACTACCGGGAGCTGATCCAGCTCCGGCATTTCGCGGAGCTCTCCTACGAGGAGATCGCCACGATGAAGAAGCTCCCCCTCGGAACGGTGAAGAACAAGCTCTTCCGGGCGCGGAACCTGCTCAAGGACGCGCTCGACTCGTTCGTGGAACCGCTATGAACCGTGAACGCTGCCAGCGGTACCTGGAAGATCCGGACGCGCACCGCGATCACCTGGCCGAGTGCGCCGCCTGCCGTGAGGTCTTCGAGGATCTCGATGCCAAGGTGACGGGGCGGCCCGTGCGGCTCGAGGCGCTCCCGCTGGCGCCGTGGGAGGGGGCGGGCTACCGCGCCTGGCCGCTGGTGACCGGCGGTGCGCTGGTGGTGGTGGCGATCGCCGCCGCCCTCTTCGCGGCGGCGGGGGAGCTGCGGGAGGTCCTCCCGCCGGCCGACCTCGTGCTTTCGCTGCTGCGTCTCGTGGGAGGGGCGGCGCAGAACGCTCCCGGATCGTGGCAGATCGGGATCGTGGTGGCGTTCGTGGCCGTCAACGCCGTGCTGATCGCGCTGCTGCGGCGGGCGCCGAGAGGGCTCGATGCTTAGACGCGCGCTGGTGATGTCGCTCGCCGCCGCGGCGCTCGTGGTCGCTCCGGCCGGCGCGGTATCGGATCACTACCGCTTCGGCGGCGATGCGGTGATCGATTCGCCGGTGACCGGCAGCGTGCAGGTCTTCGGCGGGTCGGCGTACATCAACAGCGTGGTCGACGGCGAGGTGCTGGTCATCGGCGGAAACGTGATCTTCTCCGGCGCCGGCCGGGTGACCGGCAACGTGATCCATGGCGGCGGGCGTGTCATGGGCGGCGAGAACCGGGTGGCGGGACGGATCTACCCGCTGGCGACGATCGAGGGCGCGGCCGCGTCGCTGGCGCGCAGCGCCGCCGTGGTGGCGTTGCTGCTGCTCTGGCTCGCCGCCGCCGTCGTCCTGACCCTCGCGGCGGGGCGGGAGATCCGGTTCTCGTCGGTCGAGGTCCGCGCCAGCGCGCTGTACTGCTTCGCCGTGGGGCTGGTGGCGGTGACGAGCTTCGTTCTCACCGCGATCGTTTTCAGCTATCTCATCCCCTACCTGGCGGGAGGCCCCCTGCTGGCGGCGCTGGCGGCGTTCGCCATCCTGACGAAGGTCTACGGAATGGTCGCCGTCTTCCACGCCGTCGGCTCGCTGGTGGCGGGGGCGAAGACGCGCGAGCAACTGGCCTCGCGGAAGTGGCTGCGGGGTGACCTCGCCATGGTGGTGATCGGGCTGCTGATTCTCGGCGCGCTGCGGATGATCCCCTTCGCCGGCGCGGTCATCTGGAGCGCGGCCTCGATCTTCGGCGTCGGGGCGGCGCTGGCGACGAAGTTCGGCCGTCGCGAGCCCTGGTTCCTGGCATGGCGTCCGGCCGAGGCGTAATGGGTCACATGTTCTCGACGAGGTGCCGGGCGAACTCGGAAGTCTTCACCTTCGTGGCGCCCTGCATCTGGCGCTCGAGGTCGTAGGTCACCTTCTTCTGGGTGATGGTCGTGGCCAGTCCTCTCTCCACGGCCGCAGCGGCCTCGTGCCAGCCGAGGTGACGGAGCATCATCACGCCGGAGAGGATCAGGGAGCCGGGGTTGATCACGTCCTGGTTGGCGTACTTCGGCGCGGTGCCGTGCGTGGCCTCGAAGATGGCCACCTCGTCGGACTCGTTCGAGCCGGGGGCCATGCCGAGTCCGCCGATCTGAGCCGCGAGGGCGTCGGAAAGGTAGTCGCCGTTGAGATTCGTGGTGGCGATCACCGAGTACTCCGCGGGGCGAAGGAGGACCTGCTGGAACATCGAGTCGGCGATGCGGTCCTTGATCAGGACCTTGCCGGGCGGTACCCGATTCCCGCCCAGCTCCGACTCCGCGATGGTCGCCTCGCCGAACTCCTCCCGCGCGATCTCGTAGCCCCAGTCGCGGAACGCCCCCTCGGTGAACTTCATGATGTTGCCCTTGTGGACCAGGGTGACGGACTCGCGCTTCGCGGCGATGGCGTACTGGATGGCCTTCCTGATCAGGCGTTTCGATCCGAACTCCGACACCGGCTTGATCCCGATGGCCGACCCCTCGCGGATCTTCGTGCTGCTCCGGCGCTCGAGGCTGTTGAGAAACCCGATCACCTGGTTCGCCGCCTCCGTGCCGGCCGGCCACTCGATCCCGGCATAGACGTCTTCCGTGTTCTCCCGGAAGATGACCATGTCCACCTTCTGCGGCTCGCGGACCGGCGAGGGCACGCCCTCGAAGTAGCGGACGGGGCGCACGCAGGCGTAGAGGTCGAGGACCTGGCGCATGGTGACGTTCAGCGAGCGGATCCCGCCGCCGACGGGGGTGCCGAGAGGTCCCTTGATCGACACGCGGTAATGAGCCAGCGCGTCGAGCGTCTCCTGCGGAAGGACCTCCTTGAATCGCACCTCCGCCTTCTCGCCGGCGTACACCTCGTACCAGGCGAAGGTCTTCCGGCCGCCGTACGCCTTCCGCGCGGCGCCGTCGAGGACGTGCTGCGTCGCCCGCCAGATGTCGGGGCCGGTCCCGTCGCCCTCGATGTAGGGAATGATCGGATCGTCGGGGACGAGGAGCTTCCCGTCCTGGAAACCGATGCGCGTGCCGGACGTGGGCTTCGGAAGTCGTTCAGATGCCATGGCGCCGCGGAATTTACCCGATTTGGACCGCGGCGGCCATGCCGGCCGTCACTGCGCCCTCCCCCTCCGTCGTGCTGAGCAGCGATCGGAGCGTGGCCAGGTTGCGGATGTCCCAGGAATGGTCTTCGTTCTTCGGCGTCTCGATCAGCTTCGGGATCGCGGCAAAACGGACATCGTTGAGCACGAAGGCGAACGCGTCCAGGCCGATCTCTCCGTCGCCGATGTGCTGGTGCCGGTCGACCCGGCTGCCGAGCGGCCTCTTCGAGTCGTTGAGATGAAAGGCGCCGACGTTCTCGATGCCTGTGTGCTTGTCGATCTCCTCGATCATCAGCTCGTAGCCGTCGCGCGTCCGGATCTCGTAGCCGGCGGCGAAGACGTGGCATGTGTCGACGCAGATGCCGAGCCGCGAGGGGTCATCGACCAGGTCGAGGATGTTCCCGAGCTCCTCGAACGTGCAGCCGACGCACGACCCCTGCCCGGCCGCGGTCTCCAGGAGCGTCACCACCCCATGGCCGGCGGTCGCGGCATGAATCCGATCGAAGGATCGCGCGATCTGGTCGATGCCGGCGGCCGTCCCGGCCCCCATGTGCGCGCCCGGATGGAGGACCACGGCGTGAATGCCGAGGCGCTCGGCGCGATCGAGCTCGTCGATCATGGCCAGGAGCGACTTCCGGTGGAACTCGGCATTGGTCGTAGCCAGGTTGATGAGATACGACACGTGCGTCAGCACCGGCCCGAGTGTCCGCTTCTCGGCGAAGAGAGCGCAGTCTTCGGGAGTGAGCTCCTTCCCCTTCCACCGGTTCGAGTTCTTGGCGAAGATCGCCCCGGCGGAGGCGCCGATGATCGCGGCCCGCTCGAACGCGGTGTGCAGGCCCCCTTGCGTCGAGAGGTGCGCGCCGATGACGTCGCCGGAATCAGGGAAACGGAAGCGGGACATGCTACTGCAGCCTGAAGTTCACGGTCACGGTGTAGTAGACGTCGATCGGCTCGCCGCGGTACGTGGCGGGGCGGAACCGCCAGCGGCTGACCGCATCCCGCGCCGACTCCCCCAGCCCGTGGGGCAGGTCCTTGATGATCTCCACGTTGTCGATCCTCCCATCCCGCCGCACGATCCCGCGGATGACGACGGCCCCCGACACGCCGGCGCGGCGGGCGGCGTTGGGGTACCGCGGGATCACGCGATCGATCTCCTCCGGCTGCGTGCCGCCCGGCGGGACGGCGGCCCAGACGCCGGTCTGGTCGGTGAGACCGCCCGGTGAGACGAGGGCAGGCCGCTCCGGTTCCAGTGCCGGCTCCGGCGGAGGCGGGGCGATCTCCTCCGGCGGCTCCGCGCCGGCGATGGTCTCGGTGGGGGGCGGCGGGGTGGGGGAGGTGGCCACGTCGAGCTGCGGCGCTCCGGAGGCGGTGACATCGACCGTATCGACGTCGGCGTAGGCTACGTGATCCTCGAAGTCGATGGCGTAGAAGTCGTGATCGCGGGTGAAGACCTTCACGCTCGTCCCGGCCGGGATCTCGCCCACCAGCGGATAGAAGATGCCCGGCCCGGCGAAGAGCTGCGTGCGCGTGGTGGTGACTCCCGCCAGCGATGGGAGCCGCCGGATCGCGGTGTAGCGCGCGAGCCGCCTCTGGCGCTCGGCGGTGCGCTCGAGGTTGGCGCGCTCGGCCCAACCGCTGAGGCCGTCGGTGTTCTCGACCCGGACCCAGGCTCCCTGATCCTCGAGGAGCCGCAGCGTCTCGCCGCTGGTCGCGGTGGCCACCACCGGGGCGCGGGCGTTCGGCTCGGTGCGAAGGCGGATCCGGACCGGCAGCACGGTCAGCCGCTCGGAGAGGGCGAGGTGAGAGCGCGCCTCGCCGCCGGTCTTGAGGATGATCAGCGCCAGCAACGCCAGGAAGATCAGGCCGAGGAGGATGACCACGAGCAGGCCTCGCGTGTGGCGCGTGCTGGCGTCGGTCAACGCGTCCGATCCTTCATGAGGAAAGCCATGATCGCTTTCTGCACGTGGAGCCGGTTCTCGGCCTCGTCGTAGACCACCGACCGCTCCGAGTCGATGACCTCCGCTGCCACTTCCTCGCCCCGATGGGCGGGAAGGCAGTGCATGAAGATCGCCTCCGGCGCTGCCATCGACATGACCCGCTGGTCGATCATCCAGCCGTCGAAATCGCGCCGGCGCTTCTCCGCCTCCGCCTCCTGGCCCATGGAGGCCCAGACATCGGTCTCGACCACGTCGGCGCCCGTGAGGGCTTCCTCGATGGAGGTGGTAATCAGGAGCCTGGTCCCGGCCGCCTGCGCGTCGGCGCTGGCCTGGGCCACGATCATCGGATCGGGGGCATAGCCGGCCGGCGTGGCCACGGCGATGTCCATGCCCACTTTCGGCGCGCCGAACATGAGCGAGTGGGCCATGTTGTTCCCGTCGCCGGCGTAGGCGATCTTGCGTCCCTTCAGCTCCCCGCCGAATTTCTCCCACGCCGTGAAGTAGTCGGCCATGGCCTGGCAGGGGTGCGACAGGTCGGTCAGCCCGTTGATGACCGGCACCGACGCGTACTCGGCGAGGTCGGTGACGGTCTTGTGGGCGAAGGTGCGGGCCATGATGGCGTCGACGTAGCGCGAGAGGACCTTGGCCGTGTCGTAGATCGGCTCGCCGCGGCCGAGCTGAATGTCGCGCGCGGAGAGGAACAGCGCGTGCCCGCCGAGCTGGAACATCCCCACCTCGAACGAGACGCGGGTGCGCGTGGACGACTTCTCGAAGATCATCGCCAGGGTCTGCCCGTCCAGCGCGCGGCGGTGCTCGTTCGGGTTCGCCTTCATGTCGCGGGCCAGCGCGAAGATCTCTCCGACCTCTTCGGCCGAGTAGTCGTGGATCTCGATGAAGTCCTTGTGTCGCATCAATCCTCGGAGATCAGGAAGGAGGCGCCTTCTCGTTCGACGACGCGGCGCTCCTCGATCAACTTTATCAGGTGGGCGGTGAGCTGCATTTCCGCGGCGGCGTGGAGCCGCGGATCGAGATCGGGATAGATGCGGAGCCGCATCAGGGGGACGGTGGAAGCGCCGGAGCCGATCGCCGCGAGGACCTGCCGCTCGCGCTCCAGGCGGTGGGCGATGTACTCGTCGATCAGCGCCACGGCGTCGTCGCGCGTCGGCCCGTGCGCGGGATGGATGCGCCGCGGGCTCTTCGATCGCAGCAGGGCGAGCGAGCGGAGGTAATCCCCCATGTGGCCGTCCGGCGGGAAGATCGCCGAGGTCCCGGAGCCGAGGATCGTGTCGCCGGTGAAAAGGTCGCCGTCCGATGTCAGGAAGCAGACGTGCTCGCTGGTGTGACCGGGAGTGGCGATCACCTCGATCGGGTTCGTGCCGACCTCGATCGTTTCGCCCCCGCGCAGGCGCTGATCGACGACCGTGTCGTCGAGGACGCTTCGCGGGGCGAAGACGCGGGCACCGGTCCGCTCCTTCAGCGCCACGGCCGCCGGCGCGTGGTCGGCGTGACGATGCGTGATCAGGATCGTCTCGAGCCGCGGGACCGCCTGGAGGATCGCCCGCACGTGCGACTCCTCCGCCGGCCCCGGGTCGAGCACCGCGGAGTCTGCGAGGAGGTAGGTTCGGGTGCCGTCGAGCGTGAGCGGCCCCGGATTCGGTGCGGTGATGCTGCGGATGATCACGGGAGCACGATCTTCTTCCGGGTTCCTTCCACGATGAGAACCGGCTGGACGGCCTCGATCTTCGCCCCGCGGCGCGACTCCAGAAGCTCCGCTCTCGACGTGTAGCCGGCGATCGCCTCCAGGTTCTTCACCGTCGGGAAGACCATGGGGAAGCCGCCGGCGGCGTGCGCTCGCAGCGCGGCGGCGGGCTCGATCCAGCGAAAATCGGCGGCCTCGCTCTGCTGGAGGCGCACGGGGAGGTCGCGGCCGGCCGGGGCGAGGAAGAACCAGGTGTCGAAGCGCTTCGGCATGCCCGCGGGGGTGATCCAACGGGACGTCCAGACGAGCTCGCCGGTGAGCGGGATTCCGGTCTCTTCGAGCACCTCCCGAACGGCGGTCCGCCGCAGCGTCTCGGCCTCGTCCGGCGGGCCGTCCTGCGGCTCGACGGCGCCGCCGGGAAAGACCCAGGCGCTGGGGACGAACGAGCTGCTCTCGTGTCGCAGGATCATCAGCACCTCCAGCGGCTGGTCGCGCAGGAGGAGGACGGAGGCGGAGGGAATCGGGTCGGTCAGCACTGGCCCTGCCAGCCGACCCATTCCTCTCCGCCGGGGCCGCGCTCCTTCTTCCAGATGGGGACGGTCTGCTTCACGCGGTCGATCACCTCCCGCGACGCCGCGTAGGCCTCGGCGCGATGCGGCGCGGAGCAAACGATGGTGATCGACACCTCCCCGACCTCCAGGTGACCGAGGCGGTGCAGGACGGCGACGGCGACGCCGGGGTGGTCGCGCTCGACGCCGCGCACGACCTTCTCGATCTCCTTCTCCGCCATCGGCCGGTAAGCCTCGTAGAGGATCGACTCCACCTGCTTTCCTTCGTGGTGATTGCGCACCACGCCTTCGAAGACGACGCAGGCGCCGTCGGAGGGGCGGAGCGTGCTCCGGCGGAGGGCCGCGGAATCGATGGCTTCGTCGGTGAGGTATCTCACGGCCTCACCCCCCGGCCACCGGCGGGATGAAGGCGAGCTCGTCGCCGTCCCGCAGGACCGTCTCCGGACGGGCATAGGCCTCGTTCACGGCGATCAGCGGGGGGGGCTCGTAGGCGGCGAGCTGAGCGTACTGCCGGCGCATCGAGGTCCAGACCTCGCCGGCCCGGGTTCCTTCGGGGAGCGTCAACTCGCTGTCGCTCCTGCCGGTGATGTCCCGAAGAATGGCGAAATAGAGTATGCGAACCTTCATCCGGCGCGCATTTTACTTCGCGTAGAATCCGATGAAGGAGGAGCGGCCTGAGATGCCGGAAGTGACCGAGGGGAGGTTCGAGGCGGAGATGACCGTCGATGAGGCGATGGCGCTCCATCCGGCGGCGCGATGGGTCTTCGCGGCCTATCACCTCGGGGGCTGCTCGATCTGCTCGGTCTCGAACGAGGAGACGCTGGCGCAGGTCGCGCAGGGCTACGGCCTCCCGCTGGAGAAGCTCCTGGGTGATCTGAACTCGCTCCTCACCTCTTGAGCGCGCCTGAGCCAACCCCCGCCGTGTCGCGCGCGGCGCTTGCCGGCGTCGCCGGGGCGTCGCTCTTCGCCGCCTTCGCGGCGGGGCTCTGCAGGATCGCCGACCTCGATTTCTGGTGGCACCTGAAGACGGGAGAGCTGATCGCCGCGAGCGGCGAGATCCCCCGGCAGGACGTCTTCAGCTTCACCGCCCGCGGCCGCGAGTACATCGATCACGAATGGCTGTTCCAGCTCTCGCAGGCGGTCCTCTTCGATGCGTTCGGGCCCGCCGGGATCGCCGTGGCGAAGTCGCTGCTGATCGCCATGACGCTGTTCATCGGCGGCTGGTACGCGCTCCGGCGAGGGACGGGGGCCGTGGCCGCGGTGGCGCTGTTGTTTCTGGCCGTGGCCGGCGGAATCACGCGGCTGATCGAGCGCCCGGAGATCTTCACGGTCCTGGCCGCCGTGGTCACCTATGTTCTCCTCGACGAGTTCGTGCGCGGCGGCGACCGCCGCCTGCTCCTGCCCATCCCCCTGCTGGCCCTTCTCTGGGCGAACGTGCACGCGGCGGTGATCGTGGGGATCGTCATCCAGCTCCTGTTCGCCGCGGCGATGTTTCTGGAGGAGAGGCGCCGTCTCGCGCCGGTGGTGGTCACGGCCGTCGCGTCGACGACCGCTTCGCTGGTGAATCCCTTCGGGTACCGCGTGCTGACGGTGCCGTTCGAGCTGACGAAGATCATCGAGTCGGGCGTGCTCGACAACGAGGAGTGGCGGCGTCCGGAGTTCGAGAAGGCGCCGTTTTTCTTCGCGGCGCTGCTGCTTGCGGCCGCGCTCCTGGCCCTCGCCGCGCGAGGGGGCCGGTGGCGGAGTGTGTTCGTCGGGGCGTTCCTCGGCTACATCTCGCTGCGGTACATCCGGAACGTCCACTTGTTCTGCGCGTTCGTCCCGCTGCTGGTGGCGCCGGAGATCGCGTCGTGGCGGCGGGCGTCGAAAGATGCTCTTCTCGCCGCCGCCAGCCTGGCCCTTCTCTTCGTCCTGACCTTCTACTATCCCTTCGAGCGCGGGTTCGGAGTGGCCTCGTATTTTCCGGTCCGCATGGCCGAGTTCGTGCGGAGCGCCGATCTCCGGGGCAACATGATGAACAGCTACGGATTCGGGGGATATCTGATCTGGGCGCTCTACCCCGAGCGGCCCGTGTTCATCGACGGGCGGAACGAGGTGTACCTGCCGCTGCTCGAGCGCATCGCGAAGTCGCGGGGCGACAGCCGTGCGTGGGATGCGCTGCTGCGCGACCACGCCATCGAGTACGCGCTCCTGCAGTACGTCGACCAGCCAGACCGCGTGACCACCGTCGCCGCCGACGGGTCGACGACCGTCACCCTGGCGCCGATGACGGTCACGCGCTTCCCCCGCTCCCGCTGGGCCCTCGTCTATTTCGACGACAACGGGATGGTCTTCGTCAGGCGGGCGGGCGCGAACAGGCACGTGCTCGGTCTCGAATACGAGGCCGTGTACCCGGAAGGGACCGGGTACCAGAGGTTCCTTTTGGAGAGCGGCGCCGTCGATCGCGATCAGGCCATCGCCGGCCTGCAGCGAAAACTGCGGGAAGATCCCAGCTCCGAAAGGGCTCGGGCGCTGCTCCGGTCGATTGCGGCGCCGGCCGCTCAGAACCCGTAGCGAATGCCGATCGTCGTGTGCAGGTTGTGCGGCCGTGAAATCTCCACGGTGCCGAGCCCGCCGATGTCCTCCCGGCGGAAGGGGGAGGACGTGTTGATGTCGAGCGCGTTGGCCTCGATCGCGAAGCGGTCGCTCGGATACCACCCCATCCCGGCGCCGGCCGCCGCACCCCATTCGTTCCGCGTCCCGCGGAAGAGGGGAATCGTGCCGGCGGCGTCCGGCCGTATGCGGATGGTGTAGGCGGCCGCGGCCGGTCCTCCCATGATGTGGAAGCGAAACGTGCCGCGGGGGTTGATGCGGACCACGAGGGGCATCGTCACGGCCGTCACGTCGATGTCGCCGGCGGAAATGGTGACGGCCGGGTCCTGCCGGCTCGTTCCTTTGATCCCGAGGGGCGATCGGGCGAACGAGCCCTCCAGCCGCAGCGCGAAGCGCTCGCCGAGCCTTCGTTCGATGTCGAGTGCCATTCCCGGCCGGGTAGTGGCGGAGAGCGTGACGGTCTGCCTGGTGGTGCCGTCTTCGGTGGCGATGGTCGTGGTGCGCTTCACGAAGTGGCCCCAGACGAAGGCTCCACCGCCGGCGCCGACGCTCCAGTCCTGAGCTTCCAGGGGAGCGGTCAGGGAGAGGAGGACGAGGAGGAGTCTCTTCATGCGGCGGTCAGAATTGCAACCGTGGAGCCAGCAGCGGCAAAAAATGAGCGGGCTGAGCATGCGCCCCGTCTCCCGAGATCGTCGCCAGAAGTTCCTCTTCGACTGAGAGTTGAGACGATCGCGGCCGGCCGCGGGGCGGGGGGAGCGGGGCGGCGTGATCCGGCTCGCGTCACTGGCTCGTTTCTCGCAAGGAACGAGCCCAATATGAACGAGGTTTCGACGATGGTTTCGGAACCCGCGCGCGAATCCAGCCTGACTCGTTCGCGCATAGTGGCCGCTGCGGGCTCCCTCCTTACAAATTGGACCGATTTTGGACGATTAATCACACAGCTTCCTTGAATCCTACCAACTGGCCGCAGCGGTCCAGCCCCTTTCCGAGGTAACACGACGGAGCCGAAAGGCTCCGTTCGTGTTTTCACCGTTAGAATCGCGGCCCGTGCCCCCTTCGAAAAAGCCGGCCCTCTTCCTCATCGACGGCTCGAACAACGTTTACCGCTCGTACTACGCGATCCGGAACCTGACGAACTCGGCCGGCCTGGCCACGAACGCGGTCTATGGGTTCGTGCAGATGCTGCGCAAGCTGCTCAAGGATCACCAGCCCGACTGCATCGCCGTCGCCTTCGACGAAGGGCCGTCCACCGCCCGCGAGGCGCAGTTCGAGGACTACAAGAAGGACCGGAAGCCGATGCCCGACGACCTGTCGGTGCAGATCCCGCTGGTCTACGAGGTCCTGGAGGGCTTCCGCATCCCGGTGATCCGCGCCTCGGAGTGGGAAGCGGACGACTTCCTCGGCACGCTGGCCTGCGCGGCTCGGGACCGCGGCTACGAGGTGGTGCTCGCCACGAGCGATAAGGATTTCTTCCAGCTCGTCGGCGACGGGATCTCGCTCTACCACACCGGCCGCGAGGTGATGTACGACGCCAAAGCGATCGAGGGGGTCTTCGGCCTTCCGCCGGAGAAGGTCGTCGACGTGATGGCCATCTGGGGCGACGCCATCGACAACATCCCCGGCGTTCCGGGGATCGGGGAGAAGGGGGCCAAGGCGCTGATCCAGCAGTTCGGGTCGCTGGAAGGGGTCTACGAGAACCTCGACCAGATCAAGCGGGCCTCCCAGAAGAAGGCGCTCGAGGAGAACCGCGACAAGGCCTTTCTCTCGCGCGAGCTGGCGAGGATCAAGTGCGATCTCGATTTCGACATCGACTTCGAGGCGTTGAAGCGGCAGGAGCCCGACCGGACCCGCCTCCACGATGTCTTTTCCAGGCTGGAGTTCGCCTCGCTGATGCAGGAGTTTCTCCCGGAGGCGCCGCCGCAGGAGAAGGAGTATCGGATCGCGGCGTCGGCGGATGAGGTCCGCCGGTTCGGGGCGGACGCGGCGGCCGGCGCTCCGCTCGGGTTGTGGGTGGAGCCGGTGACCCCGGAGGGGTTCGACGAGATTCTTGCGCTGTCGCTGTCGCGCCGCCCGCACGAGTCGCTGATCGTCCCCGTGGCGAAGGCCGCCGGCGGCGGCGACGAGCTCCGCGATGCCGTTCGCGAGATCGTAGGGAGCGCCCGCCGGCTCGTCACCCATGACGCGAAGCTCCAGATGCGCCGTCTTCGCGCCGCAGGGTGGCCGGTGCCGCGCCGCTACGACGACACGATGCTGATGTCGTACGTGATCAATCCGGGCCTGCCGAGCCACTCCCTCGGCAACGTCGCCCGCGACCGGCTCAAGCAGGACGTCCTCGCGCGCAAGGACGTGGCCAAGACCGCGCCGCTCTTCGCGGTCGAGCATCAGGCCGGCTCCGCCGTCCTCGGACCCTACCAGCAGTACCTCGGCGAGAAGTCGGATGCCGCCCTCCTGCTCGCGCAGCTCCTCGAGCCCGAGCTGCGCAAGGACCCGGCTCTGCTCGACATCTACCAGCGCATCGAGATGCCGCTCTCGCCGGTCCTGGCGCGGATGGAGGAGAGAGGCATCCGCATCGACGTGGCGCTGCTTCGGGAGATGTCGGCGGCCATGGGAGCGCAGATCGTGGAGCTGGAGAAGCGCGTCTACGCCGAGGCGGGCATGGAGTTCAACATCAACTCGCCGGCGCAGCTCGGTCACGTTCTGTTCGAGAAGCTGCAGTATCCCTCAACCAAGAAGACGAAGGCCACCAAGAGCTACTCGACCAGCGTGGAGGTGCTCACCGAGCTGGCCTCGCACGGCTTCGCCGTCCCGCAGCTCATCCTGCAGCATCGCGAGCTGCACAAGCTCAAGGGCACCTACGTCGACGCTCTGCCGTTGCTGGTAGGCCCCGACGGGCGGGTCCACACGTCATTCAACCAGGCGGTGGCCGCGACCGGGCGCCTCTCCTCCTCCGACCCGAACCTGCAGAACATCCCCATCCGCAGCGAGCTGGGGCGGACGATCCGGAAGGCCTTCGTCGCCGAGGAGGGTTGTGTCCTCCTTTCGGCGGACTACTCGCAGGTGGAGCTGCGCATCCTCGCCCATCTGAGCCGTGACGAGAGCCTGATCGAGACCTTCCAGCGCGGCGCCGACATCCATCGCGCCACCGCTTCGAAGATGTTCGGCGTGGGGGAGGAAAAGCTGACGCCGGAACAGCGCCGGGCGGCGAAGACGATCAACTTCGGCGTGCTCTACGGGATGTCGGCCTTCCGGCTCGCGAACGAGTTGAACATCTCCACCGCCCAGGCCAAGGAGTGGATCGAGGCCTATTTCGCCCGCTACCCGAAGATCCAGCAGTATCTCGACCACACCCTCGACGAGGCGCGGGCCACCGGGAAGGTGACGACGCTCTTCGGCCGGGTGCGCTACATTCCCGAGATTCACAACCGCTCCTTCACCGTCCGCGGAAACGCCGAGCGAATGGCGATCAACGCCCCGATCCAGGGAACGGCGGCGGACCTTCTGAAGCTGGCCATGATCGCGCTCGACCGGCGTCTCGACGCCGAGGCGGCGGATGCGCGCATGCTCCTCACCGTCCACGACGAGATCGTCATCGAGACCCCCGCGGCCACCGCGCCGGAAGTGGCGGGGATCGTGAAACATACGATGGAGACGATCTATCCCCTGGCCGTGCCGCTGGCGGTCGACACCAGTTGGGGGCGAAACTGGTACGAGGCGAAGGATTAGTGCTGCGGATTTTCTGGGGCGCGACCGCCGTGGTGCTTCTCGTCAGCGCGTGCGAACGATCACCGATGCTGCCGCGACGTCCCCCTTCCCTCGGCCCGCGGGTCGACGCCACGGTCGTCACCATCCGCACCACGTTCCAGCCGGCCGGTCGCACCACCACGCACACGCTGCTCATCAGCCCGTCGAAAGCCCGGAGCACCGACGAGGCGGAGAGCTGGCGGCTGTATGACCTGGAGGCCAGGACGGTCACCTTCGTGAACGATCTGGAGCGGACCTATCGCACCGAGCCGGTCGACAGCGTCTTCGCGCAGCGGCGCACCGCGCTCCGGCGTCCCGTGGACCGGGAGCTGCCCGCCGCGGAGTTTCAGTCCACCGGCGCGGAGCGTGAAATCCTCGGCGTTCCGGCCACGCAGTCGCTCATCCGCCTCGGCGGGTACCAGCGCGAGCTCTGGTTCGCCAGTCACCCCAGCATCCCCGACGAGCTCTTCGCCATGATCCACGGTACCGCCGAGCCCGCGACCCGCCTGGGAGCGATCGTGGCGAAGGCCGACGAGGAGCTCATCGCCGCCCGCGGGTTCCCGCTCCTCGATCGGGCGGAGCTGCCGTACGGGAAGTCGAACATGGTCGTGGAGCGCTCAGTCGTGGCCATCGAGCCGAAGGAGGTGTTGGCGTCCCTGCTCCAGGTGCCTCCCGGGTACCGCGACCTCACAGCACCTGCCGAGCGTCGCCGACCCGCCTCGTCACGCCCTCGCGATCGAGCAGCTCCAGCATCGGAATCGCCACCTTCCGCGACAAGCCAAACAACTCCTTGAAGTGGCCGACCTCGATGGTCTGCCCCTTGCGCGCGGCCAGCGTTTCCCGGACCGCAGCGAGGGCGTCACGGTGCAGGTACACGCCCTCGGCCAGTCGCACCAGCGTCCCCTGCCTGACCAGGAAGGCGATGACCCCCTCGATCATCTTCGGCTTGTGCGTCATGGTCTGAATCAACTGTGACACCGCCGGCGGATGGAGCGCCGCCTCGGCGAAACGGTTCTCGATCATCCGGGCCAGCTCCCCTTCCGCGCCGCCGAGCGTCTTCGAGCGCCCGGGGATCTCCAGCGCGTCGCCGCGGACGGCGACGATGGTCTCCGCAACCAGGTCGCCCAGGAGAAAGTCGATCACCGCCGGCTCGGCCGCGGGCGGGAGGAGCTTCTGCACGAACTCCCCCTTCGGGACGCTCACCGCCATCCGGCTCGTTTTGAAGTAGCGGTCGAGGAACTCCATGGCCCGCCTGCGAAAGCCGGCCACGGCGTCGCGGTGGATCCAGCGGCCGCCGGACAGCCTGGCCAGGTGGGGCAGGTCGCGCAGCGCGCCGTCCAGCGTGGCCGCGGTCAGGCCGGTCCGCGCCCGGACCGACTCGATGGAGAGCCCGCGAAGGCCCTCCAGTCTCGCCATCAGCTCCACGCGCTCGACGAGGCTGCCACCGGCGAGCGTCTCCAGAATCTCCGGGCGCGTACCGCGGCCGAGCTTCGGCAGGCGCGGGTCGAGGATGATGCCGCCGCCGATGGTGATCGCCGGCGAGTAACGCCGGATCACGAACCGGTCGCCGGCCACGGCCACGAGAGGCGACTCGAGGCGGAACTGCACGAAGGCGCTGCGGCCCGGGCCCAGCTCGCGCTCGGTGGCGTCGACGAATCGGAAATTGCCGAGGAGCTCCGAGGAGAGGTGGTGGAAGCGAATGCGCGTCTGCTCGCGCAGCGGCTTCGAGTCGTCGAGGAGCTCCAGGCGGGCGGTGATGATCTGCGACGGCTCGAGCGTGCCGGGCGTGACGATCTGCTGGCCGCGATGGAGCCGGTCGAGCGAGATGTCGGCCAGGTTGATCGACGTCCGTTCGCCGGCCGCGGCGAAGGGACGCGCCTCGCCGTGGACCTGGATGGCGCGAGCCCGGCTGCGATCGCCGCCGGGGAGCACTTCCACTTCCGACTCCGCTTCGATCCGCCCGGAGCAGGTCGTCCCGGTGACGACCGAGCCGAACCCCTTCATGGTGAAGACGCGGTCGATGGGGAGGCGGAACACGCGCGTGGTGGCATCGCGGTCGTCGATGGAGGAGAGCGACGCGAGAATGGCGCGGCGCAGCTCGTCGAGGCCCGCGCCGGTGGCGCTGCTGACGGGAACGATCGGGCAGCCGGCGAGGAAACTGCCGGCGACGAGCTCCTCCACCTCGAGCCGGACCAGGTCGAGGATCTCCGGCTCGACCAGGTCAGCCTTGGTGATCGCGACCACGCCGGTGCGGATGGCCAGGAGGCGGCAGATCGCGAAGTGCTCGCGGGTCTGCGGCTTGATCGACTCGTCGGCGGCCACGACCAGCAGCACGCCGTCGATTCCGCCGGCGCCGGCGAGCATGTTCTTGACGAACCGCTCGTGGCCGGGGACGTCGACGAACCCGATCTGATCCTCCTCGGTGAACCAGCTCGCGAAACCGAGGTCGATGGTGATCCCGCGCCGCTTCTCCTCCGGGAGACGGTCCGTGTCCACACCGGTGAGCGCCTTGACCAGAGAGGTCTTGCCGTGATCGATGTGGCCGGCTGTTCCGAGGATCCGTTTGCGTAGGGTCATCCGAGCGGGGAATCGTACTCTTGTCGCGGGGGGTAATTGAAAATTGAAGATTGAAAATTGAAAGCGGGGACGCCGGCCTTTTTTCAATTTTCAATTTTCAATTACTCGCGCCAACTGCGGCGGGAGTCTGCCCTCCTGTCCGAGCGCGCGCTTCAGCTCCACGGCATTGACGACCGCCTGCCCGCGAAAGTGGTTGTTGGTGATGACGTAGGTTTCTTTTCGGGTGGCCATCGACTCGATCCGCTTCACCCACGGCTCCAGCTCCTCGTTCGAGTAGAGGTAGTCGTATCGCTCCCAGCTCTCGCTGTGCGCGAACCACTTCTCGTAGTTCCGGCCGTGGAGGCGCGCGTAGGCGACGGGTCCGGTCACCACGTCGGAAGGTCTCACCGAGTCGCTGAAGAGGGGCTGGTCGAGGTTGACGAAGGCGACGTCGTGCTCCTCGAGGAACGTGAAGAACTCGTCGTTCTGAAACGAGGCGTGGCGCACCTCCAGCGCCTTCGGATAGGCGGCGAATGCCTCGAAGAGCTCCACGAGCCGGGCCCGCGCCTCCGCGGAGTTCTTGAAGCTCCAGGGGAACTGGAGGAGGAGGGCCCCCAGGCGTCCCCCTTCGACCAGCGGATCGAGGTAGAGACGAAAGGCGTCGAGGTCGGCGTTCTGCAGGCGCGCTTTCTCGTGGGTGAAGCCGCGAAAGACCTTGGTGGTGAATCGGAAATCGGGGTTGGCGGCCACGCGCCGGACCCAGCTTCTCGCGTGCGAGGGAGGGGGGATGCGGTAGAAGGGCGAGTTGATCTCGATGGTGTCGAAGAAACTCGCCAGATAGGCGAGGGGATCGAACCGCGAACCGTGGGGCGGGTAGACCGTGCCTTCCCAGTCCTTGTAGCTCCAGCCGGCGGGGCCGATGCGGATCGGATGAGGTGTTTTCAAGAGGTCAAGACCTTGACAATTTTATTTGCAGGTACGCAAGTCGTTGCCTTCATTGGATGCCCTATGCTAAAAGCAGCCAACGAATCCAATACAAGTCAACCTCGGAGCAGCACGTGCGTTCAGGGGTGTATTGCGTTTCGTAGCGGAAGGGGGCTGATCCGAAGAAGGTGTTTCTGATCCAGATGCGGGGGCGTGGGTCGCGGCACCCCGCTCGTGTCACGCTGCGGCAATCGTACGTCCAGTGGTAACAAATTTTAGGAGATCAAAGGTTCATGGATACATTCAACGACAAATCCCTCAACTGCGCCGATTGCGGCCAGGAGTTCGTGTTCAGCAAGAATGAACAGGCCTTCTACGCCGAGCGCGGCTTCACCAACGAGCCGAAGCGCTGCAAGAACTGCCGCGACAAGCGGAAGATGGCGCGCGACGGCAACGGTGGCACCCGCGAGCGCCAGATGGTGAGCGTGACCTGCGATAGCTGCGGAGTTGCGACCGAAGTGCCGTTCACTCCCGTCAGCGGAAAACCCGTCTACTGCCGCGACTGCTACAACCAGCGCCGCTCCTCCTCCCGCCCCACCAGTTGGGCGTGATTCCATCAACCACAATGCACGTGACTGCGGCGGGCCCCCCGGCCCGCCGCTTTTGTATTCGGCACAATTCGGCACGTATTAGAATGCGCCCGCTTTGACTGGTCGTCCTCTCCCCCCTCCCGTCGACAACGTCCTCGATCTGATCGGCAACACGCCGATGGTCCGCCTCCGCTCCATCCCCGGGCCGGACGCGGCCGACATCTTCGTGAAACTCGAGTTCCTCAACCCCGCCGGGTCGGTCAAGGACCGGATCGGGGTGGGGATGATCCGCCGGGCCGAGGCCGCCGGGCTGCTCCGGCCGGGCGGGACCATCATCGAGCCGACGGCCGGGAACACCGGGATCGCGCTGGCGCTGGCGGGCGCAGGGAGAGGCTATCGGGTCATCCTCTGCGTGCCGGAGAACTTCTCCATCGAGAAGCAGGAAGTCATGAAGGCCCTCGGCGGCGAGGTGGTGCTGACGCCGGAGGACCAGAAGATGAAGGGCGCCATCGCCCGGGCCGAGGAGCTGGCCGCGACCATTCCCGGCTCCTACGTCCCGCAGCAGTTCAGCAACGTCTTCAACACCGAGTCGCACTACGAGACGACGGCGCCGGAGATCTTCGAACAGATGGATGGGCGCATCGACGGCTTCGTGGCCGGGGCGGGGACCGGGGGGACGTTCACCGGCGTGGTCAAGTACCTCCGCGAGCGTCTCGACAACGTCTGGTGCGCCGTGGTCGAGCCGCAGGGCTCGATTCTGCGGGGCGGCGAGGCGGGGCCGCACGAGGTGGAGGGGATCGGCGCATCGTCGTTCATCCCCCCCGTCCTGGACATGTCGCTGGCGGACGAGGTCATCATGGTCGAGGACGCGCCGGCGTTCGCCATGGTGCGCCGGCTGGCGCGGGAGGAGGGGATTCTCGGCGCGTCCTCCGCGGGGGCGAATGTGGCCGCCGCCGTCGAGGTGGCGGAGAAGCTCGGCCCGGGCAAACGCGTGGTGACGATCATCCCCGACGCGGCGGAGCGGTACATGTCGAAGGGGATCTACTCGAAGTGGGCGGCCTCGTCCTGAGTGAGGAGAATCATGGCTTTCTCGACCGATTGCATTCATGCCGGGCAGGAGCCGGAGCCGCACACCGGCGCGGTCACCGTTCCGATCTACCAGACCTCGACCTACGTGCAGCCGGAGCTCGGCCGGCACAAGGGCTACGAGTACGCCCGGACGCAGAACCCCACCCGCTCGGCGCTCGAGGCGAACCTCGCCGCGCTGGAGCGGGGCAAGCACGCGCACTGCTTCGCCTCCGGGATGTCCGCCATCGACGCCGTCTTCCGCACGCTGCAGGCCGGCGACCACGTGATCGCCGGCGAGGACATGTACGGCGGCTCGTACCGGCTCTTCAGCCGGGTCCTGGAGAAGTTCGGCCTGCAGTTCACCTACGTCGACACCAGTCGTGTCGACGCCGTGCGTGAAGCGATGCGCCCGGAGACGAAGATCGTCTACCTGGAGACCCCGACCAACCCGATGATGCGCATCAGCGACCTGGCGGCCTGCGCGAAGGTCGCTCACGACGGGGGGGCGCTGGTGGTCGTCGACAACACCTTCTGCTCACCCTACATCCAGCGGCCGATCGAGCTCGGCGCCGACCTCGTCGTCCACTCCACCACCAAGTTCCTCAACGGGCACTCCGACTCGGTCGGTGGCGTGGTGGTGTCGAGCTCGGACGAGATGTCGGAGAAGATCGGCTTTCTCCAGAACGCGGTGGGGGCAATCCTCTCCCCCTTCGATTCCTGGCTCGTGCTCCGCGGAGTGAAGACGCTCGCCGTCCGGATGAAGCGCCACGAGGAGAACGGCATGGCCATGGCGCTGTACCTCAGCCACCACAAGAAGGTGAAGAAGGTCTACTACCCCGGCCTGCCGGACCACCCCCAGCACGCGCTGGCGAAGCGCCAGATGAACGGCTTCGGCTCGATGATCTCCTTCGAGCTCGGCTCGCACCAGAACGCCAAGGGCTTCCTCGACCGCGTCCGGCTCTGCTCGCTGGCCGAGTCGCTGGGAGGCGTGGAGACCCTGATCTCCCATCCCGAGTCGATGACCCACGGCTCGGTCCCGGCCGAGACGAGGAAGCGGCTCGGGATCACGCCGGGCCTGGTCCGGATCTCCGTCGGCATCGAGGACATCGAGGACCTGGTGGCCGACCTGGAGAATGCGTTCGAGGACGGTTAACGGTAGAGAATACCCACCCGAATGCTTCCTGCCGCGCTCATCGCCGCCTCCTACCTCCTCGGGTCGATCCCATTCAGCTACCTGATCGTCCGGCTGGTGGCCGGTGCCGACATCCGCCAGCATGGGAGCCGGAACGTCGGCGCGACGAACGTCGCCCGCACGTTCGGCAGGGCGCCCGGAGTCGCGGCCCTGCTTCTCGATCTGGCGAAGGGGTACGCCGTGATCGTCATGGCGCAATGGATGACGTCGCTGCCGGAATGGCCGTACGCCGCGGCCGGCTCTTCGCCGCTCCATTCGCGCGAGTTGTGGATTGCGCTGGCCGGCTTCGTCGCGGTGCTGGGCCACATGGTCCCGGTGTGGCTGCGCCTCCACGGCGGGAAGGGGGTGGCCACGGCCGCGGGGGTGGTCCTGGCTCTCGACCCGATCGTCTTCGCCGGCGCGGCGATCGTCTTCGCCATCGTGATCGTCGCCACGCGCTTCGTGTCGCTGGCGTCGATCATCAGCGCGGCGTCGATTCCGCTGTTCTTTCGCTTCCTCGCCACGAACGCGCCGTTCTGGCGGATCGTGATCAGCGTGGCGATCTCCCTGGCGGTGATCCTGAAGCATCACAACAACATCGCCCGCCTCGTGCAGCGGAAAGAACGCCGGATGGGCGAGCGGAAGGATGACCGGTGAGGATCTCCGTGATCGGGGCGGGCTCTTTCGGCACGGCCATGGCGACGGTCATCGGCCGCTGGGGGAACGACGTCCTGCTGTGGGCGCACAACCCGGACGTGGCGGACTCGATCCGCCAGGCGGGAAGGAACCGCTTCTACCTTCCGGACATCGAGCTTGGGCCGCGAGTGGCCGCCACCGCCGACCTGGCCGAGGCGGCGGCGTACAGCGACATCCTCTTCATGATCGTCCCGAGCCACTACTACCGCCAGGTGCTGGGTGAGCTGATCGAGCACGTGGGGCGGCCGGTGCGCGTGGTCTCCGGCACGAAAGGGATCGAGAACGAGACGCTTGCAAGGATGTCGGACGTGACGGCCGAGGTGGCGGGAGAGAAGCTGGCGGCCTTCGCGGCGCTCTCCGGTCCCACCTTCGCCGTGGAGGTGGCCCGCGGCGATCCGACGGCGGCGGTCATCGCCTCGGAACAGCTCGAATTCGCGCAGGAGCTGCAGCGCGTTCTTTCCGGCCAGACCTTCCGGCTGTATCACTCCCCCGACGTCGTCGGCGTCGAGCTGGCCGGCTCGCTGAAGAACGTCATCGCCATCGCCGCCGGGGTCCTGGAGGGCCTCGGACTCGGCTCGAACACGAACGCCGCACTCGTCACCCGCGGCCTGCACGAGATCACCCGTCTGGGGATGGCCCTCGGAGGCCGGCTGGAGACCCTCGCCGGCCTGGCAGGGATGGGCGACCTCGTGCTGACCTGCACCGGAACTCTCTCGCGCAACCGCAGTGTCGGTGTCGAGCTCGGCCGTGGGAGGAAGCTGGCCGACATCCTGGAAGGGACGAAGTTCGTCGCCGAGGGCGTGAAGACCTCCCGGTCGGCCTTCGCTCTCTCGCAGCGGCAAAACATCGAGATGCCGATCGCGACGGAGATGTACCGGGTGCTGTACGAGAATGAGCCTCCCCGAGAGGCGATTCAGCGCCTGATGACGCGCGCTCTGAAGGCCGAGATCGAGCGATAGGCGAAGAATACCGGCATCCTCCCCACCGTTTTTTTTCGCTACCATGGGCGGCCGGATGCAACGGCAGAACCTCGGCGACATGCTGCTGGCCGCGAACCTCATCGACGAGGTGCAGATGCAGATCGCGCTGGCCGAGCAGCGTCAGACCGGCAAGCGCTTCGGGTCGACGCTCGTGGAGCTGAAGTTCATCGATGAGAACGTCCTGGCGGCATTTCTGTCGAAGCAGATCGACATCCCCTGCATCAGCCTCCTGCACATCGACATTCCGAAGAAGCTGATCCGGAAGATGAGCCGTCCACTCGCGCTCCACTGCAAGGCCGTGCCGGTGCGGATCGACGAGCAAAACCGCGTGGAGGTGGCCATGGCCGATCCCACCGACACCGAGGTCATCGAGCAGCTCGAGGAGACGATGGGGATGGAGGTCGCCCCGCTGATCGCCCCGGAGAGCTCCATCCTCACGATCATCGAGAAGATCTATCCGGAGGAGATCTCGGCCGACGACACGCTGTCGGTCAGGCTGAAGCCGGGCGAGGGGGGGAAGCCGACCGATCCGGTGTTCTGGGATCTGATCGAGGAGCTCGACTCGGGTGACCTCGATCAGCGGCTCACTCGCATCGAGCAGAGCCTCGACCAGATCTGGGTGCTCCTGGAGAAGGTGCTCCGGACGCTCGAGGCCCGCGAGAGCGTGCGCGAACCGTAGCCGGCGAGCCTACGGCTTCTTCTTCGCGGCGGCGGCGGCAGCGAGCTCCCGCTCGAGCTGCGCGGGATCCATGTCGTCGTCGTAGCCTTCCTCGTACTCCTCGGCCTGTTGGGCGAGGCGGGCCTTGCGGGCGAGCTCCTGCTGCCGTTTCGTTTCCGCCGCCTTCGCCGCGGCGGCCTTCTTCTCTTCCTCGGTTCGAGCCTTGGCGGCCTGCTCGTTGGCCACCACCTCGGCGGACGGCTCCACCTTCGGCGGCAGGTAGGGGTTGTAGATGGAGTCCGTGGTCGTGAGGCGCCCGGTCGACTTCTTGACCGTCTCGTCGGTGATGACGACCGTCTTGCTGGCGCCGCGATTGGTCCGCTTCGCCGCCGCGACCAGCGGAGACTCCACCGGCTGCGGCTCCGCCGCAGCCGCGATCTCGGTCTCGGTCTTCTGCGGCGCCTTCCCGCTCTTCTCGCTCTCCGCCGCCGCCAGAGCGGACGCGACGAGGAGCATGGTCCCCAGGGCGAGCAATCGCTTCATGATCGGCCTCCGACCTGCTGTAATGCTATCCGTGGAGCGCGCATTTCACCTTCCCGGATCGTGCAGTCCGGCCAGAGCCTGAATGTCACCTGAGGCACTCCTGGAGCGGTTCGGGTACCTGGCCGTCTTCCTCGGGACGTTCATCGAGGGGGAGGCGATTCTCGTCATCGCCGGATTCTTCGCCGAGCGGGGCCATATGGAGTTCGTGGCCGTCGCCACGGTCGGCTTCGCCGGGGCCTACCTGGGCCATCTGTTCTGGTTCTGGCTGGGCCGAGTGCATGGCGTGCGCCTGCTCGACCGCTTTCCGCGGATGCAGCTTCACTTCGGGAAGAGCATCCGCATGTTCGAGCGCTACGGGGTGGCGGCCATCATCGTCACGCAGTGGCTGTACGGCCTCCGGATCACCTGCGCCGTGGTGGTCGGGATCTCGAGAATCTCCCTGATCAAGTTCCTGATTTTCGAGGCCATCAGTTGCCTGATCTGGGCCGTCGGCATCACGGCGCTCGGCTACTACTTCGGCGCGGCCGTGCAGACGCTGCTGGGGCGATACGAGCACGCCGAGAGGTGGGGCCTGCTGATCATCATCCTGGTGGCGATCGCCGCCTGGGCCTGGCACCGGCGGAAAGAGAAGCTGGAGGCGGAGGTGTGAAACGTGCCCTCTCCCTCTCCCGCTTGCGGGAGAGGGTGGCGCGAAGCGCCGGGTGAGGGTTCTCGGATTCACGAAGAGCCCCCTCCTCCGGCGCTTCGCTGCGCTCAGGGCCACCTTCTCCCCCGCCGGAGGCGGGGGAGAAGGCTCTGCCGGCGCCGTTCACCAGCTCGGGATGACACACTAGCCCTCGTAGGCCTTCTGCTCCAACTCCGCCTGCGCGGCGGCGAGGCGCGCGACCGGCACACGATAAGGGGAGCAGGAGACATAGTCGAGCCCGCAACTGCGGAAGAAGCGGATGGAGGCGGGATCGCCGCCGTGCTCGCCGCAGACGCCGACCTTCAGCCCGGGGTTCGCCGCGCGCCCACGCTCCGTCCCCAGGCGCACGAGCTGCCCGACACCCTCCTGATCGATGGACTCGAACGGGTCCACCGGCAGCACGTTCTTCTCGATGAACTGCGGGAGGAACGATCCGGCGTCGTCCCGCGAGTAGCCGAACGTCATCTGGGTCAGGTCGTTGGTCCCGAACGAGAAGAACTCCGTGATGGCCGCGAGCTTGCCGGCGATCAGCGTGGCCCGCGGAATCTCGATCATGGTGCCGACGATGACCGGCACGTCCACACCCCGTTCTGCGATCACCTCGCCGGCGACGCGCCGCACCATCTCCTGGGTGATCTCCAGTTCCTTTTCCGTACCGACCAGCGGGATCATGACCTCCGGCTGCACGTCGGTTCCCTGTTTCTTCACCTCGCAGGCGGCCTCGAAGATGGCCCGCACCTGCATCTCGTAGATCTCCGGGAAAGTGATGCCGAGGCGGCAGCCGCGATGGCCGAGCATGGGGTTGGCCTCGTGCAACTGGTTGACCTTGGCGCGCAGCTCCACGAATCCCCAGTTCATGTCGCGGGCGAGGGAGGAGATCTGGGCCTCGGTCTGGGGCAGGAACTCGTGCAGGGGCGGATCGAGGAGGCGGATCGTCACCGGTTGTCCGTGCAGCTCGCGGAAGATGGCCTCGAAGTCGTCCCTCTGGAACGGGAGAAGCTGAGCCAGGGCTTGGCGGCGTCCCTTTTCGTGGCGGGCCAGGATCATCTCCCGGACGCGCAGGATGCGCTCCTCCTGAAAGAACATGTGCTCGGTGCGGCAGAGGCCGATGCCGGCCGCGCCGAAGAGGCGGGCCACGCGCGCGTCCTCCGGAGTGTCGGCGTTGGTGCGGATCCCGAGGGTGCGGATCGAGTCCGCCCACTTGAGAAGCCGGTCGAAGTTGCGATAGATCTCCGACTGCTCCGGCTTCATCGATCCTTCGAGAAGGACCTGGACGATCTCCGAAGGGCGCGTGGCGACCTTGTCGCTGATGATCTCGCCCGTGGTTCCGTCGATGGAGAGCCAGTCCCCTTCTTCGATCGGCTCTTTCCCTTCCGATTTCAACTCGCTGCGGCCGTAATCCACGCGAAGCGAGCCTGCGCCGACCACACAGGGGCGTCCCATGCCGCGCGCCACCACGGCGGCGTGGGAGGTCAGGCCGCCGCGGGTGGTCAGGATTCCCACCGCCTTGTGCATGCCGGAGATGTCCTCCGGTGACGTCTCGATGCGGACGAGGATGACGGGTCCATCCTCGGCCATGGTCACGGCGTGCTCGGCGCTGAAGGCGATGCGCCCGGTTGCGGCGCCGGGGCCTGCGGGCAGGCCGCGGCCGAGGAGCCGGCCGCCGTGGAGCGCCTTCTCCTTCTCCGCGGCGTCGAAGACGGCGGCGAGGAGCTGGATGATCTGCCCGGCCTCGACGCGCTCGACCGCTTCACGCTCGGAGATCAGTCCCTCATCGACCATGTCGCAGGCGATCTTCACCGCGGCGAACCCGGTGCGCTTGCCCGTGCGCGTCTGCAGGAGATAGAGCGTTCCCGACTGGATGGTGAACTCGATGTCCTGCATGTCGCGGTAGTGGGCCTCGAGCTTTCGGTAGACGTCCTGGAGCTGCCCGAAGACCGCGGGCATCGTCTCTTCGAGTGACTTCTCCTCGCCGGCGACCTGGGCCCTGGTGATCGGCAGCGGCGTGCGGATGCCCGCCACCACGTCCTCGCCCTGGGCGTTGGGGAGGTACTCGCCGTAGAAGCGCCTGGCGCCGGTGGACGGATCGCGGGTGAATGCCACGCCGGTCGCGCAGTCGTCTCCCATGTTGCCGAAGACCATCGACTGCACGTTCACCGCCGTCCCCCATTCGAGGGGGATGCCGTTGAGCTTCCGGTAGGTGACGGCGCGAGGGTTGTTCCACGAGCGGAAGACGGCGCCGATGGCTCCCCAGAGCTGCTCCTCGACGTCCTGCGGGAAGTCTTTTCCGCTCTCCTTCTTCACGATGTCCTCGTACGTGCGGACCAGTTCGCGCAGGTCGCCGGCCGGGATCTCGGCGTCGCTCTTCACCCCGGCCCGGTCGCGCAGGGCGAAGAGCTCGTGCTCGAACTTCTCCCGGTCGATGCCGAGGACCACGTCGGAGTACATCTGGATGAAGCGCCGGTAAGAGTCGAAGGCGAAGCGCTCGTCCCCCGACGATTTGGCGAGGCCCGTCACGGTCTCGTCGTTGAGGCCGAGGTTGAGGATCGTGTCCATCATGCCGGGCATGGAGGCGCGGGCGCCGGAGCGGACGGAGACGAGCAGCGGCTCGGCGCGGTCGCCGAACTTGCGGCCGGCGGACTTCTCCACGGCGGCCAGGTTCCGGGCCACCTCCTCCCGGAGCTCGGGAGGGTAGTTGTGGTCGTGGGCGTAGAAATAGGTGCAGACGGCCGTGGAAATCGTGAAGCCGGGCGGTACCGGCACGCCGATGTTGGTCATCTCGGCGAGCCCGGCGCCCTTCCCGCCGAGAACGTCCTTCATCCCGGCGTTCCCTTCGGCACGTCCGTCGCCGAAGTAGTAGACGTATTTCTCCATCGGCTGAACCTCTGACGGCCCCCCACGATCCCGGTGACCGGCGCCGGATTATGCTTCAAAAAGCAGCCCGGGCTTTGTCCGGGAGCTGGATCTCGACGACTCCGTACAGCAGGCGCATCGACTCGCTCGCCGTCGGCCTGCGCGGCGAGTCGCCGCCGCGGGCCACGAAGTCGATGCGCGACAGCTCGACGCCACGCCGCTGCAGCGCCGCGCGAAGCGACTGCAGCCGGGCCTCGGCGCGGCGCCGGTTCTCCTGCGGCGTCGCTCCGCGATATTCGTGTGCCACGATCCGGAATCGCTCGGAACGCAGCCGCCGCTGCACGTTCTCGATGATCTGCACGCCGCCGGCGCTGGCCGGCTCGACGAGCGCGTCCGCCGAGTCGAAGCGGAGGCTGAACAGCGGATACCACCCCGCTCTCCGGATGAACGTCGTCACCACCGCGTCGGGATCGATCGGTTCCGGCCGGCATGGCCTGCGCTCGCCGAACCAGCTCGTGCCGAACGAGTGAGCGGCGGCCTCCTCATGCCAGGTCATCCCGCTCAGGTGGTCCCCGCCGGGAGTGAGCGTGACGAGGGCATATCCCCACTCCGGGCCCCGCGCCCAGGCGAAGCGGTAGACGGCCTCGTGCACGCCGCCGTCGACGTAGAGCGGCTGCTCGGCGCCGACTGATCCGGTGACTCGTCCCTCCGATTCAGTGAAGCTGGCGGGCGACCCGTTCACGGTCCAGCAGTCGCCGATCGGCGGGACCGACGGGGCCTCCAGCCACCGGCCGCGCACGTAGACGGACTTCAGCGCAGCCACCCTCCTTCCCCCCTTCCGCGTCGTGACGCGGATGTATCTCGCCTCCGTGGCAAGGACGTCGAAGAACTGCGGCTCGGCCGACTGCTCGAGCTCGGGCGAGAGAAGAAGGGTGAAGCTGCGGCCGTCGGAGGAGGCCTCGATGGTCAAGGCCGTCGTCCTCCTGTGCGGGATGACCGGTGTGGCGAAGCCGACGCGGTCGATGTGGGCGGGAGCGGGAAGGGAAAAGAGCAGCGTCTGCTCCGGGTCGAGAGGGGGGGAGGCCCACGCCGTGTCGGCGTCGCCGTCGATGGCGCGGATGGCGGAGCTCTCGAGGGCCAGCTCCCCGGTCCGCGACACGACCGCGGCACCCCACCCGATGTTCAGAAGATTCTCGTTCTCGGCGAGCTGGGCGGCGGAGATGCGCGGGCCGGCCGGGCCGCCGGGATCGGCCTCGCGGCATGCAGCGAGGGCGGCGAGCAGAGTCAGAACGAAACGAGCTCTCACGACCGGTAGTTGCGCCTGTCGACGACGATCTTCGTGACGTCGGCGATCTTCATGACCACCCCTCCGACTCTTCGCAGGAGCGCCATGCGGTTCTTCCGAACGGCCTCGTCATCGACCATGACCATGACTTGTTTGAAGAAGGTCTCGAGCTCCGGGGCCATGGCCGCGAACGACTCGAGCGCCATCCGATACTGCCGCCCCTCCACCAGCTCGTCGATCTGCTCGCCGGCGGCCGCAGCCAGCTCGTTCAGTCGTTTCTCGGCGGGCTCCTTCAGGAGCCGAGGATCGACGGCGGCGGAATCGTGGCCGGCGGTGATGTTCGCGATCCGTTTGGCCGAGTCGAGAACCGAGAGGAAATTCGACTCGTCCCGGATCTGCCGGACGGCCGTGGTGCGGTCGACCAGGTCCAGCAGCGACGAGGCCCAGCCCGCCTCCATCGTGGCGGCGATCTCGTCGTAGGCGAACCCCCAGGCCGAGGCTTCCAGGATCGTCCGCATCCTGTCGGCGAAGAACGCCAGCAGATCGTTCCTGGTCGCGGCGGCGTCGCGCCGGTCGTGGGCGTCGAGCGCGATGTCCACCAGACGGTCGATCCCGATCCGGAGCTGCCGCTTGTCGCGGTTCAGCAGGATCTGCACGACGCCCTGCGCCGCGCGGCGGAGTGCGAAGGGGTCCTTCGAGCCGGTCGGCCGCGCGCCGATGGCGAAGAATCCCGCCAGCGTGTCCATCTTGTCGGCGAGTGAGACTACGGCGCCGGCGGCACTCCGCGGCAGCGCATCGTCGAGATTGACCGGAAGGTAGTGGTCGTAGATCGCCTGCCAGACGAGCTCGGGCTGGCCTTCCTCGCGCGCGTAGATCCCGCCGACCTTCCCCTGCAGGTCGGTGAATTCCTTCACCATCTCCGTGACCAGGTCGGCCTTGCACAGGCGGGCGGCGGCGAGGACCGCCTCCGCGCCCGTTCCGGTCTCCTCGCAGACGGCCCGGGCGATCCGCTCGATGCGCGTGGTCTTGTCGAGGTAGTTTCCGAGTTTTTCCTGGAACTGGAGGTGCGAGAGCGCCTCGACCCGCTCGGCCAGCGTCTTCCGCCGATCGGTCTCGTAGAAGAACTTCGCGTCGGCGAATCTGGCGTTCGTGACGAACGAGTTTCCGTAGGCGGCGTTGCCGTCCGGGTCGGCGTCGTTGTCCAGCACGGCCAGGAAGTAGCTGGTCAGGCCCCCTTTTTCGTCGCGAATCGGGAGCTGCTTCTGGTGGACGCGCATGACCGTGACGAGCACTTCTTCCGGCAGGACGAGGTACTCGCTTCGGAACTCGGCGCGAACCACGCCGGGATACTCGGTCAGGTACTGCCATTGAGACCAGATCGAGGCATCGAGCGCGGCGCTGCCGCCGACCTCGTGGCTCAGGGTCTGAGCCCGCGCCGCCATGACGTCGCGCCGGCGGACGGGGTCGACCACCACCCGCGCCAGCTCGAGCTTCGACACGTAGTCGTCGTAGGAGCTGACCTCGAAGCGCTGCGGGGCCAGGGTCCGGTGTCCCGCGGTCGTGGTTCCGGAGGCGACGCCGAGGATGCGGATCGGAACGTGGCGCCCATCGAAGATCGAGACGATGGAATGAACCGGCCGGATGAACGAGTGCTCGCCGTCCCCCAGGCGCATGGTCTTCGGCCAGCGAAGCGTCTCGATGATCTCCGGCATGCGCTGCCCGATCAGCTCCTCGATGGGCCGTCCCTCGATCTTCCTGCGGATGCGGACGTACTCGTCCGTGGCCGGGAGGATGTCCTCGAGCGA
The DNA here is from genome assembly GCA_035525045.1 of Thermoanaerobaculia bacterium. Lineage (GTDB taxonomy): Bacteria > Acidobacteriota > Thermoanaerobaculia > Gp7-AA8 > Gp7-AA8 > DATLEX01. The sequence continues at coordinate 1,272 of DATLEX010000154.1, read as the reverse complement.
CGCGGCGTTCTTCTTCAGGAACCCGGTCAGCGCCGGGGAGGGTTTGCCGGCCGGGTCGTAGGCCGACGTCCGGGGAGGTCCCTTGACCTCCTGCTCCCGGTCCGCCTCGCGCTGCGGAAGCTTCGACAGGTAGACGGCGATTCGCCGGGGCGTGGTGCTGACCATGACGCTCCCGGCCGGCTCGGCGACGCCGAGAGAACCGACCAGGGCGGCGAGGCGCTCGCCGAGCGCGGCGCGGGCGCTCTCATGCATCCACGCGGGGATCTCCTCGGTCAGCAGCTCGAAGACGTACTCCGCCATCACGACGCCTTCTGGGCGAGGAGCGGGAATCCCAGCTCGCGGCGCGAGTCGAGATACTGCTGCGCGCAGCCGACGGCGAGATCACGAACGCGTTTGATCACGCCGACCCGCTCGGTCACGGAGACGGCTCCCCGCGCGTCGAGCGTGTTGAAGATGTGCGAGCATTTCAGGGTCCAGTCGTAGGCGGGCAGCACCAGCTTCTCCTCGAGACAGCGTCGCGCCTCCCCTTCGTAGGCGTCGAGCAGCCGCCAGTGCAGATCGATCCCTGCCACCTCGAAGTAGTACTTCGAGAACTCGTACTCTTCCTGCCGGCGGATCGGGCCGTATCCGACGCCGCCGCCCCACTCGATGTCGAACGCCGAGCTCCGCCGCGACAGGAACATGGTCAGCCGCTCCAGTCCGTACGTGATCTCCGCCGAGATCGGCGCCAGGTCGATTCCGCCGGCCTGCTGGAAGTAGGTGAACTGGGTGATCTCCATGCCGTCCAGAAGGACCTGCCACCCCACTCCCCAGGCCCCCAGCGTCGGCGACTCCCAGTTGTCCTCCTCGAAGCGGATGTCGTGGCGCGTGAGGTCGAGACCGATCGCCCGAAGCGAGTCGAGGTAGATCTCCTGCACTTCCAGCGGCGACGGCTTGAGCACGACCTGGAACTGGTAGTGCTTGCCGAGTCGAAAGGGATTCTCCCCGTAACGCCCGTCGGCCGGACGGCGCGAGGGCTGGACGTAGCCGACGTTCCACGGCTCCGGCCCCAGCACGCGCAGGAAGGTGGCAGGATGCATCGTGCCGGCGCCGACCTCCAGATCGAGCGGCATCTCGATGACGCATCCGCGCTCGGCCCAGAACCCCTGAAGCGTGAGAATCAGCGACTGAAACGACACCCGCGGCATGGCGGCGCATTCTAGCAACTGGAGGCCTCAGGCCTCCGGGGTGGGATCGGCGCCGGGCGGGGGTGGCGGGGGTGGCTCGGGCTCG
>DATLEX010000129.1:0-7354 GCA_035525045.1 Thermoanaerobaculia bacterium | reverse complement strand
GCACATCGAGATCTCCCCTCCCTTTTCCGACCGCAAGCGGAAGGCGATCGACGAGCTCCCCTACTTTTCCGCCGCGCGCCTCTCACTTCAGGTCAGGAGGAGATTCTGGCTGGACGACGGCTTCGATGGAAACGTCTGGGGAGATCTTCCGGTCGGGAGCGTCAGTCACGTGACCGAGAGTCAGCCGGGGCCACGCGGCATTCTCCAGACTTACTGCGGAGGCCCGGATGCGCGCGCGATCTGCTCGTTGTCCGAGGAGGGTCGCATCCGCTTCGCGCTCGAGGAGATCGAGAAGATGTTCCCTCGAGTGCGAGAGTCCTTCGAAGGTGGTGTCTCGAAGTGCTGGGATGAGGACCCGTGGGCCCGCGGCGCGTCTTCCTGGTACAGGCCCGGACAGATGAGCGAGCTGTGGCCGCACGTTGCGCGAGCGGAAGGGCGGGTTCACTTCGCCGGCGATCACACCTCTCCATGGATCCGCTGGATGCAGGGTGCGCTCCACTCCGGCAATCGGGTAGCCCGCGAGATCATCGAGGCTACGCGGAATCAGGCCAGCGGTGCTGCTCCGCACGTCGGACCCAGGCTGCGATCGGCAAGGGTTCTTCATCGCGCCTCGGCGTTCAGTGACTCCAGAGGAGGACGGTGATGGCAACGGATCGCGCGCCCTCGGTCGTTCTTCGCCTCGCGCTCCTTCTCGGACCGTGGCTCGTCCTTCCCGCGCATGGCGCCACGCTCGAGGAGCTCTTCTCGCTCCCGTTCGCGTCGCAGTTGAGCGCCGCGCCCGCCGCGGGGCACGTCGCGTGGCTCTCGGAGGAGTCGGGGGTGCGGAACCTCTGGGTGGCGAGCCCGCCCGATTACCAGCCGAGACGGCTCACCGCGCATCACGAGGACGACGGAGAGGAGATCCGTCAGGTCACCTTCGCACCGGACGGCCGCACGCTCTTCTTCGTCCGCGGCAGCGGTTCGAATCCACTCAGCAAGCCGGAGCCGGAGGAGCGGGCGATCTGGAGCATCACGCTCGACGGCGGAGCTCCAAGACGAATCGCGGAGGGCAATTCGCCCCTCCACTCTCCTGCCGGTGATCGGCTCCTGTTCGTACGCCGCGGCGAGCCCTGGACCGTGCCGTTCGCTGGCGGCAACGCGGAGCGGCTCTTTCGCAGCCGCGGCCGGGTGAGCTCCCTTCGATGGTCGCCCGACGGCTCGAGGCTCGCGTTCGTCAGTGAGCGTGGCGATTTCGCCTATGGGCACAGCGACTACTCCTTCATCGGTGTCTTCGACGCTCGCGAACGGAAGATCACCTGGATCGACCCCGCCGTAAATCGTGATCATGCGCCGGTCTGGTCGCCCGATGGACGTCGGCTCGCCTTCGTCCGGATGCGCCCCGCCCTCACTCGCCGCACCGGCTACTCGCCGCGGCGCGACCTCGAGCCGTGGTCGATCCGCGTCGCCGACCCGGAGAGCGGGCGAGGTCGCGAGATCTTCCGCGCGTCGGCCGGCCGCGGAAGAGTCTTCCAGGGCCTCGTCGCGGAGAACCCGATCCTCTGGGCGGCGGAGAAGAGGTAGCGGCCCTGGAAGGTGCGGCAGGTGATCTCGACGAGGAGGCCGTCGGGGACGTAGCGGATCTTGCGCGCCATCCTGGGAGAGGACGGAATCTGACCCTCTGTGTCGCTCAGCGACGCCCGGAAACGTGTGGCACCCATCCCTCCCCAGAAACGTGTGGCACCCACCCCCCCAGCCACCGAAGAGCTGTGGCTACCCGACGCCCTGAATGGCCAGCGGGAAGTCGCTGTTCATCAGGGAGCCTCCGCCATCGGCGTAGATGGTCTGGCCATTGATCCACGCCGCCTCCTCGGTGCAGAGCAGAGCCACGACGCCTCCGACGTCCGAGGGAGTGCCCATGCGCCCGGCCGGGGTCCAGCCGCTCTCGTTCCATGCCTTGATCGCCTGGTAGACCGCCTCGGGCAGAGTGTTGAAGACGCTGTCGTCGGTGGCCCCCGGGCTCACGGAGTTCACCGTGATCTTCTGCTTTGACAGTGCCACGCCGAAGTAGCGCACGGTCGACTCGAGCGCCGCCTTGGCGCCGCCCATGGCGATCCACGGCTGCCAGCTCCCGGTGATGCCCCCGGGCGCGTAAGTAATGGCGATGATGCGACCACCGTTCGGCATCAGCGGGACGCAAGCCTGTGTCGCCACCGTCATCGCTTTGGCCTGGGTGTCGAAGGCGACCTGCAGGCCCGCCTCGGTGATCTCCAGGGGAGGCTGGAAGAACGCGGAGGGCGAAGGCCGTGCGTTGTGAACAAAGATGTCCAACGTCCCGAAGGAGCTCTTCACTGCATCGAACATCTCCCTGACGGCGTCCATGTCACCGACGTCGGCTTTGACGAGCATTGCCTCCGCGCCCCGTTCCTCGAGCGCTGACACCACGTCATGGGCCGCGGCATCGTTCTCCAAGTAGTTGACCGCGATCCGCTGGACGCCCGATTCCGCGAGCTTCAACGCGATGCCCCGGCCGATGCCGCGCGATGCGCCCGTGACCAGCGCCGTCTCCCAGCTCAATTGCAGCATGGATTCCTCCTATCTCGAAAATGGTGATCCTCTTTCAGACTACCACCGTCGATCTGACACCTAGGTTCCCGATCCCGCCGCAGCGTTACCCCCGCAAAGAGGCGGGCGTTTCGGGTTTCGGGGACCCTCTCCAGGCCGGCCAGCCAGGAGCGAACGCTCGCCACGGTGGGCCACGTTTCCGTCTCTTGCGGCATGTCTAGGCGAATCGCACGCATCGAGCTGACCCGGGGAGGCAGCTCGGTTCTCTCCGGCCCCGGGGGCACCGGCGGCGTGCTCGAGATCGTCACCCGGGCGGCGGCGGAGGGCGGCGACGCCTGGCTGCGGGCGGAGCAGGGTTTCGCGGACTCCTCCGGCCTGCGCGGCCGGGCGTCGGTGCGCCGTGGCGTCGTCGGCCTCGTCGTCGCGGGCTCGGTCGAGGACCAGGACTCCACCCGGTTGGCGAGCGGCTTCACGCCGACCCGCCTCGAGGACGGCGGCCGCCGGCTCAACAGCGACCGCTCCGGCGGCTCGGCCCTGGCCAGCCTGACCTTCGACGCGGCACCGGGCACCTGCCTCGGCCTCAACCTCAACCTGCGTAGCGTCGAGCGCGGCAAGCCGCCGGTCACCGAGGACGCCGCGCTGTCCGACTTCGCCCCTGTCGCCCGCTTCGAGCGCGCAGAGCGGGACGCGCTGTCGCTGCACGCGGCGGTGTCGCACGAGGTCGGGCCGCGCCTGACCCTGCGGCCGACGCTCTACCTCAACCGCGCCGAGGAGCGGACGCGCGGCTTCGACGAGGACACCTTCTCGACCCAGCGGGCCGCCGGCGCCTTGCGCCAGGACGCGACGACCAGCGTGTTCGGCGCCGGGCTGCAGGTGGCGCTCCAGCGCGGCCGGCGCGGCCTGGCGACGGTAGCGCTCGACCTGCGCCAGGAGGCGTGGAAGGCGAACGGGTTCACGATGGTCGGGGCGGGCGGCGGTGGCGGGGGCGGGGGCCGCTGTCCCTCCCGATCCCTACGGAACAGGAGAACGCCATGCCCTCACACCGAGTGCGCCGAAGCCGCCCCGCCGGCCTCACCCTCATCGCGCCCCTGGTCGACGTTTCGCCGGAGCCGGTCTGAGGTCGCCATGAGAACGCCCGGACTCTTGGTGCTGTGTCTCGCCGTTCCGTGTCCGGCCGCCGGGACTCCGCAGCTCGTGTCTCCACTGGCGGCGGGGGAGCCTGCGGTGATCGAAGCAGCTCCGCCCGCAAGCCGGCGCACGACGCCCACCGACAGCCTAGTATGATCTTCAGACCCAACGGATGGTTCAGATAATCCGGGTCGGCGCGCGTGGTCCGAGGATGAGTTCGGGATCATCGCGAGGGTCCCGCCGAAACGCCGGCAGAAGGAGGCACACATGTCCATCGTCTTCGCCACGGCGACAGCGCAGGCGGCGGCAATTCGCGACAAGGAGATCTCGGCGGTGGAGCTGGTCGATGCTCACCTGACACAGGTCGAGCGCCACAACGGGTCGATCAACGCGGTCGTCAGCCTCGACGCGGATCGGGCGCGCGAGCGAGCGCGCGCGGCCGACGAGGCGCTGGCGCGGGGCGAGGTCTGGGGCCCCCTCCACGGCGTGCCCTTCACGGTGAAGGACACTTTCGAAACCGAGGGGCTGTGCACCACGAGCAGCTACGAGCCTCTGGCGAACCACGTCCCGGAGCGCGACGCGACCGTCGTGCGGCGCATGAAGGACGCCGGCGCCATTCTCCTCGGGAAGACGAATCTGCCCCTCCTGGCGACCGACTTCCAGACCGAGAGCCCGATCTTCGGTCGCACCAACAATCCATGGAATACGGATCGCACGCCCGGCGGAAGCAGCGGCGGCAGCGCCGCCGCCGTGGCCGCGGGGATGTCGTCCCTCGACATCGGGAGCGACCTCGGCGGCTCGATCCGCGTTCCCGCGGCGTACTGTGGGGTCTTCGGCTTCAAGCCGAGCGAGCGCCGCGTGTCGGGACGCGGTCACATTCCGGACTGGGGCATTCCCGGTGGGAGTGGCCCTCGGCGCACGGTTCGCCACCTCGGAACGTACGGGCCGCTCGCCCGATCGCTCCCGGATCTGCGTCTCGTGTTCGACGTCATCGCAGGCCCCGACGGCGCTCAGGTCGACATCCCCCCTCTGCCCCTGCGTGAGGCGCGAGCGATGGATCGTTCGAAGATCCGACTCGCCTGGACCACGGACGTCGGCGGGCTGCCCGTACATCGAGGGACTCGGGAGGCCTTGGCCGGGCTCGCACAGCGCCTCGCGGACGGTGGCGTGGAGATCGAGGAAGTCGAATCTCTGGGGATCGACTTCTCTCGATCGTGGAGGTGCTGGGGCCAGTTGGCCGGAGCAGAAGTCGGCGCCCCGCTGCCGGGTTGGCTGCGACAGGGCATGAGGCTCCAGTTCAGACTCATGCCAGGCAGCGCCGCAGTGAACACCGGCGTCGTCCGGGGTGCCGGGCTCGGGCTCAAGGAGTATCTCGAGTGGCTCGCGGTCCGCGACGAGCTCACCAGCTCGGTCGATGCCGCGATCGGCCGCCTCGACGGTTGGCTGATGCCCGCCACGCTCGGCCCCGCGTTCGCTCATCAGAAGGCCAAGCCGCTCGACATCGACGGAAGCCCCGTGCCGTACTTCCTGGCTTCAGGCACCGCCTGTACCAGTGTCTTCAACGTGGCGGGCAATCCCGCCGTGGTGCTTCCCGCGGGCCGGAGCGAGGACGGGCTCCCGCTCGCGGCCCAGCTCGTCGGTCGCCGCTGGAGAGACGAGGACCTGCTCGACGTCGCCGCCCACCTCGCCCCCCTGTTGGAGCCGTGGGAGCCGCCGCCGGATCTGCGCGAGGGCCGCTGAGCGTGTTGTCAACGGCTCAGGAAGAGCGCTTGCCCGGGCCGGCCTGCAGGCAGCCGGGTTCGGGCGCTGGCCGAACCGACGACCACAGCGAGCAGGAGGTGGGGGCGACCTGGGAAGCCGAGCGGAGAGCCTGCCCCTGATCGGCCTCGGGCGGTTTCCCTTTCGTGGCCGGCGGGGTCTAATGGGATGGCAGGGGAGTCAATCCTCGCCGCGTCTCGACCGAAAGGAGCCTGCCCGATGATCCTCCGCCTCTGCCGTGCACCGCTCGCCACCGCCCTCGGCCTGGCCATCGCCCTCGCCGCCGCGCCGTCCGCCAGCGCCTTCTGCGGTTTCTACGTCGCCAAGGCCGACACCGATCTCTTCAACGAGTCGTCGAAGGTCGTGCTGGTGCGCGATGGCGACCGCACCGTGCTGACGATGTCGAGCGACTACCGCGGCGAGCCCGAGGAGTTCGCGCTGGTCGTGCCGGTTCCGACCTTCCTCGAGCGCGGGCAGATCCACGTCGGCAACCAGGCGGCGATCGACCATCTCGACGCCTACACGGCGCCGCGCCTGGTCGAGTACCACGACGACAATCCCTGCCATCGGGCCCGCTTCGAGGAGGAGATCAGGTTGAGCGCGGCGCCACCGGCGGCCGACGCCGGTCGCGCCGAGGCCCTCGGCGTCACGATCGAGGCCACCTACACGGTCGGCGAGTACGACATCCTGATCCTCTCCGCCGAGGAGAGCCGCGGGCTCGAGACCTGGCTGACGGAGAACGGTTACCGGATTCCGGCCGGCGCCTCGGAGGTGCTCGGCAGCTACCTCAAGCAGGGGATGCGGTTCTTCGTCGCCAAGGTCAACCTCGGCGAGCAGCGGCGGCTCGGCCACTCCTTCCTGCGCCCGCTGCAGATCGCCTACGAGACGCCGAAGTTCATGCTGCCGATCCGCCTCGGCACGGTCAACGCCGACGGCCCCCAGGAGCTCTTCGTCTTCGCGCTGACCCGCACCGGGCGGGTCGAGACGACCAACTACCGCACCGTCAAGCTGCCCTCGAACGTCGACGTGCCGCTCTTCGTCGGCGACGAGTTCGGCGACTTCTACCGCGCGCTCTTCGCCCGTCAGGTCGCCGAGCACGACATGCGCGCGGTGTTCCTCGAGTACGCCTGGGACATGGCCTGGTGCGACCCCTGTGCGGCCGACCCGCTGTCGGCCGCCGAGCTGCGCGACCTCGGCGTCTGGTGGACGCCGACCCGGGTACCCGAGCCGCAACCGCGTCGCGGGGCCCCGATCGTGCCCCCGGGCCCGGCCCCCCAGGACGTCTTCGTCACCCGCCTCCACCTCCGCTACGACGGCGCCAGCTTCCCCGAGGACCTCGTCTTCCAGCAGACCGGCGACCGCAGCAACTTCCAGGGCCGCTACGTCATGCGCCATCCCTGGACCGGCTCCGACGAGTGCGAGGCGGCGACGACCTACCGCCGCCAGCTCGCCGAGCGGCAGGAGGCCGACGCCCGCCGGCTGGCCGAGCTGACCGGATGGGAGCTGGCGGAGATCCGCCGCAGGATGGAGCTGCGCGGGAATCCGGCGCCGGAGAGAAGCTGGTGGGAGCGGCTGTGGCCGCGCGGGTGGTGGTGAGGGAGGGCCGGGGCCGCGGAGGCTGGCGGATGCGCTAGCCTTCTCGCACGATGACTCTCCGCCCCGAGCAGCAGCGCGCCCTCGACTACGCCCGCAGGCGTGGCAGTGAGGCAACGCTCGACTCGATCCACCAGCGGGTCGCCGCCACCTACGAAGCGATCGAGTCGCAGGTGGCGGCGATCGGACCGGTGGTCGCGGCGCGCCGGCCCGGCCCGCCGTCGGCCTGGTCGGTGCACGAGGTCGTCGACCACCTGGTCGAGAGCGATCGCCGCGCCGCACTGCAACTCGCCGAGCTCCTCGCCGGGCGCCCGGTGGCCGACGAGATCCCCGC
>DATLEX010000126.1:0-14619 GCA_035525045.1 Thermoanaerobaculia bacterium | reverse complement strand
CTTCTCCCCCGCCGGAGGCGGGGGAGAAGGCTCTGCTCCTAGCCTTCGAGCCCTTCGCGGATGTACTCCTCCTCCATCAGGCTGTGGAAGAGGACTTCCCACTCCGGTGAGCGGCGGGGAGGGGCCTTGCGCATGGAGGAGATGCGGCGCCGGACGGCGTCCTCGCGCTCTTCCTCCCGCTTGAACTCCTCGGCCAGGGCGTAGGCGATCGACTGCTGCACGACGTCGCGGCCCTTGAGGAGGACGATGGTGCGCGAGGCGGTCATGGCCTCGATCAGCTCCCGCGCCAGCCTCTCCACACGCTCCCGCGACATCTTTACCATCGGCTTCTCTACGGCTCAGTGCACCGTGTCATCGGCCTCGGGGACCTCGGCGCCCAGCGGCTGCTCGCTGTCGACGATCTTCATCGCCGCGACCACCCGGTCCGGCTCCTCGAGATTGATCAGCCTCACGCCCTGCGTGTTGCGCCCCATGGAGCGGACCCCGGCCACCGGGAAGCGGATGATCATCCCCTGCTCGCTGATGATCAGGACCTGGTCGTCGTCGGCCACGTGCGAGATCCCGGCGACCTTGCCGTTCTTGTCGGTGGTCTTGATGTTGATCACGCCCATGCCGCCGCGGCTCTGCAGCCGGTAGGACGAGACGGGCGAGCGCTTGCCGAAGCCCTTCTCGGTGACGGTGAGGATGGAGCCGCGCCAGTCGGCGGCGACGATCTCCTCGTCGGACTCGACTTCCGCCTCGTCGGCGACGTCGGGAGCCGGCGGCGGCGCGCCGTTCTCGCCGGGCGGCAGCACGTCCATCTCCACGACGAAGTCTCCCTGGCGGAGGGTGATGCCCTTCACGCCGGCGGCGCCGCGGCCCATCGGCCGGACGTCGTTCTCGTGGAAGCGGATGGCCCGCCCGTCGTGCGTGCCGATGAAGATCTCCGAGTTGCCGTCGGAGAGCCCGACGCTGTAGAGGTCGTCTCCCTCCAGGATTTCGATGGCGATGATCCCCGTGTTGCGCACGTTGGCGAAGGCGGAGAGCTCGGTCTTCTTGATCTTGCCGCCGCGCGTGGCCATGACCACGTACTTTCCTTCGCGGAAGGAGCGGGTGGTGAGCAGCGCGCGGACGTTCTCGCCCTGCTCGAGCTTGAGGAGGTTGACGATGGCCTTCCCGCGCGCGTTGGCGCCGACCGCGGGGATCGTGTGCACCTTCAGCCAGTACATCCGCCCCTTGTCGGTGAAGACCAGGACGTAGGCGTGCGTGGAGGCGACGAAGAGGTGCTCGACGATGTCCTCTTCCTTCGTCTGCATGCCGATGCGGCCCTTCCCGCCGCGGCGCTGCGCGCGATACATCGAGAGGGCGGAGCGCTTGATGTACCCGCCGCGCGACACGGTGATGACCATCTCCTCATCGGCGATCATGTCCTCGATGGAGATCTCGTGCGCCTCGGCGATGATTTCGGTGCGCCGCGGGTCGCCGTACTGCTCCTTCACCGCGCGCAGCTCGGTGCCGATGATCTCCAGCACGCGCCGCTCGCTGCCGAGGATGTCGCGCAGGTCGCGGATCACCGACACGATCTCGTTGTATTCGTTCGCGATCTTCTCGCGCTCCAGACCGGTGAGCTGCTGGAGGCGCATGCCGAGGATGGCCTGGGCCTGGATCTCGGAGAACTGCCAGCGCTGCACGAGGCCGGCCTTCGCTTCCTGCGGGCCGCGGCTGGCGCGGATGAAGGCGATCAGCTCGTCGAGAATGTCGAGGGCCTTGACCAGCCCCTCCAGGATGTGGGCCCGCTCCTCGGCCTTGCGCAGGTCGAAGCGCGTCCGGCGGATCACGATCTCCTTCCGGTGATCGACGAAATGCCGGATCATCGTCGGGAGATCCATGATCTCCGGCCGGTTGTTGACGATGGCCAGGAAGATGATCCCGAACGTCGTCTGCATCTGGGTGTTGCGATAGAGGTTGTTGAGGACGACTTCCGGCACCTCGCCCCGCTTCAGCTCGACCACGATGCGGATCCCCTCGCGGTCCGACTCGTCGCGCAGGTCGGAGATCCCGTCGATGCGCTTGTCGCGCACCAGGTCGGCGATCTTCTCGATCAGCCGGGCCTTGTTCGTCATGTAGGGGATCTCCGTGACGACGATCTGCTGCCGGTCGCCCTTCCGTGTCGTCTCCACCCTGGCGCGGGCGCGCATCTGGATGATGCCCCTCCCCTCGCTGTAGGCCTGGCGGATGCCGTCCAGCCCATGGATGAAGCCGGCGGTGGGGAAGTCGGGGCCGGGGAGCACGGCCATCAGCTCCTGCCAGGTGGCCGCGGGGTTCTGGATCATCATCAGGCAGGCGTCGATCACTTCGCCGAGGTTGTGCGGGGGGATGTTGGTGGCCATGCCGACGGCGATGCCGGAGGAGCCGTTGACCAGGAGGTTGGGGAACTTGGCCGGGAGGACGGAGGGCTCGGGGATGGAGCCGTCGTAGTTCGGGACCCAGTCGACGGTCTCCTTGTCGATGTCGTCGCGGAGGAGTTCCTCGGCCAGGCGGGTGAGGCGGACCTCGGTGTAGCGCATGGCCGCGGGGTTGTCGCCGTCGATCGAGCCGAAGTTGCCCTGCCCGTCGACCAGGCGGTAGCGCATCGAGAAGTCCTGCGCCATGCGCACGACCGTGTCGTAGATGGCGGTGTCGCCGTGGGGATGGAACTTGCCCATGACGTCGCCGACGATGCGCGCCGATTTCTTGTAGGCCTTGCCGGCGGTGTTCCCCTGCTCGTACATCCCGTAGAGGATGCGGCGATGGACGGGCTTCAACCCGTCGCGGACATCGGGAAGGGCGCGGCCGATGATGACCGACATCGCGTAGTCGAGATACGACTTGCGCATCTCGTCTTCGATGTTGATCGGCAGACGTTCGTCTTTGAAGTTGTGGTAGTCGGATTCGGACATTGCTCTCTCGTGTCATTCCGAGCCGCGCAGACGGCGAGGAATCCCCTGATCGTGGGATCCTTCGCCGTCTTCGCGGCTCAGGATGACAGCTAGATATCTAAATTCTTCACATCCAGGGCGTTGGCCTGAATGAACGCCCGCCTCGGCTCGACCTGGTCCCCCATCAGAGTGGTGAAGATCTCGTCGGCGGCGACGGCGTCGCGGATCGTGACCTGCAGGAGCCTGCGGGTCTCCGGGTTCATGGTCGTCTCCCAGAGCTGCTCGGGGTTCATCTCGCCGAGGCCCTTGTAGCGCTGGATGGTGAGCCCCTTCTCGGCGAGCTTGTAGATCTCGTCGAGCAGCTCGTCGATGCGCCCGAACTCCATCGTCTCCTCCCCGTGGCGGACGGCGTAGGGCGGAAGGCCGAAGGCCGAGAGCTGCTCGTAGGCCCTGGCCGCCTGCCGGAACTCGTACTGAGAGAGGAAGTCGGTGTTGACGGCGACCTTCTTCCCGCTGCCGTTGTTCCCGGCGGTGAACTGCAGGAAGGGCGTCTCGGTGACCTCGTCGCGCATCTGGCGCACGTTCTCGAAGCCGGCCGCCTTCAGCGCCGCCTCGACCGCATCCATCCGGTCGGGGTCGCCGAGCGCGGTCCGATCGCTGAAGCCGTTGGCCAGCAGCACGTCCACGGCCCGTCCCGGAATGCCCCGCGTCTGGAGCTTGCGGGCGTGCCCGCGGTACTCCTCCATCCGCTGGAACATGGCCGTGAGAGCCTCGCCGCGGACGGCGATTCCGCCTGCGGGCGTCACCTCCACCGACTCGGCCACGCGGCCGAGGAGGAAGCGCGACTTCTCGGCCTCGTCCTTCAGGTAAGTGTCCTTCTTCCCCTGCGAGACCTTGAACAGCGGCGGCTGGGCGATGAAGAGATAGCCGCGGTTGATGACCTCGGCCATGTGCCGGTAGAAGAAGGTCAGGATCAGCGTGCGGATGTGCGACCCGTCGACGTCGGCGTCGGTCATGATGATGATCCGGTGGTAGCGGAGCTTGTCGATGTCGAAGTCCCCGGTCCCGATGCCGGTGCCGAGCGCGGTGATCATGAGGCGGATCTCGTCGGAGGAGAGCATCTTGTCGAGGCGGGCCTTTTCCACGTTCAGGATCTTTCCCTTGAGGGGAAGGATGGCCTGGAAGCGGCGGTCGCGGCCCTGCTTGGCCGAGCCGCCGGCCGAGTCGCCCTCGACGAAGAAGATCTCGGAGAACTTCGGATCGCGCTCCTGGCAGTCAGCGAGCTTGCCCGGCAGTGACGCGGAATCGAGCGCGCCCTTGCGGCGGGTCAGCTCGCGGGCCTTGCGCGCCGCCTCGCGGGCGCGGGCGGCCTCGACGATCTTGTCGACGATCCGCCGCGCTTCCTTCGGGTTCTCCTCCAGGTACTCGCCCAGGCGCTCGTTCACGACCTGCTCGACCCACGTCTTCACGTGCGAGGAGACGAGCTTGTCCTTGGTCTGCGAGGAGAACTTCGGGTCGCGGACCTTGACCGAGATCACCGAGGAGAGCCCCTCGCGGACGTCGTCGCCCTCGAGCGAGATCCTCGCCTTCTCCAGGACTCCCTGGGCCGTGGCGTAACGGATCACCGTGCGGGTGAGCGCGGCCTTGAAGCCGATCAGGTGCGTGCCGCCGTCGACGTTCTTGATCGTGTTCGTGAACGTGTAGATGTTGTCGGTGTAGCCCTCGTTCCACTGCAGGGCGATCTCCACCATCTCGCCGTTCTTCTCGTCGCGAATGAAGATCGGCTCCTCGTGGAGGGGGGTCTTGTTCTTGTTCAGGTCCTGCACGAAGGAGACGATTCCCCCCTCGTAGCAGAACTCGTGATGCTTCTCGGTGCGGTCGTCGTGGATCTCGATCATGACGCCGGAGTTGAGGAAGGCCAGCTCCCGGAGGCGCTGGGAGAGCGTCTCGTAGTTCATCTCCGTGACCGAGAAAACCTCCGGGTCGGCCTTGAAGGTGACGCGCGTGCCGCGGCGCGTGGTCTTCTCGCCGCGCTCGAGTGACGCGGTGGGAACGCCACGCTCGAAGCGCATGCGCCAGACCGATCCGTCGCGATGGATCTCCAGCTCCAGCCATTCGGAGAGGAAGTTCACCACCGAGACGCCCACGCCGTGCAGCCCGCCGGAGACCTTGTAGGAGTTGCTGTCGAACTTCCCGCCGGCGTGCAGCTCGGTCATGATGACCTCCGCCGCCGAACGCCCCTCCCCCTTGTGCAGATCCACCGGAATGCCGCGGCCGTTGTCCTCCACCGTCACCGAGTTGTCGGCGTGGATGGTCACCGTGACGCGGTCGGCATAGCCGGCCAGGGCCTCGTCGATGGCGTTGTCGACCACCTCGTAGACCATGTGATTCAGGCCGGAGATGTCGTCGGTATCGCCGATGTACATGCCCGGACGCTTGCGCACCGCCTCGAGTCCCCTGAGGACCTTGATGTCTTCCGCGGTGTACTGCCGCCGGGCCGGCTCGGGCGCGCCGCCGCCCTCGATCACCGTCAACGGGGGCGGCGGCTCGTTCTTCGTGTAGTCGTCTGCCATGAATGTGCTTTCTGTGAGGCTCGTTTTTCGTGCGAGAGATGCGGGCCGGGGGTGCCCGTACACCGAGAGGATTTCACCGCGATTTGTAACGCCAAAGTGTACCCTAAAATTGCGTTTTCAGGCGAATTCTCGTGTGGTCGTAACCCTACCCGCATCAAGGGTTAAGCGGAGATGTGGACCCGCCCGGAGGACGTGGAGAAACGACTCCTTCGCCGAGGTCGCGAAAACCTGCGTCGCGGCCGGCAATCGCACCAGCAAACGCTGCAGGATTTCCAGATCTAATTCAGCGTCGATGTCGTCCAGCAGGAACAGCGGCGGCTCGTCGAACCGGCGCCGGAAAAGCTCCAGTTTGGCGAACTTCAGGAACAGCACCATCGTCTTCATCTCCCCCCCGGAGAGCACCTCCGCCGCCGGCCGGCCGCCGGCCAGGAAGTCGAGCGCGTCGCGCTGCGGCCCCCACAGCGAGGTGCGCGCGCGCAGCTCGGCGCGCCGCACCGCCGCCGGCTCCGCCGCCGCCGGCCGGTATCGCATCTCGACGTCGCGAACATGGTAGTCATGCTCGTCGATGATCGATCGCAGCGCCGCGGCAAGATCCCGCGTGTAGGCCTCTCGCGCCGCCTGGATGGCCCTCCCCGACGCCACGAACTCCTCGTCCCAGGCATCGAGCTCGCTCGCCGGCGCCTCGCCGGCCGCCACCGCCGCCAGCAGCGCGTTGCGCTGCCGGAGCACGCGCGCGAATCGCGTCAGCAGTCCCAGGTGCCCTCCTCCGAGGCTGGCGATGCCACGATCGAGAAAGCGCCTTCGCTCTTCCGGCTCCCCCCGGATGATCTCCAGCCGTGCCGCGGAATACGCGAAGACCACCAGCGCCTCCAGGTAGGCCGCCAGGCCGACGCGCTCGCCGTTGATCATGAGCACGCGCCGCCTCGCCCCGCCGCTCTCCATGCCGGCGGAGAGGTTGCGCTCCACGCCGTCGCGTTCCACCCTGCCGCCGGCGAACAGCGTCGGCGCGTCGAAGCGGAACAGGCTGGCCATGCGCCTGGTGCGGAACGAGCGGGTCGTGGCCAGGAAGTAGATGGCCTCGAGCAGGTTCGTCTTCCCCTGCCCGTTCCGGCCGACGAGGATGTTGGTGGTGGGGTGAAAGAAGTGCTGCGCGGGCGCCAGATTGCGGAAGTTCTCGGTGTGGAGAGCTCGCATTTTAATGAAGGGGTCGGGGCTCGGGGCTCGGGGCTCGGACCCGCCCTCCCTCGGAGCCCCGAGCCCCGAGGACCGGCGTCACGCCAGGCGCATCGGCATGACCACGTAGAGGTAGTCGTACGGCAGGTCCTCCGAGGTGGAAGCCGGCCGGCCGATGCACTGGCTGTTCTCGTCCTTCAGGTCGAGGGCCACGCTCGGCGTGTCGACGGCGCTGAGGAAATCGGTCACGTACGCGGCGTTGAGCCCGACGTGGAAGGCATTGCCGGCGTAGTCGATCGGCACGGTCTCCCGGGCGTCGCCGAGCTCCGGATTCGTCGACGACACGGTCAGCTTCCCGGGAGCGAAGTCGAAGCGCACCGCGCGCGTCCGCTCGTTGGCCACCAGGGAGATCCGGCGAATGGTCGACAGGAGCCGCTCCCGATCGACCATCACGTGCCGGTCGTTGTCACGTGCGATCACTTCCATGTAGTTCGGAAAGTTGACGTCGATCATGCGGGCCATCAGCCGGCGGTCGCCCGCATCGAAGAAGAGCTGGTTCTCCGACACGCCGAACTGCACGTTGCCGTCCTCGCCGGCCTCCAGGCGGAGAATCTCGTCGAGGGCCTTCCGGGGGATGAGGATGGTCAGGTCGCTGCCCGTCTTCTTTCCGCCGGCGCTCCCCTGCGGGAAGTTGATCAGCGCCATCCGGTGACCGTCGGTGGCCACCATCTCCATCTTGGCGGGCTGCACCTTCAGCAGCGCGCCGTTGAGCTGGAACCGCGTCTCCTCGTGCGTGATGGCGAACTTCACCTTCGCCACCATCGTCTTCAGCTCCTCGAGCGGCAGCGTGTAGGCCTCGGTGACGTTGACCGTCGGCAGCGTCGGGTAGTCCTCGGCCGGCAGCCCGAGAAGACGGAATTTGGCCGTCCCCGCCTCGATCGCCACGGAGTTGTTCTCCTGCAGGGCGATGTGTACGTCGTCGTCGGGAAGCGACCGCACGATGTCGAAGAGACGCTTCGCCTCGATGGTCACGCCGCCGGGAGTGGTGACGCGCGCGGCGCAGGAGCTCAGGATCGTGACGTCGAGGTCCGTGGCCGCGATCTGGATGCGGCCGTCAGCAGCCTTCAGGAGAACGTTCGAAAGGATGGGGATCGTCGATCGCTTCTCCACCACCCCCTGGCAAAGCTGCAGTTCCTTCTGCAGATCGACTTTTCCGACGCTCAGCTCCATGTCTCTTCCTCTCGGGAACCAGTCTTCTTTGTTCTAGTGGTGGTAGCAGTGGGTCCGTGAGGAAATTTTCTGGACGCCCTGCAAAGATCTGGAAAGTATAACAGTTCACATCGGCGTGAAGCTGCGGGTTTCGCTGAGGAAAAGCGACGGAGAACGGCTGCTTTTTTCCGCATCGGCTGCACCGCGTGGACCATGACTCTCGTTTCTTCGCAGCTTTTCCGTCGCTTATCCGCAGTGTCAGGCCTCACTCTCGCTTCTCATGAAACGTGCCCTCTCCCGCTTGCGGAGAGGGTGGCGCGAAGCGCCGGGTGAGGGCACTCCGTCTCGCGGTCGCGCCCCCTCATCCAGCCTTCGGCTCTGCGATTCATCTCGGCTTCACCGGCGCCTCCCGGCGCCGTTAACCAGCTCGGGATGACATGGGTTTCAGCGGAACTGCTTGGTCAGCATCTCGACCGTGCGGGCCACCTGCTGATCGTCCTGGATCAACTGGTCGATCTTCTCCACCGAGTACATGACCGTGGAGTGATGCTTGTTGTTGAAGAGCTTCCCGATCTCCGGGTAGGAGAGGTCGGTGAGGTCCTTGCACATGTACATCGCGACCTGGCGGGGATAGGCGATCGGCCGGGCGTTCGACTTCGACTTCAGGTCCGAGACCTTGATGCCGTAATGCGCGGCGACCACCTTCATGATGTCCGCCGGCGTGATCGGCTTGTTGTCCTTGGAGAGGAGGTCCTTCAGCGCTTCCTTCGCCAGATCGATGTTCAGACGGTGACCGGTCAGCGAGGCGAAGGCGGTGACGCGGTTGAGGTGTCCTTCCAGCTCACGGATGTTCGAGCGTACGCGCTCGGCGATGAAGAGCGCCACGTCGTGTGGAAGATCGAGCTTCTTCTCCTCCGCCTTCTTGCGCAGGATGGCGACCTTCGTCTCCAGGTCGGGCGCCTGGATGTCGGCGATGAGTCCCCACTCGAATCGCGAGCGGAGGCGCTCCTCGAGCGTGGGGATGTCTTTCGGCTGGGCGTCGGAGGTGAACACGATCTGCTTCTGCGCCTCGTAGAGCGCGTTGAAGGTGTGGAAGAACTCTTCCTGCGTCCGCTCCTTCCCCGCCAGGAACTGGATGTCGTCGAGGAGCAGCGCGTCGACCGAGCGGTAGCGGTCGCGGAACCACTGCATCCGGTCGTAGCGGATCGACGAGATCAACTCCGTCACGAAGGAGTCGGCCGACATGTAGACCACTTTCATCGCCGGCCGGCTGGCCTTGATCTGCTGGCCGATGGCCTGGATCATGTGCGTCTTTCCCAGCCCGGCACCGCCGTAGATGAAGAGCGGGTTGAACGAGCCGCTGGGGTTCTCCGCGATCGACTTCGAGGCGGCGTAGGCGAGCTGGTTCGAGTTGCCGACCACGAAGGAATCGAAGCGGTAGCGGGGGTTGAAGATCGCCACGGGGAGGTCGTCGCGGGGCGGCGCCACAGGGAGGGGGACGTCATCGATGGCCAGCGAGGGATCGATGACGAACTGAACGTCGAGGCGGTCGGCGGCCAACTCGTTGAGGACGGCGCGGATCTGCCGTCCGTATCGTTCCCGGATCTCGTCGATGAACCGCTGGGAGGGAACGCTGACTTCGAGAACCTCTCCGCGCTGCGCGACGAAGCGGGTCGGCGCGAACCAGTTGACATACTCCGTCCGGTCAGTGGTTTGCTCCACCCGGGCCAGGACTTGCTTCCAGATGTTCATGGGCCGGAGGGCTTATCTCGTTGAAAATCCACAGCTTTTCCGCAACTGTGGAAAACGTTTTCGGAAAAGGGGAGGGTGATACTAGCACTTCTGGGGGGGAGTGCAAGAGGGAGGTTTTGCGCGGCTGGCGGGGGGAATTCCGCTCTCGCGGCGGCCGTTGCCGCCGATGCTCCGGGTCCGCGATTGACCGTCTGCGGCGCGGTGGCGATACTCACCGCCTTTCATTTCAAAGGGTTAGAACATGAAGCGTACTTTTCAGCCGAATAACCGTCGCCGCAAGCGCACCCACGGGTTCCTCGTCCGGATGCGGACCAGGGTGGGGCAGGCGGTCATCTCGCGCCGCCGCCGGAAGGGCCGCAAACGCCTGGCCGTCTGACCTCACTCGTGATCGAGCGAGCAGACGCCCCGCCGCGGTCCGAGGCGCTGCCGAGAGAGAAGAGGCTGGCCAGGCGCCGCCAGTTTCTCGATATTTACGAGAGCGGCCGCAAGGTGTTCTCCCGCTATACGGTCCTCTTCTTCGCCGCGAATGACCTCCCCTTCTCGCGCATCGGGATCACGGCCACGAAGAAGGTGGGGAAGGCGAACGTCCGGAACAGGCTCAAGCGCTGGACGCGCGAGGTCTACCGCCGGGAGCGCGAGCCGCTCGGGCTCGACGGAAGGTCGCTCGATATCGTCATCAACGTGAAGCCGAATGCCGCCGAAGCCTCGTTCCGCGACTACAGCCACGACCTGGGGCGGGTCCTCCGCCGCGTGGCCGCAGGTAGCGGGGGGTGATCCGATGCGCGCGGCGGTCCTGCTCCTGTTGCGGTTCTACAAGCGGTTCATCTCGCCGCTTTTGCCGCCGATGTGCCGTTTCGAGCCGAGCTGCTCCGTCTATATGATGCACGCGGTCGAGAAGTACGGGCTGGTCCGCGGAATGTGGATGGGCCTGCGGCGCCTGGGGCGCTGCCATCCGTTGAATCCGGGAGGATGGGACCCGGTCCCCTGACATGGAAAAACGAATCTTCGTCGCGATCGCGATCTCGATCGCATTCCTCTGGTTGTGGGCGGCGATCGCGCCGCGGATCTTTCCGGAGCTGGCCCAGCCGGAGGCGCCGGAGCGCCCGCGCGCGGAGAGGTCGCGCGAGACCCTCACGCCGGCGCCCCAGACCACCCCGCCGCCGGCCGATCCCGAGCCCGCGGTGGTCGCGGCGCCGCCCCAGCCGGTCACGCCCGTCGCCGCGGAGATCGAGCAGAGGACGGTCGTCGATACCCCCGAGTTCATCGCCCGCTTCAGCAATCGCGGGGCGCAGCTCGTCTCGTTCCGCCTGAAGCGCTACATGGAGAAGAACGACTCGCTGGTCGAGCTGGTCCGCTCCCGGCCGCCGAGCAGCACCGACTTCCCCTTCGCCATCGAGGCCGGGAGCCTGCAGCTCAGCCGCCGGCTGAACACGGCGCTCTACGCGGTGAACGAATGGACCGAGCGCGGCACGCGCGTCATCGAGTATCGCTACGTCGCGCCGGATGGGCTGTCGGCGACGAAGACGTTCCGCGTCACGCCCGATTTCCTGATCGACTTCGCCGTCGCCGTGCAGCCGCCCACCCGTTACCGCGTGGTGATCGGGCCGGGCATCCGCGACCTCGACCCGAGAGGGGCGGCGAGCCACGCCGCGTTGCTGGCCGGAAACGCCCTCGTGCAGCGCGACGGCGACTTCGACGTCCTCCACCGCGAGAGCGGCGACCGCTTCCGCGTGTTCGACCACGTCGACTTCATCGGCGTCGAGGACAACTACTTCCTCGCTCTGCTCAGGCCGGAGAAGAGCGGGCCGGCCACGGTGCGGCGGGTCGAGCTCCCCGGACCCGACAACAAGCCGCGCAAGGAGCTGTACGCCGGGCTGAGCGCGACGCCGGACGGGGTCGTCACCGGCTCGGCCTTCTTCGGGCCGAAGGAGACCAAGCTCCTCGACCACCACGGTCTGGAGGAGGCGCTGCAGTACGGGATGTTCGGGATCATCGCCCGCTTCCTGCTCGAGGCGCTGACCTGGATCAACCAGTTCACCCGGAACTACGGCTTCGCCATCATCGTCCTGACCATCCTCATCAAGGTCGTCCTCTACCCGCTGCAGCACAAGAGCATCGTCTCCATGAAGAAGATGCAGCGTGTGCAGCCGAAGATGGAGGCCATCAAGAACAAGTACAAGAAGTCGCGCACCGATCCCGAACAGCGCCAGAAGATGAACACGGAGATGATGAAGCTGTACCAGCAGGAGGGGATCAACCCGATGAGCGGGTGCCTCCCCATCCTCCTGCAACTGCCGATCCTCTGGGGCTTCTACAACCTGCTGTCGAGGGCCATCGAGCTTCGCGGCGCGCCGTGGATTCTCTGGATCCGCGACCTCTCCGAGAAGGACCCGACCTACGTCCTGCCGATCCTCATGACGGCGACCATGTTCATCCAGACCTACATCACCCCCACCACGGCCGACCCGATGCAGCGGAAGATCTTCCTCGCCATGCCGCTGGTCTTCGGCATCATGTTCAAGGAGTTTCCGAGCGGTCTGGTGCTCTACTGGCTCGTGCAGAACGTGTTGACGATCGCCCAGCAGTTGATCATGAATAAGTGGTGGAAGGATCATCCGGCGGAGCTGGAGAAGGCCGCAGCGACGTCACGGAGCTGACAGAGATGGCACATCGGTTCGAAGGACGGAATCTCGACGAGGCGCTCACCCTCGCGTCGCAGACCCTGGGCGTGGAGCGTTATCAGCTCACCTACCATGTCCTGCTCGAGAAACGCAGCTTCCTCGGCGGGATGAAGCGCGTGGTCATCGAGGCCGACGTGAACGAAGCCGCGGCCCCCCCTCGCCCCCGTGAGACGGCCGCGGAGCCGGGGACGCGCTCGAGGGGGGACGCGCCGCGGGATCGCGACGCGCGCCGCTCCGGCGGCCGCGGCAGGGGCCGGCGCCGTCGCGGCGAGCGCGACGAGGTCCGCGGGAGCGACGAGCCGCAGCTCGCTCTCGAGGAGCCGGCCGCGGCACCGGAGCAGGGGGAGGAGTCGGAAACGGCCGCGGCGGTCCACACCTGGTGCGGGCACGTGCTGCGTCTGGCCAGGCTGGAGACCGACGTGCGGACCGAGGAGAACGAGACGCAGATCGTCGTCCGGATCTACGGCCGCGACGCAGGGCGGATGACCGATCGCCACGGCGAGCTCCTCGACGCGCTGCAGGTGCTCGCCAACAAAGCGATGACCGGCCGGACGGCGGAGAAGGACATCGAGCTCGACTGCGCCGCGTTCAAGGAGCGCCGCGTCGAGGAGCTGGGGGAGCGGGCCCGGGCCACGGCCGACCGCGTCCGGCGCGACGGCCGCGAGGAGCTCCTCCCGGCCATGAGCCCGATCGAGCGGCGCATCGTGCACCTGGCGCTGGCCGACGACGCCGGCGTGACCACCGAGTCGCGGGGCGACGGGTTCTACAAGCGGGTGGCCATCGTCCCGCGCGCGCTGGCGCAGCAGCCGGAGCCGTGAGCACCTTCGACACGATCGTCGCTCCCGCCACCGCCGTGGGGCGGGGGGCGCTGGCGATCGTGCGGATCGACGGGCCGGGCGCGGTGGGGATTCTCTCGGCTCTCGCCGGCCGCGTTCCGGATGAGCGCGTCGCCACAGTTCTGGATATCCATCATTCTGGAGAGCCGCTGGACGAGTGCGTGGTCACCCGCTTCGCCGCGCCGCGCTCCTTCACCGGAAACGATCTGGTGGAGCTGACCCTGCACGGCAGTCCGCTGGTCGTGGAGCGGGTCATCGGCGCCTGCGTGGCCTTGGGCGCGCGGATCGCCGAGCCGGGCGAGTTCAGCGAGCGGGCCGTGCTCAACGGCAGGATCGACCTGTTGCAGGCGGAGGCCATCGCCGATCTCGTCGACGCGCGCACGGCGCTGCAGGCGCGCCTCTCGCTGCGAAACGTGGAAGGGTTCCTCAGCGAGCGCGCGGAGGCGATCCGCGAGGCGCTCCTGCACGTGATCGCGCGCCTCGAGGCCGCGCTCGACTTCTCGGAAGAAGGGTACGAGTTCATCACAGGCGAGGAGGCCTCGCGCGCGATCGAGGCCATGCGCGCCGGCGTGCAGAGCATCGCCGGCAGCTACGAGCGCGGGCGCGCCACGCGCGCCGGCCTCTCCCTCGTCATCCTCGGCAGGCCGAACGCCGGCAAGTCGACGCTGCTGAACCGCCTGGTCGGATCGGAGCGGGCCATCGTCACGCCGCTCCCCGGCACCACGCGCGACATCGTCCGGGAGACGATCGAGATCGGCGGCCTCCCCGTCACCGCGGCCGACACGGCGGGGCTGCGCGAGGGAGGTGACGCGGTCGAGGACATCGGCATCAGCCGCGCGCGGCAGGCGGGGAGGGAGGCCGATCTGGTGCTCTATCTCATCGACTCCACGCGAGGCCGCGACGCGGTCGACGACGCGGAGCTCGCGGCGCTGCCGCTGACCCTCGTCGTGGCGACGAAGAGCGACCTGCCGGAAGCGGCGCCGGTGGCGGGGGCCGGCGTCACGATCAGCGCCGCGACCGGCGCGGGGGTGAACGAGCTGCTGGCGCGGCTCGACGCGATCGTGCGCGAGCGCTTCGCCGCACCGGAGTCGTCGCCGGCGATCGTCAACGAGCGGCAGCGCGCCGCGGTCGCCGAGTGCAATGCCGCGCTCGGCGCCGCGCTCGAGTCGCTCGCCGCCGGCGCCGGCGAGCAGTACGTGGTCGTCGACCTCCGCCGCGCCGCGAACGCCCTCGCCGCCCTGACCGGCGCCATCACCACCGACGACGTGCTGCGCGAGATTTTCAGCAGGTTCTGCATCGGAAAATAGTGACGGGATGACGATGCCATCCCTCCACTGTTCCACGTGAAACGTATGGCTTCCTTCGACGTGATCGTCATCGGCGGCGGGCATGCCGGCGCGGAGGCGGCGCGCATCTGCGCCCGCGGCGGCCTTCGTGTCGCCATGCTGACCCTGCTTCGCGACGCCATCGGACGCATGTCGTGCAACCCCGCCATCGG
>DATLEX010000104.1:0-4347 GCA_035525045.1 Thermoanaerobaculia bacterium | reverse complement strand
GTCTCGGCCTCGTCCCGCTCGCCGGCAATCGACTTGAGGCGTGCTCCGCCGGGGGCGAACCGGTAGTGAGCGGAGAGCGACTGCGCGCGGCCGGTCATGACCAGGCTGCGCGGCTCCTCGACGACGAAGAGGTGCTGCTTGTCGCTTCCGCCCCTGGCAGGGAAGACGAGGTCGGGGAGGATGACGGTGGGGAACTCCAGCCCCTTGGCGGCGTGGACGGTCATGATCCGGACGGCGTTGCTCTCGTCGTCGGCGAGGCTCGGCTCGGTCTCGTCGGGCTCCTCGCGGCGGCGCTCGATCTCGTCGACGAACTGCCGGATCGAGCCGCCGATCTTCTGGTCGTACTGGAAGGCGATGGTGCGGAGGTGCTCGAGGTGCCGGCGGGCCCGGCGGCCGTCGAGGAGCGCCTCGTAGACCTGCTCGATGTCGGTCGACTCGATCAGCAGGTCGAGCATCTCCGAGACGGTGCGGTGCGCCGCCGCCTCCCGGTACCGTTCCAGCGCCTGGTTGAAGTCGAGCCAGGCCGGGGGAGCGCCGCCGCTGGCGCCTTCCGTCAGCATGCCCTCCACGATCTCCTCGTCGGTCAGGGCGAAGTACGGCGTGCGCGCCGCGGAGATGAACGCGCCGCGGTCGAACGGCCGTCCGACCGCCCGCAGGACGGCCACGGCGTCGACCGCCGCGCGCCGCTCCAGGAACGCCTTCGTGGGGGGCAGCACGTACTCGATCCCGTAGCGATCGAACGTGTCGAGATACTCGTCGAGCTTGGTGGTCCGCCGGAAGAGGATGGCGAAGCGGCGGAGGTCCTCCCCTCGGCGGTCGCGGTGGGCCTCGATCCACTCCGCCACGGACTCGGCCTCGCTGAGATGGCGGTCGGACTTCTCGTCGTGCCGGGCGTGGAGGAAGGTGATGCGCGGCTCGCCGGCGCGGGCGGCATCGCCGGCGCGGCCGGCGCGCAGCGGGCGGTAGGGGGGGCGGAAGACGTTGCCGTCCGAGCGTGCATCGGCGAAGACGGAGGTGAAGATGGCGTTGACGGCGTCGAGAAGCGGGGGGTCGCTGCGGTAGTGCTCGAGGATGACGCGCTCGTCGGCGCCGGCCTCGATCAGCCGCGCGGTCATGGAGCGGTAGGTCTCCGGGTCGGCGCGGCGGAACCCGTAGATCGACTGCTTCGGGTCGCCGACCACGGTGATCCTGCCCGGTACCCACGCACCGCTCCGGTCGCAGCCGAGCTTCTCGATGATCCGGGCCTGCGTCCGGTCGGTGTCCTGGAACTCGTCGACGAAGATGTGGTCGAACTGCTGCCGGACGCGCTCGAGGACGGCGGGCTGCTGCAGCAGCTCCCAGGTGCGCAGCAGCAGGTCGTCGAAGTCGACCACGCCCAGCGTCCGCTTCCCGGCGTCGAGGAAGTCGATGAAGCGGCGGGTGAGGGCATGGATGGCGAGGGTCGACCGGTGGCGGAGGAGCCGCTCGTAGATGGAGCTTCCCTTGTCATTCTCGGTCCGCAGCGTGCGGAGCGCCTGCTTCAGAGCGGGATCGCGTGGGAGGTTGGCCTCCCGCATCGGAACGGCGATGGGGGCGAAGTAGGCGAGCCAGTCGTCGATGGAACCGGGCCGCGGCGGCTCGACCTCCTGGACATACCGAAAGACGGTCAGGGCGTTGCGATCGGAGACGCCCGAGACGTCGCTCGTGCGGATCACCTCGAGTGCGTTCACCAGGTCCGGCTCGACCTCGCCGAGGCTGCCGAACTCGTAGTCGCGCTCGGCGAGGAGGTCGCGCCGCGCGAGGAGCGAGAAGACGAGGTCGCGGATCTGGAAGAGATATCCGACCTGGGCCAGGAGCAGCTCCCACTCGCGCAGCGTCTGTTCCGTGGGACTGGTGCGCGTCTCGTGGTCGAACCAGGCGTCGTAGAGCTGCCCGTAGAGGAGCGAGCGCTCGAACCCTTCGATGATCTTGAACTGCGGGTCGAGCCCCGCCTCGATCGGATGGGCGCGGAGCAGGTTCTGGCAGAACGAATGGATCGTCTGCGAGCGGATGGAATCGATCCGCGCCATCTGGCGCCGGCAGGCACGCCGATACTCGTCGCGCATCGCGGCGGGAACGGCGAAGAGCGGCGTGGCCGATCCGGCGGGCCAGACCACCTGCTCCTGGTCGAACTGCAGCTCCAGCTCGGCGAGCGCGGCGTGGATGCGGTCGGCGATCTCGCCCGCCGCTTTCTCGGTGAACGTCATCAGCACCACGCGCTCCGGCGCGAGCTCCTCGTTGCCCAGCAACAGCTTCAGCACCTCGGCCACGATGGCCGAGGTCTTGCCCGTTCCGGCGCCCGCCTCCACCACCAGGTTCTGGCGCGAGGGCGGCGGCGCCGCCCCGCTGAAGCGGAAGGCATGCTGGAGAGGGATGCTCATGAGTCTCCCAGCAGCATCGACCGGGGATCGCCCCACTGCAGCGCGGCGCGCTGCTCGCCCGGATCGTGCCTGGTCCGGCAGGAGTGCCTGACCGGGCAGTATTTGCACGAGTGGAAGTCCTTGTCCGACTCGTTCGGGAACGCGGGGAAGGCGCCGCTGGTGATGGCCCGGACGAAGATCTCCAGCGTTTCGCGGAGGCGCTGCTCCGCCGCGGCCAGCTCGAAGGCGAACTTCTCCGGGGCCGTCTCCCCGCGAACCAGCGGCTTGATGGCCGCGGAGACCGAGCCGGCGGGAGCGCCGAAGAAAGCCGCCGCGGCCATGGCGTAGAGCGGAAGCTGCAGGCGCACGCCGCGATCGATCTTCGAGGCGAGGTCCTCGTGCCGCCCGGCCTTGCCCGACTTGTAGTCGACGATCCGGAAGCGGCCCCTCCCGCTGTCGATGCGGTCGATCGTCCCCTCCACGCGGATGGGGACGCCGTCGGTCTCGATGATGAACGGCTCGGGATGATCGGGCTCATGGCGCCGGTGCTTCGACCCGAAGCGGTACTCGAAGTGCGCGGGGAGAAGGTCGCGTTCGATCAGGTCGGCCAGGTCGGCGGCGACGAACTCGCGCAGGAGGCGCTTGGTGGCCCGGCGCTCCATCTCGCGCATGGAACGGTTCGAGGGAGGGAGGCGCTGCTCGATCGCGTCGAACTCCTCGTCGATGATCTGTTCGAGCCGCTCGGCGAGGTTGGCGGGCAGCCGCGGCAGCTCGCCCGCGGAGCCGCGGATCTCGCCGGGGTCTGTGGCCCGATAGAACCGCTCCAGCACGGCGTGGTCGAGGACGCCCTTCTCGCGGTGGTTGATCTGCACCTCGCGGTCGGGATCATCGACCGCACGGACGCCGAGGATGTGCTTGAGCAGGAACTTCTGCGGGCACTCGCCGAAGTCCTCGAGCTGCGTGGGGGAGATCGACTGCAGGGCCGCGGTGGTGCGCTGGCGAAGCAGCGGCGTGTCGACGTACCCGTCGAACACGCCGCCGGCGCCGGCGCGTACGAACAGTTGCAGGGCGCGCTGGAGTGCGGGGGACCCTGCCCGGCGCTCCGCGGGCGGCGGCGGCATCGCGGCACGGGTTCTGGCGAAGGCTGAGAAGCGTTTCAGGATCCCGCTCTTCTCCTCCGGGACCTGGGTGATGGCGAAGGCCTTCAACGTCTGGGATGGGCGGAGCGGCTTGCCGAAGCCGTCGCTGGCCGCGTAGCTGAAGTGCGTGGCGACGGCTCCCCGCATCAGATCGAAGAGCAGCGCCTCCTCGTCGCGGCCGTCGCCGATCTCGCGGACGCCGAGGAGCCGCCGGTCGGAGTCGGGAAGGAGGGGATCCTCGGTGCGGCGCTGCGGCAGGACGTCGTCCTGCATCCGGACGGCGTAGAGGTGATCGAAGGTCCGGCCGCGGAGTCGCATCACGTCGCCCATCCACACGACCGGCTCCGCGGCGGCGGGCGCCCGCGGCTCGATGGCCGCCTGCTCGACGGCGTCGAGCACCGCGTGCACTTCGAGCGGGCGTTTCCAGCGCCCGGCCCTGACGAACATCTGCGCGATCTCCTCGATGGCCTGCACCGCGGCGAGATCGCCGGCGTCGTCGATGCGGAAGAGATCGATGGTCCGGAGAAGGAAGGCGGCGTCGATCCGCTCGGTGAGCGCTTCCAGCTCGCCGACCAGGGCGACGTAGTCGGCCAGGACGACGGATCTGCCGGCGCGGTGCTCGAGGGCCGTGCTGGGCCCGCCGGCGATCAGCGCCTGCCGCGTCTCCGCGTCGGCCTTGTCGGCGTTGATGCGCGTCTGGAGCTTCAGCCCGCTGCGCACGACTTCGAGGACCTCGCCGCGTGGAAAGTCGCGGTCGCGGAGCCGGAGCAGCGTGGCCATGCCCCGTCCGATGCGGTGGGCCGTGAGCGGAGTCGCCAGGCGCGCGGAGA
>DATLEX010000092.1:0-6069 GCA_035525045.1 Thermoanaerobaculia bacterium | reverse complement strand
GATCCGCCCGGCGCGGAAGCCTGAGTAACCGGGGCTGAGATAGAAGATCCCGCCGCCGGGGCGGAGCTGATTGAGAGGGTTGTTGTCGAGCGTGGTCCCGGCCGGATCGTTGTTGGCGTTGACGATCCATCCGCCGGCGGGGTTGATCACGTGCGGCATCTCCGCGGCCGGGAGGATCTGGTAGGGCGAGGCCTGGTTCGCGGGACGGGCGGCGATGCGGATCCAGTCGTTCTCCCCGGTGATCCCGTTGCGCAGGAAGTAGGGGGGGAGCCCGGCGACGCTGCCGGCCTGCAGGTCGGTTCGGAGGGGCATCTCGCCGCTGGTGAAGTAGGCGATGTTCCCGTCGGCGTCGGTGTAGATCCAGTTCTGCGAGCCGACGTCGAAGAACTCCAGCCCGCGCTGGAAGTCGTCGAGGTTCCGGGCCTCGTTCCAGATGAGGAAGGTCTCGAACTCGCGCGTCGGCCCGTGCCCGATGTACTGCACGCTGATGGCGGCGCCGGTGGAGAAGTCGAGCGAGATGATCGGCGCGTTGCGGCGCCCGACGATCAGCGTGGCCTGCGGAATCGAGGCGCTGGGAGGAATGGCCCTTAGGTCGTCCGGCGTGCCGTTGCCGGGGACGTTGGCGCGATACGACTCCGGGATGGGGGTCAGCGGCTCGCGCTGCCCCTGGTAGATCGAGGAGAAGCCCGACGGCGAGGTCGAGTCGGGGACGACCTGCTCCTGGTAGACGTCGGTGACGTCCATCGGGTTCACCGTGCTCCCCCAGGCGATCCGGTCGGTGTGCCCGTGCACCACCAGCGGGACGCCGGGGAAACCCATCCCGACGGCGTGAAGCCTGTCCCCGCGCAGACCGATCGGGTAGAAGGTCGCCGGCATGCGCAGGGCGAGGTGCGGGTCGTTGGCGATCATCGGATTGCCGGTGGTGGTGTGCCTGCCGGCGATGGCCCACTCGTTCGAGGCCCCGCGGAGCTCCGGATCGAGGATGCGATCGAAGAAGGCGATCTGCCGGAGGTCCGCGGTGTACTTCTTCATCAGCGCGACGGTCTCCGGCCTGATCTGGGCCACCGCCTCGTCGATGGCACTCCAGTCCCGGATGCCGGCCGTCTCCGGCGCGGCCGCCGGCCCGCCGCCGGCCGCCGTCGCGTCGGGCACGGTCGAGGCGGGGTCGAAGGGCGCGGAGCGGAAGAGGTCCTCGAAGAAGAGCGCCGCGCCGTTGAAGCCGACGATCTGCCCCGCCTGCTGGTAGGTGAGGAGGGCGATGGTGTTCTCGATGTCGAGGGTGAAGGAGAGCCCGAAGGCGAGAAGCTTCGCCACGGCGATGGAGTCGAGCGCGGTCCAGGGATCGAAGCGCGTGAGCTCGAGCGCGCCGTATTCCGCCGGGAGGGGATTGGCAGCCACCCAGGCGTTCACGCCGGCGGCATAGGCGGCCAGGAGCTGGTTCGCCCGCGGGGAGGACTCGAGCTGGGAGAGCCCGGCCGCCCGGCGGAGGCCGAGGGTGCGGAGCTGGACGTCGGTCGGCAGCGCCGCAGTGCCGAACAGCTCGGCCAGCGTGCCGTTGGCGGTCCTCCGATTCTCATCCATCTGGAACAGCCGGTCCTGTGCGTGGACCCAGCCGTTGAGGAACACGGCGTCGTGATCGGTGAAGGCGCGGATGTGGGCGATCCCGTTCGCGTCGCGCACGATCTGTCCGGGCAATCGCATCCCGGGATGCCGCACCCACGGCGGGCTCTGCGCGGCGAGGGGAATGGCGACGAGGACGAGGAGGAGAGGGACGAGGACTCTACGCATGAAACCTCCTGACAAAGCATCGGGGACGATGGACCGGTGGATCCGTGTACGAGCCCCGAATCTTACATCGAGAGGCGAGATTCCATCGGTCAAGAGTCGGGAGCCGCGCTCAGGTTCAGAGAGGGGTGCAGCAGGGGGCGAATATCAGCCCCCCCCAGCAGCGCGTTCTCGGCGCCTCGGTTCCGGACTAGCCCCGACCGCAAAGCGCCGCCGCGCGGCGATCCTGCCAGACGATCGCGTTCGCCACGGGCTGGCCGGTGGCGCGGTCCACAGCAGCGTCGTCTCGCGCTGGTTGGAAGCCATCAAAGCCCCGGGCCCGGGACCGCGCATCTCGTCGCGGTAGAATCGGCGCAACGCTCATTCACGATGGATCGCTCGCACCAGATTTCGAGCATCGTCGACGCCGCGCTGTCGCGGGACGCGCACGAGCGGGAGCGGTTTGTCGCCGACGCCTGTGCCGGGGACGAGACGTTGCGGCGCGAGGTCGAGACGCACCTGACGACCGAGGTCACCGTGGTCCGCCGGACGCCGGCGGCGTGGCCCTCGTTCGGCCGGCGTCTCGCGCATTACCAGATCATCGACAGGCTCGGCGCCGGCGGGATGGGCGAGGTGTACCGCGCGCATGACGAGCAGCTCGATCGCGACGTCGCCATCAAGGTGCTCCCGGTGGAGAGGCTCGACGATCAGGCCGCCCGTGTGCGGCTGCTGCGCGAAGCGCGGGCTGCGGCGGCCCTCAATCACCCGCACATCTGCACCGTGTACGAGGTGGGGGAGGCGGAGGGTCAGGCCTACATCGCCATGGAACTGATCGAGGGCCACCCACTCAGTGCGCTGGTGAGGCCGGAAGGGCTGCCCGCCGCCGAGGTGCTGCAGTACGGAGTCCAGCTCGCCGGCGCCCTGGCTCATGCGCACGATCGCGGCATCGTGCATCGCGACCTGAAGAGCTCGAACGTGATCGTCTCACCCGATGGCCGCGTGAAGGTGCTCGACTTCGGCCTGGCCAGGCGCCAGGCCGGCGAAGAAGTGGGAGAGACCAGCCAGGTGCAGACCTCGCTCACCGAAGCGGGAACGGTGGTGGGGACGCTTGCCTACATGTCCCCCGAGCAGCTCCGCGGGAAGCCGGCCGAGGCCCGCAGCGACGTCTGGGCGCTTGGCGTCATGCTCTACGAGCTGGCCGCCGGCAGCCGGCCGTTCCGAGGCCAGACTTCGTTCGAGCTGAGCGCCGCGATTCTCAACACGGCGCCGCCGTCGCTGGAGACGAGGGTGCCGCCGTGGCTGCAAGCCGTCGTCGAGCGTTGCCTGGAGAAGGAGCCGGAGCGAAGATACGGGCGCGGCAGCGAGGTGCGGGTGGCGCTCGCGGCAGCGGAGGCACAAACGGACTCCCTGCCGGCGCCGAAGCGGCTTCCATCCACGCCCTCTCCAACCTTCCGTCTCGAGCTCTCCCGGCGCCGCGCCGTCTGGCTGGCCGCCGTCACGGTCGCCGCCCTCGCCGCGGGGATCAGCGCCTGGCGATGGTGGCCGGCCGGGACGGAGACCCGCTCGCTGGCCGTGCTGCCGCTGGTGAACGCCCTCGACGATCGGACCATCGACTACCTGTGCGACGGCATCACCGACAGTCTGATCGCTCACATCTCGCGCCTGCGATCGCTGGAGGTGACCCCTTCCCGCGCCGTGTTCCACTTCAAGGGGAGAACCGACGTCAGCCCCCGCGAAGCGGGACGTCAGCTCGGCGTCGGCACGGTGCTGGCCGGGACGGTGGCGCGGCAGGGAGGGCAGCTCACCATCGACGTCGAACTGCTCGACGTCGGGAGCGGCGCGCAGTTGTGGCGGAACAGGTACCAGCGCGCGGCCAGCGATATCCTCAGCCTGCAGGATGAGATCGCCGGCGCCATCATCGACGAGGGCCTTCGCCTCCGCCTGACCGGCGACGACCGGCGCCAGCTCGCTCGCACTCCTACCACCGACCCCGAAGCGTACGATCTCTACCTCCAGGCGAGGTATCTCCAGCGGCGCGCAACCGGCGACGACTACTTCATCGTCCGGCAGGTGCTGCAACGCGTCCTGGTCAGGGATCCGGAATTCGCCGATGCCTACGCCTTTCTCGGCGGGACCTACGCGATGATGGCCGTCGATGGACTGGAGCGCCCCACGGATGCCTGGCCGCAGAACAACCGCTACATGCGCAGGGCCCTGGAGCTCGAGCCGGGCCTGCCGGCCGCGCATGTCCTGGCGCATGCCCAGGCGTTCTTTTTCGACTGGGATTGGGCCGGCGCCGAGCACGAACGAATGACCGTCCTGCAAGCCCGTCCCGGGGAGATCGACCCAACGTGGATCCGCGCCTTCGCCCTCGAGCGATGGGCCCTCGGCCGGCCCGACGAAGCGCTGCATCTGACGCGCAGGATGCGCGAGCTCGACCGCCTCAGCCCCGACTTCACCAGGCTCGAAGCCGATTACCTCGCCGACACCGGCCGGCTCGACGCGGCCGTCGCTCTGTATGAGAAGGCCATTCAGGCCGACCCGAACGATCCGAACGGTTACTTCGGACTGGCCGAGGCGCTGCGCCGCCAGAGCCGGTTCGACGAGGCCATCGAGGCCCGGCGCCAGGCTCATGGCGCCGCGGGAGACAGTTCCCTCGACGAGATCCTGGCCACCGCGCGCGGCGAGGAGGGATACCGGGCCCTTGAACGTCGGTGGGTCGAGCTGCAACTGGAGGCCCTCACTGCCCACGCCGCCCTCGACTACGTGTCGCCGCTCGATTTCGCCCGAGCCCATGCGCAGCTCGGCCACGCCGACGAGGCCTTTCGCCATCTCGATGCCGCCTTCGTCGACCGCTCCCCCGGCCTGGTGTTCCTGAACGTCGATCGAGCCTGGGACAGCATCCGGAACGATTCCCGATTCCAGGCCGCCGTGGCGCGGGTCGGACTCCCCTGACGATGCGCCGCGTCCCACGCGCCTTGACACCCCCGAAAGG
Source organism: Thermoanaerobaculia bacterium (assembly GCA_035525045.1). GTDB lineage: Bacteria > Acidobacteriota > Thermoanaerobaculia > Gp7-AA8 > Gp7-AA8 > DATLEX01. Next base: position 1,310 of record DATLEX010000092.1, on the reverse strand, counting down.
CGGCATTAGCTTGATCCTGGAGCCTGTGATGAAGAAACAGTGGTACGTCGTCGCCCTGCTCGTCGCTGGCGCCGGCACGGACGTTCTGGCATGTGGCGACAAGTTCCTCGTGGTCAGCCGCGGCACACGTTTTCAACGGCCTCCCATCGCCCGCCCGGCGGCTTCCATTCTGCTGTATGCCAATCCCGCAACGGGGCTTCCGAGTGCTCTGAGCAACGTCGCCTTCGAGAGCACGCTTCGCAAGGCCGGGTATCAGCCGACTTCGGTGACCACTGCTGCCGAGCTGGAGAGTGCGCTCCGTGAGAAGGAGTGGGACCTGATCGTTGCCGATCTCGCCGAGGGTCAGGCCATTCGAGCCCGCCTGCAGGGCAGGGCAGGGTCGCCGCTCGTCCTCCCCGTCCTCTATAACGCCTCGCGGAAGGAGCTGGCGGAGGCCAGGAAGGAGTATCGCCTTCTGCTGAGGGCTCCCACGAAGGCGGAGGCTTTCCTGGAAGTGATCGACGACGCCGTGGTGCTCAAGCAGAAGCAGTCGAAGTCAGAAAAATGAGGGCCAGGAAAGGCCGCTTGAGCTCAGGAGTGGTGATCGCCGCCGCATTCTTCACGACCACAGTGGCGCTGGCCCAGGCCTGGGTGCCGCCTGCCGGTACCGGCGCGATCAGTGTCGTGTACCAGACGATCGAGAACACCGGTCACCGGCTTACGGACGGCTCGCTGCTGGAGGGGTACGACAGTCTGAGCCGGGGCATCCTGTTCGAGCTCGACTACGCGTTCACCGATCGCTTCTCGGTCTCCGCCGGCGTGCCGTACATCTTTGCCAAGTACCTCGGGCCGGAGCCGAGCTTCTCCGGGCTGCCGCTCGATGAATGCCGCTGCTGGAACCACGGCTGGCAGGACTTCGGCGCGACGGCCCGCTACAACGTCGTCAGTGGTCCCTTCGCCGTGACGCCGTTCGTGTCGATCGGGATTCCGACTCACGATTACAACTATTTCGGCGAGGCCGTCCTCGGGCGCAACCTGACGGAACTGCGAGTGGGCCTGGCGGCGGGGCAGCGCCTGGACATGATCTCCCCGCGATTCTCCGTCCAGCAGCGCTATACCTACGCCTTCGTGGAGAGAGTGCTTGGCCTGCCGAACAACCGCAGTAACTTCTCCATCGAGCCGGCATTTCTGATCGGCAGGAAGCTCTTCACCCGCGCCATTCTGGCCTGGCAGCGGACGCACGGCGGCCTGCGGGGGACGGACTTCGAGACCGCCGAGCAGTTCGAGCAGTTCGACCGGCTGGTGCGGGACAACAACTTCCAGGCCGGCGC
>DATLEX010000084.1:0-10867 GCA_035525045.1 Thermoanaerobaculia bacterium | reverse complement strand
GCCGCCGCCGGCGGCGCGCCGCTCCCGACGACGTGCCGGAGTACCCCCAACTCGACCTCAACGTGCCACGGACGCGGAAAATCTTTCTCATCTCCGTCGCCGCGCTGACCATCTTCGTCATGGTGAGCCTCGCCGGAAGCTACAAGGCCTACCACTACACCGATTCCGACGCCTTCTGCGGAACGATGTGCCACAGCGTCATGCGCCCGCAGTACACGGCCTATCAGGCCTCGCCACACGCACGCGTCGGATGCGTGAACTGTCACATCGGCTCGGGAGCCACCTGGTTCGTGAAGTCGAAACTCTCCGGCGCGTACCAGGTTTACGCCACGATCGCCAACAATTATCCGCGTCCGATCCCCACCCCGGTGGAGAACCTCCGCCCGGCCCAGGAGACCTGCGAGCAGTGCCACTGGCCGGACAAGTTCTGGGGGGCGCAGCTCAAGGTGTTCAACCACTTCGGCTACGACGAGGCCAACACGCCCCGCGAGACCAGGATGCTCATCAAGACCGGGGGCGGGAGTCCCACCACCGGCCTCACGGCCGGCATTCACTGGCACATGAACATCGACAACGAGATCACGTACGTGGCTGCGGACCAGCAGCGCCAGCAGATCCCGTGGGTGCGCATCCGCAACCGCCGCACCGGCGAGAACACCGAGTATAGGCTCGAGGACTACACGGAGATGACGCCCGAGCAGATCGCCGCCGCGCCACGGCGGACGATGGACTGCGTCGACTGCCACAACCGTCCTGCGCACATCTATGAGCCCCCCGACCGCGCCGTCGATCAGGCCATGCTGGCGAACAAGGTCAGCCGGACGCTCCCCTACATGAAGTCGAAAGCCGTGGAGGTGCTCTCGAAGGACTACGCAACCACGGCCGAGGCGATGCGGGCCATCGACTCGGAGATCCACGCCTACTACGCGGCGGAGTACCCGGAGCTCGTCGTGTCGCGCAAGGGCGAGATCGACCGCTCGGTCACGCACCTCAAGCAGGTCTTCCAGACCATCCGCTTCCCGGAGATGAAGGCGGACTGGCGGACGCACCCGAACAACATCGGACACTTCTACTCGGAGGGCTGCTTCCGCTGCCACAACGACCAGCTCGTCAGCAGCGAAGGAAAGCGGATCACCAGGGAGTGCCGCATCTGCCACGACGTCCTCGGCCAGGCCGAGGCCGGCGTGATGATGGTCGAAGCCCCCGACGCCGAGTTCCAGCACCCGGTCGATCTCGGCGACCTCAGAGAGATGAACTGCGCCGATTGCCACACCGGCAGCGGAATGTGAGGGGTGTCATCCTGAGCCGCGAAGACGGCGAAGGACCCCCTTGCCGACGGCGCGGTTCGCCAGCTGTACCCTCTCCCGCTTGCGGGAGAGGGTGGCGCGAAGCGCCGGGTGAGGGCCACCTTCTCCCCCGCCCAAGGCGGGGGAGAAGGCTCTGCGGTTCATCTCCGCTTCACCGGCGCCCGGCGCCGTTAACCAGCTCGGGATGACATAGGACTACCCGCGGCTGATGGCCAGAAGCGTCACGTCGTCTCCGCAGGTCGCGTCTCCGATGAAACTCTGGACGAACGATTCGATCTTCTCGACGATCGCGCTGGCGGGCTGCTGATGGAAGGACCGGAGCATCTCGGCCACGGCCGGGAGGCCGAGCTCCTCCTCGCGCTCGTTCTCCGCCTCGGTCACGCCGTCGGTGAAGAGCACCAGTGACTCGCCCGGTCCGAGCCGCATGGTCTGCGTGCGGTACTGGGCGGAGGCGAAGAGCCCGATCACCAGATCGCTGCTCCTCAGCTCCTGGACGGAACCGGCGGAGATGACCAGCGGCGGGACGTGCCCGGCGTTTGCGTACTCGATGACGCCGGTCACGGGATCGAGCACGCCGGCCACCAGCGTGGCGAACTTCGACGGCGAGGTCTTCGGAGCCAGGGTCAGGTTCAGGTCGCGCACCAGATCGGCCGGGGTGGGATCGCGTTGCGTGAAGATGTTGAACGCCGTGGCCAGGCTGGACATGACCAGGGCCGCGGCGATCCCCTTCCCGCTCACGTCGGCGACGATGAAATAGATGCGATTGCCGGGGCGGACGATCACGTCGAAGTAGTCGCCGCTGACGGTCTTGCACGGCCGGTTCGCGCCGGCGAAGGTGTAGCCGGTGATCGACGGCAGGTCCCGCGGCAGGAGCCGGCTCTGGATCGTGTACGCGGTCCGCAGCTCCTCGTCGATCAGCGCCTTGGCGATCGCCTCTTCCCGCAGGCGCGTGGTCTCGAGCTTCGCCCCCGCGAGCCGGGCGATCTGGGCGATGAGGCGGATGTCCTCCTGCGTGACGCTGCCACGGTTGGCGAGGAAATCGAGGTAGAGAACGCCGAGGACGGCATCGCCGACGACCAGCGGCGCGCAGACGGCCGAGCGGATCTGCTGCCGGACGATCGACTCCGCGCGGGCCAGCTTCTCGTCATGCGCCGTGTCGACGAACGAGACCACGTTGCGCTCTTCCACCACCTCGCCGAGCAGGGTCCGGCTGATGACCAGATCGAGCGAGTCGCTCGAGTCGCTGCGCCGGATGCGCACGTTGTCGAAGCTCTTGCCGTCCGCTCCCAGCAGGGCCAGGGCGGCGCGGGAAGGACGGAGCAGCGCCACCACCCGGTCGAGTATGAACTCGAACAGCTCCGTCATCGGCCGGTCCTCGATGAACTGCACGGCCAGCGAGGCCAGGACGCCGATCCGCTCCCGGCCGCGCTCGTCGATCATCTCCCGCATCGGGATGGCCAGGCTCTTCGCGTGCGAGTCGCTGTCGACCGGGATCAGTAGCGAGGGGGGTTCGCTCGCGCTCTCCTCGAAGATGACCTCGCTGTCGCCGAGGACGATGCGGTCGCCCGGCCTGAGCGGCGCCGGCGCCAACAGCTTCGTCCCATTGACCACCGTCCCGTTGACGCTGCCGCAGTCGCGGACCTCCCATCGACCCTCGGAGTAGACGATCTCCGCGTGCCTCCTGGAGAGGAATTTGTCGCGGATGGGGATCGTGCAGTCGGAGGCCCGGCCGAGCGTAATCGTCTGCACCGGCAGCGACATCCTCACCGGCGCGACGTTCGGCTGATACACCGTCACCCGCACGCTACGCGGCTCACCTGTCATGGAACCTTCAATTATATGATCCCTCACGGTCACCATGCGAGCGGAACCATTCCGTTATTGGTTGCCGGCCATCCTCTGGGCGGCGGTAATTCTCAGCTTCAGCGGTGAGGGAGGGGGCTCGGGGACGACCGCGGGCTGGCTCGTCCTCCTCTTCGGCGACCTCCGCCCCGACGCGCTCTTCTACATTCATTACACGCTGCGGAAGGGGGCTCACGTGGTGGCCTACGCGATTCTGGGAGCGCTCAACCTCCGGGCCATCCGCGGCGGCCGGCCGGGGCGGCGGCCCATCTGCGTGGTGGCAGCGGTGCTGCTGGCGACGGCGGTTGCGGCCATCGACGAGCTGCACCAGGCGACCTCGGCCACCCGGACCGGGTCGCTGGCAGACATCGGCTTCGACTTCTGCGGCGCGGTGCTCGGCGTGATGCTGATCCGCAAGTCGCGGCCGGACCCGGAATGACGGCGTCTCCCTTTGCTATTCTTGAGGGCCATGAACCGGTTGCTTCTTCTTCTCGTGACGATGTTCTCTGCCGCGGCCGCCGTCGCCGCCGACCTTCCCGTGCGGCAATATCAGTTCCTCTCCGACGTCTACACGATCGGCAAGAAGTACCGGTCGATGGAGGGTCCGGCGAGCCTCAGGAAGGTCCAGCTCCTGGACGGTGCTCCGGAGCTGCTCTGGATCACCGGCGTGAGGACGGAGATGGTCGAGGAGGACGGCACCACGCCGCAGCTCCCCGAGCTGATGTGCCACGTGAACGTCGACCTCGAGCCGGAGCGCCACCGGGCGCTCTTCGGCCTCCAGCGGGCGGTCGCTCCCCGGCTCGTGACGCTGTCGCAGGGCATCACCGACACGCGCGTGCCCGACGGTTTCGGCTTTCCGGTGGCCTCGAACGAGCAGCTGCTGGTCTACACGCAGGTGCTGAACCACAACATCGAGGAGCCGAACCTGAAGGTCCGCCATCGCGTGACCTTCGACTACATCCGCGACCGCGACCTGAAACGTCCCATCAAGCCGCTGATGAACCTTGGCGCGTCGGGGCTGGTCATCCTCGACGAGAACCCGCTGGCGATCCTGCCGCCGGCGGCTGACCTGACGACGGGCCAGCACGGCGCGTCGTGCCTGATGCTGGCGCGAGCGCCGAACGCGGCCGGGATGGGCAGCGACTACGTCGACCCGACGGGGCGGAAGATGACCGGCCACTGGGTCGTGCCGCCGGGGCGCCAGGTGAACCATTCCGACGTGACCTGGTTCATGGGCCTGCCGTTCGACACGAAGCTGCACTACGCCGCCGTCCACCTCCATCCCTTCGCCGAGTCGCTCACGCTCCGCGACGTCACGACCGGCAAGGTCATCTTCACGGCGAAGGCGAAGAATCCGAAAGACCGGGTCGGCCTCGATCACGTCGACACGTTCCTGAGCAGGGACGGCGTGCCGCTGTACAAGGACCACCAGTACGAGCTGATCTCGGTGTACAACAACACGACCGAGGAGATGCACGACTCGATGGCCTCGGTGTTCCTCGGCCTGGCCGACGTGCAGTTCGTGAAGCCGAAGCCCGCGGACCTGGTCGAGCGGACCGCGAACATGGAGGACCTGGTGCCGAACGACGGCGCGCTGGTCAGGACCAGCGCGGGCGACTTCGTCGTGCGGCTCGCGCACGACACCGCGCCGCAGGCGTCGAAACAGTTCGCCCGGCTTCTTCGGGCCGGCGCGCTGAAGGGAGCGAAGGCGACGAAGATCACCCGTGAGGGCGAGGCCGTGGTGATCACCTTCTCCGCGCAGCTCGCTCCCGCGGCCCGGAAGCTGGTCAGGCCGATTCCGGAGGAGCAGGGCTTCCCGCACCGCGGCGCGTCGTTCTCCATCTGCCCCGCGGCGAACCCCAGAGCGGCGTTCACGGTGGACCTCGTGATCGGGTCGGCGCCGCAGCGCGACGGTCGCTGCACCGCCTTCGCGACGGCGCTGACCGTGGCCGGCTCTCCTGCGCTCCTGCAGATCATGAAGACCGAGGCCGACGACCAGGGGCGCCCCGCCGCGGAGATCGAGATCACCGGCGGCGAGCCGTTCCTCAGCACCGCGCCGGCGGCGGCCGCGGCGTCCATGTAAACGAGTGCCGAGTGACCATGACCAAGCCCCTTCTCCGCATCCTTCTCATCCTGTTCGTCGCGGCGAGCGCAGCCGCCGCCGAGAAACCGGCGCTGACGCACGAAGCCATGTGGGCGATGAAGCGCGTCGGCCCGCCCGTCCCGAGTCCCGACGGCCGATGGGTGGTGTTCTCGATGACGGACCCCGCCTACGACGAGAAGGACCAGACGTCCGACCTCTGGCTGGCCCCGGCCGACGCCGGGGCGAAGCCGCGCCAGATCACCTTCACCAAGGCCTCCGAGAGCGGCGCCACCTGGTCGCCCGACAGCCGGCGCATCGCCTTCTCGGCCAGGCGTGAGGGAGACGATCAGGCGCAGATCTACGTTCTCGACATCGCCGGCGGCGGGGAGGCGCGGCGCGTGACCTCGCTCTCCACGGGCGCGCGCAGCCCGCAGTTCCGCCCCGACGGCGGCGCCCTCCTCTTCGTGAGCAGCGCCTTCCGCGGCGCAAGTGACGACGAGGCGAACAAGAAGGCGGCCAGGGAGGCGAAGGAGCGGAAGACGAGCGTCCGCGTCTACGAGTCCTTCCCGATCCGGAACTGGGACCGCTGGCTCGAACCCGAGCGTCAGCCGCAGCTCTTCGTGCAGCCTCTCCCCGACGGAAACGCGAGAAGTCTGCTGGCGGGAACGAAGCTGATCGCCGGGCCCGGATTCAGCGGCCAGCTCGGAAACGCCGGTGAGTCGATCACCGCGGCCTGGTCGCCGGACGGGCAGTGGGTGGTCTTCGCCGCCACGACGCAGCGCAACGCCGCAGCCTACTCCCAGGTCTCGAATCAGCTCTATCGCGTCAAGACCGACGGGGGCGAGCCGGAGTCGATCGCAGGCGGCGACGGGAGCTACGGGAACCTGACATTCAGCCCCGACGGCCGCACGCTCTACGCCACGTTCAATCCCAACAACGGCCAGATCTACAACCTCACCCGGCTGGTGGCGTACGACTGGCCTTCGATGCGCAACCGGCGCCTTTTGACCGGGCCACCCTTCGACCGCGGCATCGGCAGCTACGCCGTCACCGCCGACAGCCGGACGATCTACTTCACCGCCGAAGATGCCGGGCTGGAGAAGATCTACTCGGTGCCGGCCACGGGCGGCACGCCATCGCTGGCCGTCGAGCCGGAGCGAGGGGTGTATACGAATCTCGAGATTGCCTCGCGAGCTCCGGGCCTGGTCATGGTGGGGCTGTGGGGAAGCTCGGTCGATCCGGCCGAGGTCGTGCGCATCGATCCGGCGCGCCGGACCCGCCGCAACCTCACCGACTTCAACGTGGCCAGCGCCGCGGCCATCGACTGGCAGCCGCCGCGGCACTTCTGGTTCACGAACAAGGACGGCCAGCGGGTCCACAACATGATCGTGCTGCCGCCGGGCTTCGACCCGAAGAGGAAGTACCCGGTGTTCGTCCTGATGCACGGCGGCCCGTTCAACATGTGGCGCGACCAGATCTCGCTCCGCTGGAACTACCACCTCCTCGGCAGGCCGGGTTACGTCATGCTGATGACGAACTACCGCGGCTCGACCGGATTCGGCGAGGCCTTCGCGCGGAGCATCGGCGGCGACCCCCTGCGAGGCCCGGCCGACGACATCAATCAGGGCGCCGACGAGGCCATCCGGCGCTTCCCCTTCATCGACGGCTCACGCCAGGTCGCCGGCGGGGCCAGCTACGGCGGCCACCTGGCGAACTGGCTGCAGGCCACCACCACGCGCTACAAGGCGCTCATCAGCCACGCCGGCCTGATCAACATGGAGTCGCAGTGGGGAACGAGCGACACGATCTACCACCGCGAGCTGATGGCCGGCGGCCCGGTGTGGGAACAGGGCGCCGTCTGGCGCGAGCAGAATCCGATCCGCTACGCTGCCAACTTCAAGACCCCGATGCTCCTCTCGGTCGGCGAGAAGGACTACCGCGTCCCCCTCAACCAGACGCTCGAGAACTGGTCGGTGCTCCAGCGACAGCGCGTCCCGAGCAAACTGCTGGTGTGGCCCGAGGAGAACCACTGGATCCTGAGCGGCGAGAACAGCCGCTTCTTCTACCAGCAGGTGTGGGAGTGGATCGACCGCTGGATCGGCACGTAGGCGGTGATTCTCAGCGCCCGGCGCCCCGGCGCCGGGCCAGACTCGGCGTCACCGTGGCCACCGTGCTGCTCACCCCGCCGCACGGGTTGCGGATGTCGACCCAGAACTGCGTCGGCTCGGTCACCGGCGGCGTCACCAGTTGCGGCGCGTTCACGCCCACCGGGTGCGAGTAGTCGTAGAGCGGACCCTGATACCAGCGGTAGGTCAGAGAGGGTCCGGCCGCGTCGACCGAGAGGATCGCGCTGCCGCCCGGCGAAACCATCGCGTCCGCCGGCTGGACCTTGATCCCCGGAGAGATGCACGAGGGGTAGATCGTCACCTGCGCGGCCGACGTATGGACCTCGCCGCACTCGTTGCGCGCGCGCAGCCAGAAGGCGGTCGGGGCATGGATCCGCGGCGAGACCACCGAGGCCGTGATGGCGCTCGGGACCGGCCGGCTGAGGTCGCCGGGCTGGCCCTCGTACCACTGCAGGACCAGCGGCTGCGATCCGCGGATGTTTGCCGCCAGCGCGACGCTCTCGCCCATCACCGCGTCCGCGTGGGCCGGCTGCGTCACGATGGACGGCGCGGTGCACGGCGAGACGGCGATCAGGATCGCCTCCGTCGTGGCTGTCGCGCCGCAGTCATTGCTCACCTCCGCCCAGTATTGAACGGTGTGGGCGGGCGCGACGACGATCGACGGTCCGGTCCCGGCTGGGACGGACTTGTCGCCCCGCTCGCCGGCGAACCACCGGTAGGTCAGCGTCCGGTTCAGGCTCTCCGCGGAGATCGACAGCGTCTGCGAGCGGCCCTGGATGATGGTGGCGCTGGCGGTCACTCCGGAGATCACCACCGCCGGGCAGCCGTTCACCGTCACGGTCGCCGTGGCGCTGTCGGCGGGAGGCGAGCAGACGCCGGTCACGCGCACCCAGTAGCTGGTGGTCTCGGCCGGCTCAACCGACACCGACGGCGAGGTGGCGCCGCCGATCGGCGAACGGGTATCGCCGCGTGATCCGATGAACCACTGATACTCGAGCGGGCCCGTCCCCGTTGCGCTCACCGAGAGGGTGACCGGCCCGGCCGACAGGTCGAGCGACGACGGCTCGGAGGCGATGGCCGGAGCCGAGCACGACGCGAAGTGGCTCGAGCCGTACGCGGCCGCGGCCGCATCGCGATCCCACGCCTGCAGCGTCGCCCCGACGCGGTCGCCGTGAAAATCGATCGTCGAGGTCATGATCGCCGTCATCGAGGCCACGCCGCCCGTCGGGCCCGCGTCGGAGTGACGCAGGCCGAGCGTGTGCCCCAGCTCGTGAGCGAGCACGCGGTCGAAACCGGGGCCCGCGACGCCCGGCAGCGCCAGGTCGTTCTGCACGACGATGTCGGCCTCGAGGATGGTCAGGAACTCCTCGCTCCCGAAGCGGTGCGCCGTCGCCGTCGAGAAGTGCACGCCGCCGACCGCCAGTACGCCTTGCTGGCTGACTTCCTCGCTCGGATCGTTGAAGAGGATCGAGTTGACTCCGTCCGCCGAGCGGAACGCGCTCCGGGCCGTGGTCGTGCCGCCGTAGAGGTAGACGATGCTCGACCCCGGGTCATCCGTCCAGGCGGCCATCCCGCGCCGCGCCGCGGTGAGCCCGCCGCCGGCGGCCTTCGGCTGCACTCCGCCGCTGTGAAAGATGGCCGGCGTCGAAAAACTCTCCCATCGCAACGGTCGCCCGCCGTGCGTCATGAGCCACGTGCCGACCGGCGTGGACTGAAGCTGCATCGCGGCATTGGCCGCCGCGCGCGGCGGCGCCTGCACGATGTAGTCGGGCGCGACGCGCTCCCCTCGCGCGGTCGCCGCCACGTATCGGATGAACGGCTCCGCGGCGCGGTAGGGCTCGCGATGCGGCTTGCCGTCGCGGCCATATCCGCAAACCTCGCCGGAGTCGCGAACTAGAAGTTCGCCCGAAAAGGCGAACTTCCCGACCGCCATCCCGCGCGTGGTCCATTCCTCACGCCGGCGGTCGAGGAAGAGAAGAACGCGCTCGCCGCGGTGGAACCGCGTCGTCCCGTGCACCAGGAGCCCCTCGGTCCCGAGAACCCCGCCGAGGGAGACCACCTCGATGGTCACCCCTTCGATGGCGCCGTGAAGCGCTTCCGTCACCTCGATCGTGGTCACCGTCTCGATGGGACGGCCGGGCAGCCGCCGCGCCTGCGACTCGCCGGCCACACCCACCACGATGGCGGCCGACTCGGCGACCAGCTCCTCGTCGGAGGGGACCACGAACACCGCCCCCTCGGCTGCGACGGCAGCGAGGGCGACGGCGGTAATGAGGCGTGCGACTCGCATGGCGAAGCTCAATGTAGTGGCGGCGGGTTCCGGCGGTGGCGATGCGGGTCACAAACTATGCCCGGCGGGCCAGGCGCTTTCCAAAATAGACCGCTCCCAGTAGCCCGATCAGCACCGCCAGGAGGACCAGGACCCGGGTAGTCCCCGTGAAAAAGGCGGGATAGCGGACCAGATTCAGGATCAGCACGCCGCTGACCACGAGGAAGAGGGCCACGCGGATGGCGTAGAGCAGCGGCGCCGGCTTGCGGGCCCGGATCGAATCGCTCCAGAGCAGCCAGAGCATCACCGTGATCGCGGCCAGCGCCATGCCGGCGGGGGACATCATCGGCGGGTCAGCTCGTCCAGCTCGCCGGGTTTGAAGCCGAAGACGGCTCTCGTTCCGGAAACGACCAGGGGGCGGCGAATCAGGTTGGGCTCTTCGAGCATGAGGTCGATGGCCTCTTTCTTGGTGAGCTTTCTGGCGCCGAGGTTGCGCTCCTTGTAGGCGGGACTGCGGGTGTTGAGAAAGTCCTCGAGGTGAGACTCGTCGAGGAGGCGCTCGAGGAGCTTCCGCGAGGGGGGCTCCCTGGCCAGATCGTGCTTCACCATTTCGATGTTCTTACCGTCCAGGTAATCGAGGGCCTTCCGGCAGCTCGATCACGTCGGCTTGAGGTAGACGTCGATCTTCCGGGTCATTTCTTCCGAACCCACCAGGCATCGAGCGGAGCGGCGGCGCGCTCCAGATGCCTGGGCGCGAAGGCGGCGAGCATCTGCAGGACGCCCGGCGTGCAGCTCCCGCCGCAATGGCCGGTGGTCGCGGTGGTGCGCGCCGCGACCTGACTGAGCGTCCAGGCCCCCTCGCGGATGCAGCGCTCGATGGTCCTGAACTTGATGTTGTTGCAGCGACAGACGGTCTTGAGGCCGCGAATGGCGGGATGCTGCGTTTCGGAACCGTCCATGACGGCGAGGCTAACACATTCAATTTGCTGCCGCTTCCCTGTAGAATGCGCCCTTCGCAGGGAGGAATTTTGACGACCCGGCGGCGTTAGTTCCCCTTGCCAACCTGATTCGTGGGGCCGTAGCTCAGTTGGGAGAGCGCCTGAATGGCATTCAGGAGGTCGACGGTTCGATCCCGTTCGGCTCCACCAAATGTCCCGGCTTGGCGAGGTCCGCCGCGCGTTACCTGGTTTCGTTTTCCTTTTCCAACACGTCTAATCTCCGGCCCGGGCTGGCACCACTT
>DATLEX010000057.1:0-2938 GCA_035525045.1 Thermoanaerobaculia bacterium | reverse complement strand
CCCGCCAGGGAGTCGTCCCGCGGCCTCCGGGCCGAGGCCCGGAGCGTCTATGTCGCAACCGTCGTGCGAATGTCGACCTCACAGGACGAGGGGGGGAACACGTTTCGACAGGCGCTCGATCATCACTTCGTCAGTCGCTGGTGGTATCACCCGGTGTCCTTTCGGGACTCTGAGAGCAGCCCGATTTACGCCTGGATCGTCGCCACACTCACGATCCAGAAGCAGGCCGAGGCGGCCGGCATGAAGCGGATCGTCATCGTGGGCGGTCCGCCGGCGGTCTCCCGGGCGCTGAGCGCCGCGTTCGACGTGACCGTCCTCGACCCGGCGGAGACTCAATCGCCGGCGATGATTCTCCTTCGGGGGCTGGCTTCGAGAGTCCGGTATCTGCTCGGAAGCCGGCGAAGAATCGAGGCCGTCAAGCGACATTCTCTTCGCCCGCGACGCCGTGCCGATGTGCTGCTGGCGGGATTCCTCGACTGGAGTTTCCGCCGCGACAGCGAAGGAGGGTGGACCGATCGCTACTTCAAGGCGCTTCCGGCGGAGCTCGAAGACCGCGGTGTGAAGACGGGATGGCTGGCCTGGCTCGATCCCGACGCCGAGCCGGGGATGGAGGGGAGACCGTTCCCGACGATCCTCTCCCAGACCGGGGCGGATGACCGTGTGCTGATGCTCCAGTCGTTCCTGAACCGGCGAGATGTCTGGCGCGCAATCGTGGACCTCCGGCCCCTCCTCGCGTACTGGCGCTGGAATCGGAAGGGCTCGTTTCGACGTGCCTTTCGACATGGCAGCGCCGATCTGCAACCGCTGTTCGCGAACGACCTGCTGATGGGGTTCTCGGGAGCCTCGATCCCGAACTGCGAGCTCGTCGCCCTCGCGACGGAGCGGGCCGCCCGTGCCGCTCAGCCTCGGCTGCTGCTCACCTTTCTCGAGCACTATCCTCACTCCCGGGCGCAGTACGCCGGGATGCGGCGGGCGGGCGCGGCCAGGCTGGCCTCGATGCAGCACGCCAGTTACTCGCGCGACAAGACCTTCCTGCACCTCGATCCGCAATCGGAACTGGCCGGCAAGCCCGACGGAGCGGTCTGCCCGCATCCCGACGTGGTGTTCGCCATGGGGACGTTCGGGAAGCAGTTGTTCGAAGAGTGCGGCTATCCGCCGGCGAGCGTTCTGCTGACCGGTTCTGCACGCTATGAAGGATTGGTCGTGAGCCGGCCGGCCGAGGTGAGGGAAGAGCCTCCCTTCCGTCTTCTGATGGTCTCGAGCCTGGACATCCACAGCGAGATCGAAATGGTCGAGGCGGTCGTGAAGGCAGCCGGCAAGGCGGGCGGATACGGGCTTCGGATCCGCAACCATCCTTTTCGAAGAATCGAGACTCACCCGCGGTTTGCGCGGATCGCGGGCAGCGTGACGATCAGCGACTCCTCGCTTCACGACGATATTGACGGCAGCGACCTCATCCTCTTCACGTACTCCACGGTCGCAGAGGAGGCCCTGTTGCGCGGGAAGCCGGTCTGGCAATGGCTTCCCAGCGGATTCAACGGGTCGGCGCTGGCCGAAGTCGTCGCCATTCCCCAGTTTGGAACGATCGATGCGCTGAGCGAGGCGCTTGCGGCCTACCTGAGAGATCCGCGGCCGTGGCTGCCCGACGCCGAGCGCCAGCAGGAGGTTCTGCTCCGCCTCTTCTACCGGGCGGAGGGCAGCGCCTCTCGAATCGCCGACGAATTGAAGGCTCGAGTCGCCGGAGCGAAGCCGGCGCGGCCGGTCGATGAGACGGCAGTCCCGCTTCGCGCAGGTGAGTCGTGACCGGAATCCCTTCCGCCTGGCAGGCGCTGTTCGCCGACGCCGGCCGCCTCCACGAGGTGGCTGACGGCATTCTGGCCGACAGCCGCTGCCGGCCGGCATTCGCCCAGAAAGAGGAAGTCGATCTCCGCGACGCGGTCGCGGAACCGTTTTTCCGGTCTCCCGGGGCTGCGGTGGCCGAGGCCGCGCGGCACCATTCGAGAGGAGTGATGCTGCGTCGCGCCCGCGAGCAAGTGGCCCGAGTGACGTCGCGCACCGCCGCGGGTGAGCGAATCATCGTCGATCTCGGATGTGGTTTCGGATGGCACTGGGTCGATCTCTCCGCGGAGAATCCGACCATCCGTTTCGTGCTCATTGATTTCTCGATGACGAATCTGCGTGTCTGTCGAACGCTCATGCCGGTCGAGCGGCATTCCAACGTCCTGTGCGTTCAGGCCAGCATTCTCGATCTTCCCCTGCGGGAGGCGGTAGCGGACCTCGCCTGGAGCGTTCAGGTGATGCAGCACATGGCCGGACCGGAACGGGCGCTTGCTCTCCACGGGATGAAGCGCCTTCTCAAGCCGGGCGGAGCGTTCTACGTCGCCTGGCTTCGCGACGTACCGGCGGTCCGCGCCCTCTACGCTCTCGCCGCCAAGCGCTACCATCGGCGGGGACGGACTCCCCTCGGACTCCATCTCGACCGGTTCGACGATTCGATCCGCGACGAGCTCCTCGCCGTCTTTCCGTCCGGCCGCATCTCCCGGTCGGAGAGCCTCTTTCACCCGGAACTGAGGCTCCGTCCGCCCGCGGTGTGGATCGGCGGCCTCGATCTCGCCCTCTCCGGCAGCCCGCTGGGCGGCTTGCTGGCGCGGCAGGCGGAGTTTTCGGGAGAGACATGAGACCAGGCCCGCTGGCCACGATCACTCGCCGGATCACCAGCATGTGGCACGACCCGGAAATGCGCAGCGCGCTCGCCTACATCGCCCTGAGGCCGCACCGCTGGTCGTTCCGCCGGCCGGCCCTGATCGCGAAGAGGCCCGATTACCTTCGAGCACTTCCGGCGGGGCCGGGGACGGCCGCCCTTCCGGTGATCGATCCGCTGCTCGCCTGGGGAGATCGGCCGATGCAATGCGAGGAATTTGACCTTCGCCTGGCATCA
>DATLEX010000056.1:0-2440 GCA_035525045.1 Thermoanaerobaculia bacterium | reverse complement strand
GACGTAGATCTCGCGCTTGCCGCGCTTGATCTCGCCGAACTTCACGACGCCGTCGACCTCCGCCATGGTGGCCGGATCCTTCGGCCGGCGCGCCTCGAACAGCTCCGCCACCCGCGGCAGGCCGCCGGTGATGTCGCGGGTCTTGTACGCCTGCCGCGGGATCTTGGTGACCGTCACGCCCTTGCTGACCCTGACCGGGGCGGAGAGGTAGACGGTCTTATCCTTGCTCTCCTTCTTGGTCTTGCTCGGCCAGGCCTCGTTGATCGGCCGCTCCTCGACCTGGAACTTCGAGGACCACGGATTGGCCGTCTCGGGGACCTCCATCGCGCGGCTCACCAGGTCGGCGGGCGAACCGAGGATGATCCGCGAACCCTCCGCCAAGGTGTACTCCTGGGGATCCTTGCGGTTCGGCGCGTAGACCAGCACCGAGGGGTGCAATTCCCGGTCCGGGTCCGGGGTCACGACGAGCGAGCGGAGGCCGGTGCCCTCGTCGAGCTCCTCGCGCAGGGTGACGCCCGGCACGAGGTCCTTCCACCGCAGCTCGCCGTCGAGCTTGATGATGCTGGGATCGTTGTACGGATCCCAGGTATAAATCACCGAGGGACGGCGCTCGGCGTCGCCCTTGCTGACCCGATCGCCATCACGGACCAGGATGAGCGCGCCCTCGGGAACCGGGTAGCGGCTGACGACCTTCTTGGGGTCGTTCGCATCCACCACCAGGATCCCTTCCTTGGTCTCCTCGGTGGCCGATTCGTCTTCGCGGGTCAGGCCCAGGCGGACCGTCGCGGTCGTGCCATCTTCGTATTCCACCGGCACGTCGGCCCATTCGAGTCCGTCGGTGTAGCGGATGATGCCGTCGTGCCGGGTGCGGCGCTCGGCCTCTTCCGCGATGCGCGAGGACGTCCCGCCGATGTGGAAGGTCCGCAGCGTGAGCTGCGTGCCCGGCTCCCCGATGGACTGCGCGGCCAGGATGCCAACCGCCTCGCCCATGTCGACCATCTCCATGGTGGCGAGGTTGCGGCCGTAGCACATGCGGCAGACGCCGCGGCGCGATTCGCAGGTCAGCACCGAGCGGATCTTGATTTTGTCGATGCCGGCGTCCTCGATCGCGTCGGAGGCCACCTCGTCGATCAGCTGGCCGGCCTGCACCAGCAGTCGCGGGTCGCCATGCTCATCGAGCTCGTGCGGATCGAAGACGTCTTCCCCCGCGACGTTGCCAAGCACCCGCTCCTTGAGGCTCTCGATGACGTCCTCGCCCTCCTTCAGGGCGGCCATCTCGAGGCCCAGGATCGTGCCGCAGTCCTCTTCGGTGATCGTGACATCCTGCGCCACGTCCACGAGGCGGCGGGTCAGGTAGCCGGCGTCGGCCGTCTTGAGCGCCGTGTCGGCCAGGCCCTTCCGGGCGCCGTGCGTCGAGATGAAGTACTCGAGCACCGTGAGCCCTTCGCGGAAGTTCGAACGGATCGGGCTCTCGATGATCTCGCCGATGCCGCCGGTGAGCTTCTTCTGCGGCTTGGCCATCAGGCCGCGCATCCCGGCGAGCTGCCGGATCTGGTCGCGGCTGCCGCGGGAGCCCGAATCGAACATCATGAAGACCGGGTTGAAGCCCCCGCGTGAGACGCGCATGTGGTTGATCATCGCCTCGGCCACGTCGTTGTTCGCGTGGGTCCAGGCGTCGATCACCTTGTTGTAGCGCTCCCCGAAGGTGATCTGTCCGGTATTGTAGGCGCGCTGGAACCGCTCGACGCGCTTGGCCGCCTCCTCAATGAGCACCGGCTTCTCGGCCGGGATCTCGAGGTCCTCGACCCCGATCGAGATGCCGCCATTGGTGGCGAACTCGAAACCAAACTTCTTGAGCCGGTCGAGGAAGTCCACCGTCTCCTTAAGCCCGGCGTGCCGGTAGCTCTGGAGCACCAGCTCGGAGAGGGTCCGCTTTTTCATCAGGTCATCGCGGTAGCCGAGCACCGCGACCACCCGGGCCGGAAGGATGTTGTTGAACAGCACCCGGCCGACGGTGGTGCGGATCCACCGCGGCGTCGCGTCCTCCGCGCCGTGGGGCGGGATGAACCAGAAGTGGATCGCCGAGTGGTTGGTGATGGACCCCGCCATGAGGGCCATCTCCAGCTCTGCGATGCTGCCATAGTACCGGGCATCCTTCCAGAGCCGGGCCCGGACCTCCTCCGCGCGCCCGGGGCCCGCCTTCCGGAACTCCTCCACGCAGCCCGCCGGGTACTTGGTCAGAAAGTAGCAGCCCAGCACCATGTCCTGCGACGGCTCCGCCACCGGGCGGCCGTCGGAGGGCTTGAGGATGTTGTTCGATGACACCATCAGCAGCCGCGCCTCGAGCTGCGACTCAAACGACAGCGGCACGTGCACCGCCATCTGGTCCCCGTCGAAGTCGGCATTGAACGCGGCGCAGACCAGCGGGTGGATCCGGATT
>DATLEX010000053.1:0-5498 GCA_035525045.1 Thermoanaerobaculia bacterium | reverse complement strand
CGTCGACGACCTGGGCGACGACTATCGCTCGCCCGTCGAAGCGGACGTTCCGGTGCTCTTCATCAGCGGAACCCTCGATGCCAGGACGCCGCCGGAGAATGCGGTGGACGTCCTTCGCGGATTTCCCAACGGCCGCCATCTAGTGATCGAAGGCGGCTCACACGACGACGACCTGTTCCTCTCGTCGCCGGAGATCGCCGAAACGATGATCGGGTTTCTGCGCGGCGAGCAGCCGAGGGGGCGCATCGTGCTCGAGCCGCTTCGATTCAGGCTTCCGTAGGCTCCGAGTGGAGAGCGGCTCGCGCCGTGAGGGGAGAGGGAAGAGGAGCGAGGGAGTAGGGGGAGGCGAATCCGGTTGTCGTTGCCGGGTTTTGAGCGCGGGTCCCGCGAAACGAAGCGGTGAAATGGAAATCATGACGAGATGCGAGCCGCGCAGCGGCGGCTCAGGTGACAGCGCCGGGCGTCAGCCCGGCGAAGAGGTGGCGACGAGAAGACGGCGGAGCCGTCACAGAGATCAAGACCCGGCGACGGTGACGTCAACGGCAACGGCAACGGCAACGGCAACGGGTCTTCCCGTGAACGTGAACGTGCCCGTGCCCGTGCCCGGTCTTTGACTTTCGTCCATCCCGGGAAACCTCGCCCAGATCGACGACGTCAACGTCAACGGGCATCCCCGGGATTTGCCTCTCCCTACTCCCTCGCTCGTTTCCCTCTACCCTCACGGCGCCCGTGCCCGGCTTTTGACTTTCGTCCATCGCGGGAAACCCGCCCAGATGGACGACGTCAACGTCAACGAGCATCGGATTTCGCCTCTCCCTACTCCCTCGCTCGTCTTCCCTCTTCCCTCTTCCCCGAGGCCCGGCAATAATGGTAACGCTCGTCAGCGGGGGTAGGGATTTTCGCCCTGGCGACACTCCTTAGAATGATGATTTTCACGTGGCTGCTCCTCGCCGCTCTCCTTGCCGGGCCGGATGATCCCTTTCCCCACATCAAACTCGGCCGCACGGGTCATCTCGAGCTCAATGCCCAGGAACATCGGTTCTCCTGGCACCTCACGGGTCAGGAGAGAAAGGCGAACCTCACCGTGCGGGTGGTGTTCGTCGAGCCCGGCACCATGAAGTTCCTGGAGTTGTCCCGATCCGCCGAGGCGAAGGGAACGGTCACGCTCGAGCCCTTCCAGCGCGGACCGGGGCTGTACGCGCTGCTCGTTTACGACGGGCAGACCCCGATCAAAGGCATGCGGCTCTCCTGGCTGGAGCTCCGGCCGAACTGTCCGGAGAAGGAGGCGTGGTGGCCATGAGAGCGCTCACCGCACTGACGCTCCTGCTGTTGGCGGTTCCGGCCGCCGGCAGCGGCTTGCCCTCGAATCTGCTCGACCTGAGCCGGCGCGCGCGCTACGCGGTCGTCGCCGACGTGACCGGCCATCAGACGTGCCCCACGGCTGACGGCCACATCTTCACCTATGTCTCGTTCGCCAACGTGAAAACGCTCGAGAGCGAGGTCGGCACTCCGGCGCCCGAGAGCATCATCCTCCGCATCCCGGGCGGGATGATCGATGGCATCGTCGTGATGGTCACGGATGCGCCGGTGTTCCGGGCCGGCGACCGCGTGCTCATGTTCCTGACGCGCGATCCGCAGAAACAGGTGCCGATCGTGCGCGGCGTGGCGGGCGTGTTCCTGCTCCCGCACGACGACACGGTGCGCCTCATGGAAGGACAGCCGGTCATTTTAGTCGATCAGATCTTCGATCTGACCCTCGATCCGTGGCACAAGCCGAGCGTCGAATACGCGCGCCACTGGGATCCGAACATGAAAGCCGTCATCGTCGATCCGCCCGAGTGGGAGCCGGGCAACGATCCGCCGCCTGCCCAGCAAAAGCCGCTGACGTTCGACCAGTTCCGCGCGCGCCTCGCCGATGCGTGGCGCGAGGCGGACCGCCTCGGCCGCCTGCCGAAGGTCCTCGACTCCTCGCCGCGCCGGCCGTACGGCGAGGTTCCCCCCGATCCGAGGAGACAATGAGAAGCTCACTGCTCGCGACCGTCCTTCTGCTGTTCGCCGCTCCCGCCTCCGCGTACGTGTACTGGCAGTGCGATGGGGAGCCGACGCTCTGGCGAATCGACCCGATCATCGCCGTGAACCGGGTGAACATCCTCGTCGGCACGCCCGAGGACGAGGACATCCGCGAGGCGCTGACCCGCTGGAACGTGGTCCCCGCCTCCACGTTCGGCTACCGCATCATCCACGACGTCAGACCGCGGACGTCGAGCCTGGACAGTCTCAATCAGATCGAGTTCATGGGGCCCGACGAGGCCGAGTACGCGCACGCGCACACGCGCAACGATGTCTGCATCCACGGCTGGCCCGGTCCGAACCAGGACATCGTCGAGGGTGACATCCACTTCGTGGCCAACTTCCTTCTCGAGACTCCGCTGTGGCAATTCGGCGTGCCGCATCCGCGCGAGTTCCTGAACAACCTGCTGCGGCTGGCGGCACTGCATGAAGTGGGTCACACGATCGGACTCTCGGTGTCTTCCCACGAGAACCGCTTCCTGGAGACGATGAACTCGCTCTATCCCGCCGGCGGGCAGATCGCCGGATTCGGGCCGCAGCGGATCGTGCCGCTGCCCGACTCGGTCCATGCCCTCAACGATCTGTATCCCGAAAGCGGAGGCTTCGTCGACCCGTTCGTGTCGAACTTCCGGCTCGTTCCGGGGCAGATGTCTGCGACCCTCGTCCCCGGTGCGGGCCCCTGCGTGACTCCCGGGTCGGCGCTCGAGATACACATGACGATGGGCAACCGCGGGAACAGGAGAACGTCAGGCAACATCGTGGGTTTCTACATGAGCCCCAGCACCGATCTCGTCGGCCCCGGAACGATCAAGCTCGGGGAGATGACGAGGGAGTTCGGGCCATATCAGCTCCTCGAGAATCGACGGTTCTTCGTCACCATCCCGCCCTCCACGCCGGTGCCGCAGCGGATGCTGTTCGGGCTGCGCGTCGACGACGCGGACGCCATGCGCGAGGCCGTGGAGTCGAACAACGCGACCACGGTGCCGGGATCGCCGTTGCCTCTGCAGAGAGTCGACATCCTGGAAAGGTGCCCGTAGGACAGAATTCCGGGTCTTCCCGTGAACGTGAACGTGCCCGTGCCCGGTCTTTGACTTCTGTCCATCCCGCCACTCGAAACTTCTCTCTCCCTCATCCGTTTGCCGTGAGGAGAGTCCTCCTGTCGTGAGGACCTCGGCCCGAGGGGAGCGAGCATGAACGACGGCGACTGGTTCTTCCGCGACAAGGTGCTCATGCCCGGCGAGGGACACTCGTGGGCGGCCCACGATCACGCGATCGTGACCCTGGTGCTGCACGGGAGGCTGGACGAGGGGCTCGATCGCGAGGTCCAGAGCTGCAGTGAGTTCGAGCTCCACTACAAGCCGCGCGGTCTGCCGCACGCGACCTCCACCGGTCCGAACGGCGTGCGGATGTTCCTCCTCGGCGTGAGGGACGCGGCCCTCGAAGAGATGGAACCTCCGGAAGCCGACCGGCCGCGGGTCGTTTCGGGCGGAGCGCGGGCTGCCCGCGCATTGATGACGTTTCTCTCCGTCGCCGGGGCCGGCCGGCAGCGGAATGGACCTCCGCGCCATGCGATTCATCAGCTCTGGGAGTGCCTGAAGGGCGGCCGGGAGGGTGAGCTCCGCGAGCGGCCGGCCTGGATCACCGAGGTGCGCGAGCGGATCGAGTGCGAGCAGGGGCGGCGATCCAGCCTGACCCGGCTGGCGTCCGAGTTCAGAGTTCACCCCGTCTACCTCGCTCGCGCCTTTCGCTCCCATTACGGCCACTCCATCGGGTCGCTCCGCCGGCGGCTGCGAACCGACCGTGCCATCGACCGTCTGCGCGCTGGCTCGACCTCGCTCGCCGGTCTGGCGCTGGAGCTCGGCTACTCGGACGAGAGCCACTTCACCCGGGAGCTCAAGCGGGAGACCGGCTGGACGCCTGGCCGGTTCAAAGCGGCTGCCTCGTCGCTCGCGCGACTCGAGTGAACCAGGTTCCGGCAGCGCGGTTCATTTCGTTCAAGACGGCGCGCTCGGGGCGGCGCAAATTTCCGTCATGACCGGTCCGAGTTCCGGCGCTCGCCGCGCCCGGGCGAAAAGGCACCGTGGTGCCGCCAGGCTCCTCCTCCCCCTCCTTCTTCTTTCCGGCGGATGCGGCTCCGATCCTCGGACGCCGATCCTCGAAGCCACCGGCCCCTCCGTCGTCGAAGGGACGCTCACGCGCACGCCGATCCGGTTCACCAATACCGACTACCGTATCCGGCCGACGGTCATCGATGCGGAAGAAGGGCGCCTCCGCGTTCCCGAGCGCCACGGCGATCCGGATAGCCGGACGATCGAGATCCACTTCGTCCGTTTCGCCAGCACCGCGGATCGGCCCGCCCCGCCGATCGTCTACCTGGCCGGCGGGCCCGGCGGCTCCGGGACCTGGTCGTCCTCAGGCGATCGGTTTCCGCTGTTTCAGCGGATGCGTCGGGTCGCCGACGTCATCGCCCTGGATCAGCGCGGCACCTGGGGGACCGAGCCGTACATGGTCTGCCCCGGAACCTGGAGCTATCCTCTCGACCGCCCCTGGGAGGAAGAGACGCTGCGAGCCGCGGTGGCGCCGTTTCTGAAGAAGTGTGCCGGGGAGTGGGGGACGCGCGCCGATCTGTCGGCCTACAACACGGTCGAGTCGGCGGAAGACCTCGAAGCTCTGCGCGTGGCGCTCGGCGCCGAGAAGCTCACGCTGTGGGGGATCAGTTACGGCACGCATCTCGCGCTGGCTTACATCCGCGCGCACCCCGACCGGGTCCACCGCGCCATTCTCGCGGGCATCGAAGGACCCGACCACACGTACAAGCTGCCGGAGCGGGTCGATGCGGTTCTCGAGCGCGTCGGCGAGGCGATCCGGGCCGATCGGAGGGCGCTGGCCGCGGCACCCGATTTCCTCGAGTCGCTCGAAGATCTGATCGGGCGACTCGAGCGCGAGCCGGTCACGGTGAGAGTCGAGCACCCGGAAACCGGGGAGATGCTGTCGGTCGTCGTCGGCGCCGGCGATCTGCGGAGAGCGGTGTTCTCGGCTCTCGGCGCGCGTGAGGAGATCGAACGACTGCTCGAGCGCGGCCTCCCGATGTTGAAGGGAGATTTGCGCGAGCTTGCGCTCTTCGCGCTGCAGCAGCGTACGGGGAGGCGCGAGCTGGTCATGTCGCTGTCGATGGATTGCGCCTCGGGCGCCACCGCGGCGCGCCGGGCCGCGATTCGCCGGCAGGAGAAGATCGCGCTGATCGGAAACCCGAACACGTGGCTCGATGCCGCCTGCCCCCACTGGCCCGTCGACGACCTGGGCGACGACTATCGCTCGCCCGTCGAAGCGGACGTTCCGGTGCTCTTCATCAGCGGAACCCTCGATGCCAGGACGCCGCCGGAGAATGCGGTGGACGTCCTTCGCGGATTTCCCAACGGCCGCCATCT
>DATLEX010000045.1:0-4476 GCA_035525045.1 Thermoanaerobaculia bacterium | reverse complement strand
CTCGGCCGGCGTGAGCAATTCAGATCCATTCGCAGCGGATCCCCACGCGCACGGCGACTTCGTGAAGGAAGGGCCCCACCTGATGATCCTGGTGCCCGATCAGAAGGCGCTCGAGGGGCTCTCGACCAACCCCGAGGATCCAGTCTACGTGATGTGGAAGGACACGCCCTACGCGCACATCATGGTGAAGATCGCGCCGGCCGAGGAGTAGATGGCGGGCTCTCCCGCGACACCGGAATCGTAGGCGCCGCGGCCAGGAGGCCTCGTAACGGAACCTCGTCCTCCTGGCCGGGGACGTCGGGGGAACCAAGACCTCGCTCGGTCTGTTCTCCCTGGACGGCGGGGCGCGACGTCCCATCACCCAGATCCGGGTCGAGAGTGCGGCTCATGACGGGTTGGCCGAGATCTGCAGGACGTTTCTGGCATGCGCGGACGCCCCAAGCGCCGAACGCGTGTGCTCGGGAATGGGGATACCGAACCTCTACGCCTATCTCAAGGCCAGGGGTGTCGCCGAAGAGCCCGACTGGCCTTCGGAAGGCCTCGCGGCGGCCGTAGACCCCACGCCGGTGATCGTCGACGCCGGCCTGACCGCTGAACCCGCCACGGCGCTCGCGCGTCGAACGCTCGAGCTCTTCGTCGAGATCCTCGGCGCGGTAGCGGGGGACCTTGCACTCACGGTGATGGCCCGTGGCGGCGTATACGTAGGCGGCGGAATCGCGCCTCGGTTGCTGCCGCTGCTCGAAGAGGATCGGTTTCGCGACGCCTTCGTGAGCAAGGGGCGGCTGCGTCGCTTCGTGGAGACCGTGCCGGTGCGAGTCATCGCAACCCCGAGTCGGCGCTGCTCGGCGCCGCCTCCCACGGCCTCGCGCGGCTCCCGCGCCGCTGACGGCTTCCGAGGGTCGACGCCGGCCTGGCCGCCGCCGCCGGCGCGGCGGCGCTCAACCGCGCGCTCGGACCATGTCCTCCAGGAGGCGGGCCGTGAGCGCCGTCCACCCGGTCTGGTGGCTTGCCCCCAGACCGCGGCCCTCGTCGGCGTGGAAGCACTCGTAGAACAGCACGAGATCGCGCCAGCTCGGTTCTTCGCCGTAACGCCTCTCCCCGCCATGGCAGGGGCGGCGGCCGCTCGCATCCGGCAGGAAGATGCGGGCGAGTCGTCCGCCGATCTCGCGCGCCACCTCCCCTAGGTTCATCTTCCGGCCCGAGCCCACGGGGCATTCGATCTCGAAGCCATCTCCGTAGAAGTGGTGGTAGCGCTCGAGCGCCTCGACGATCAGGTAGTTCACCGGGAACCAGATCGGGCCTCGCCAGTTCGAGTTTCCTCCGAAGAGCCCCGTCGTGGCGTCGCCGGGTGCGTAGTCGACGCGGTGCTCCTCGCCGCCGACCCGAAGCACGAACGGCGCCTCCCGGTGCACGGCGGAGACGGAGCGCAGGCCGTACGGAGAGAGGAATTCCGACTCGTCGAGCAGGTAGCGCAGCACCTTGCTCAGGCGCTCCCGCGTGGGGATGGCGAGCAGGCGGTGCGCGTGGCGCCCCGCGCTCGGGTGCTCGCGAGCTTCCAGGCACGAGATCCCCCGCGTCACGTCCTGCCGGTTCTCCAGGAACCACTCCATCCGCTTGCGGAAGCTGGGCAGTCTGGCGATCACCTCCTCCTCGAGGAGCTCGCAGGCGAGGAGGGGGAGGAGACCGACCATCGAACGGACGCGAAGAGGCGTTCGCACCCCGTCGGCGTGAAGCTGGTCATAGTAGAAGCCGTCCTCTTCGTTCCACAGCCCGCTGCCGCCGAGATGGTTCATCGCGTCGGCGATGGCGATGAAGTGCTCGAAGAACTTCGAGGCCAGGTCCTCGTAGACGGGATCCTCCGAGGCGAGCTCGAGGGCCATCGAGAGCATGGTGGCGCAGTAGAAGGCCATCCAGGCCGTGCCGTCGGCCTGCTCGAGATGGCCGCCGGTGGGAAGCGGCCGTGAGCGGTCGAAGACGCCGATGTTGTCGAGCCCGAGAAAGCCGCCGGCGAAGAGGTGCTTGCCCTCCACGTCCTTGCGGTTCACCCACCAGGTGAAGTTGAGAAGCAGCTTCTGGAAGGTGCGCTCGAGGAAGAGCCGGTCCCGGCCGCCAGCGGGGCCCGTCATCTTGTAGACGCGCCAGCAGGCCCAGGCGTGCACCGGGGGGTTCACGTCGCCGAGCGCCCACTCGTAGGCCGGGATCTGGCCGTTGGGGTGCATATACCACTCGCGCAGGAAGAGGACGAGCTGCTCCTTCGCGAATTGCGGGTCGATGGCGGCGAACGGGATCATGTGGAAGGCGAGGTCCCACGCCGCGAACCAGGGGTACTCCCACTTGTCGGGCATGGAGATCACGTCGCGGCTGTGGAGGTGAGGCCAGTCGGAGTTGCGGCCGCGCCGCCGATCCGCACCCGCAGCGGGCTGGGACGGATCTCCGTCGAGCCACTCTCCGATCACGTAGTGGTAGAACTGCTTCGACCACAGGAGCCCCGCATAGGCCTGGCGGAGCACGTTGCGCTCCACCGCGGTGGCGCTGCCGGGCGTGCGACGGGCATAGAACTCGTCGGCCTCCAGCATGCGCGCCTCGAACACCGCGTCGTACCCGTCTCCGAACGGCTGCTCCGGAGCCTCCTCCTCGGCGTAGAGCCGCAGCCGCAGGACAGCCTCTCCGCCGGCCGGGATCTCGAGCCGGAACCAGGGCGCCGCCTTGGTGCCGGCGCACTCTGGGTTCACTGCCTCGGCCCTGCCGTGGATGACGATTTCGTCGAAGGCGTCCTTGACGTACGCCGTAGCGTTCTCGCCACCGTAGAGACGCGCGACGTTGGTCTCGTTGTCGGTGAAGAGGAGCTCGGGGGCGGGGCCCGCGCCGGGCTCCACGGCGAGGACGAAGTCTCCCAACGAGGCATGGGTCGCCGCCAGCCGGATGTCGCCGCCGTCGCCGCGGCCGTGCGCGCACCGGCCGCCCGCCGACACCGAGATCCGGGGGCGCGGCCCGTGGCCCTCGCCGCTCCTGCCCCACGACCAGGTGTTGCGGAACCACAGCGTGGGCAGGACATGCAGGTTCGCCGGCTCCGGGCCGCGATTGACGGCGGTGACTCGGATGAGCACATCGTTGGGCGACGCCTTGGCGTACTCGGCGAAGACGTCGAAGTAGCGCTCCTGGTCGAAGACGCCGGTATCCAGAAGCTCGAGCTCGCCCTCGAGCAGGCCGCGGCTCCGGTTCTCCCCGACCAGGCGGGCGTACGGGTACTCGGCCTGCGGGTACTTATAGAGCGCCTTCATGTAGGAGTGCGTCGGAGTCGAGTCGAGGTAGTAGTAACACTCCTTGACGTCCTCCCCGTGATTCCCCTCGGTGCCCGCGAGCCCGAAGAGACGCTCCTTGAGGATCGGATCGCGGCCGTTCCAAAGGGCGAGCGCGAAGCAGAGTCGGCCCTGGCGGTCGGCGATTCCGAGCAGACCGTCCTCGCCCCATCGGTAGGCGCGGCTGCGGGCGTGGTCGTGCGGAAAGTAGTCCCACGCCGAGCCCCCGGGGGAGTAGTCCTCCCGCACGGTGCCCCACTGCCGCTCCGAGAGATAGGGGCCCCAGCGCTTCCAGTTCTCCGACCGATCGGCGTCGGCGCGCAGCCGCTCGTCCTCGGCTGAGGACGTCGCCGCGGGGTCGCGGCCGGCCGAAGCTTCGACCGGCGCAGGGCGATCACTGGCGACCTTGCGGTGCGGCAGCCGCTTGCGGTGATCGGAGCGGGTCATAGTCTCACCTCTCGCAGACGGAGCATCATGGGAAGAGATCTGCCGACGGACGCCCCGGCGAACCGGCGGTGCCACTGGGAATGTGAGTGAGGCGGGGAGCCGAGGTCTTACAGGCGGCGGCCGGCCGCAGCGACGCTTCGATGCGGCTAAGATCGTCACGACTGGGGCAGCGTCCTGGGCCTCGACTACGCGCGGCGCAACGAGAAGAACATCCGCGGCGTGGCCTTCATGGAGGCCATCATCCCTCCCGCCTTCCCGATGCCCAGCATCGAGGCGATGGGCCCCGGCGGGGGCCTGTTCGCGCAGTTCCACACGCCCGAGGCCGGCAAGAGAGACGGCGGAGTGGATGGCCGCCAACTACCGCAACATCGAAACCCGCTTCGTGGGGTACGGGCGTCACTACATCCAGGAGGACGTCCCCGAGGCGATCGGGCGCTCGATCGCCGACTGGTTCCGGCAGCTGGATCGGTGAGGGGTGATCTCGGGCCGCGGCATCCTCGCCATCGACCAGGCGGTACCACGACTCCATCGGGCGAGTCGTGCTCAGGACGCACCACGCGGCGATGCTAGCAGCGTGCCCGGGCCCGCATCGCGTGGATCTGGACTCGCCCGGAGTGTGAGAGAGTCTGCGTGTTCGGTCGAAACGTGTCCGCCCAAAGAGGAGAGCGACGGATGGCGACCAAGAGAACGACCCACCGCAGCACGGCCGGCAAGAAGCTCTACGCGGTGC
>DATLEX010000038.1:0-5110 GCA_035525045.1 Thermoanaerobaculia bacterium | reverse complement strand
CAGGCGGTCGCAGCGGCTGGTCGTGCTTTCGACCGTGGCCGTCGTCGTCATGACTCTCGTGGCTGTCGTGTCCATGCCCGTCATTGCCACCACGCCGTTCAACGCGGTCACGCTGACCGCGGCGATGGCCGCGCTGGGCGTGGTCGTCGCGCAGACGATGGCTCTCGTACCGCGGGCCGCGCACACGCGCTGGAGCTCGCGGCGGAGAACCGGATGACCTCCATCTACCAGCGAGCCATGGGGGGCGAGTTCCAGAACCTGCATCCCGAGGTCCGCAAGCGCTTCGGCTTCAGCAGCGCGGACGGCATCGCTTCGATCGGGCGCGGAGAGATGGAGGAGATCTGGCGCCGCATCATGTTCCCGGAGCGAGGCGCGAAGGTCCCCTTCACGATCGAGAATTACGCCTACCGCGACGGCTTCGGCCGCGAGACCGTGACGTGGGTCCGCAAGTTTCGCGGAGCACGCCCGCGTCGTTTCGACGCCTACATGGTCTACAGCGACTCGCGCCGGTGCGTCGTCGACTACCTCGGCACACATCAACATCTCGCCGTCGATCTCTCGATCAGCGTCGGTCCTGACGGCGGGATCTGCATTCGCTCCGGCGAGCAGCGTTTCTACGAGGGATTCCTCGGTTTCCGGTTCCCGCTGCTCTTCTCCGGCACGGCCGAGGTGCGGGAGTGGTTCGATGACGACATCGGCAGATTCCGGATCTCGGTCACGGTGACCAATCGAGCATGGGGACGACTGTTCGGCTACCGTGGAGCGTTCGACGCCGAGTCCGTCGAGACCGGCGGTCGCATTCCCGACGACCTGATGCCGCGTCGCGAGGAACGGCGCGAGTAGAGGTATAGTCGAGGGGCTCCTTCTATCAAATAAGCATGTCTGACGAACGTTCGTTGCGCAATCCGGCGACCGACCTGAGTGCGGAGACGGTCGCCAGAGAGCCGGTCTCGCCGGCCTGTCCCCTCGCCAAGGGAGTGCGCCTCGGGCGTTACCGGATCCTTCGGCCGCTCGGGGCGGGAGGGATGGGGGAGGTCTACGTCGCCGAGGATGAGCGGCTCGGGCGGCAGGTGGCGGTCAAGGTCATCCGCAGCTCCAGGGCTCTGAGCCCTCTGGCGCGGGCGCGGTTCGAACAGGAAGCCTGCGCCGCCTCCGCGCTGACGCACCCCAACATCATCACCATCCACGACATCGGCGACGACGGCGATCAGCCGTTCATCGTCATGGAGCTCCTCGAGGGACGCTCTCTCCGCGACACCTTGCGGGAGCGCCTACCGGCCGGCGATCTCCTCCGCCTCGCGCTGCAGATGACCGATGCGCTCTCCGCCGCGCACGAACGCGGCATCGTGCACCGCGACCTCAAGCCGGAAAACATCTTCGTCACCAGCGAAGGAAACGCCAAGATCCTCGACTTCGGCGTGGCGCGCATCCGGCCGCAGGAGATCGACGAGGACGCCGCGACGCACGAACAGTTGACCATGAAGGGATCGGCCATCGGTACGGCTGGGTACATGGCGCCGGAAGTGATCGCCGGCCAGCCCGCCGATGTCCGCGCCGATGTCTTCTCCCTCGGCTGCATGCTCTACGAGATGGCCGCCGGCCGCCGCGCCTTCGAGGGACGCAACGTGATCGAAGTTCTCGCCGCCAGCCTCCGCGAGGATCCGGCGCCGCTTCAGGGCGCGCGCGAGGATCTGCCACCCGCCTTCTCCCTGATCGTCGAAAAATCGCTGCAAAAGGATCCGGCGGCGCGCTACTCCTCCATCCGTGAGCTTCGCGAGGATCTCCTGGCTCTGGCGGCGGCAGTGCAGGGCGGCCGAGTCGCGGAGCGCGGTCGCTCCCTGCCGCAGCCCGACTTTCCGCTGCTGGGGCGAGAGATGGAGCTGCAGGCCATCCGCTCGATGATCATCGACGAGAAGGCCCGCCTGGTCACGCTGACCGGGCCGGGAGGCAGCGGCAAAACCCGGCTGGCCATCACGGCCGCGGAGGAGCTTTCCGACTGGTTCGGCGGCCGGGTCTTCTTCGTCCCCCTGGCCGCGGTCTCGGAGCCCGATCTCGTCGGAGCAGCGATGGCGCGCGCACTCCATGCCGGTGATCCTTCCCGGGCACCGCTGCCGACGGTGATCGCCGCCCTGCGCTCGACCGAAGAGCGATCGCTGCTGGTGATCGACAACTTCGAGCAGGTGATCGAAGCGGCGTCCGAGCTGGCCG
Organism: Thermoanaerobaculia bacterium; assembly: GCA_035525045.1. Classification (GTDB taxonomy): domain Bacteria; phylum Acidobacteriota; class Thermoanaerobaculia; order Gp7-AA8; family Gp7-AA8; genus DATLEX01. The sequence goes on along the minus strand of DATLEX010000038.1, from coordinate 2,902 downwards.
AGCTCATCGCGGCTTGTCCTACCGTAGTCATGCTGGTCACGAGCCGCGAGATTCTCCACCTCTACGCCGAACGGGCGATCCCCGTGCCGCCGCTTCCTCTGCCGGGGACCGACGTCGATTCGGGATCCGCCGAGACGCTGAAGAACCCGGCGGTCATGCTGTTCGTTCAGCGCGCCCGCGCGGTCAACCCCTCGCTTGATCTCGGGCCGGCGAACGTCGCGGCCATCGTCGAGATCTGCCGGAAGCTCGACGGGCTGCCCCTGGCCATCGAGCTGGCGGCGGCGCGCACGCGCCTGATCACGCCTCGGGCGATGCTGGCCCGGATCGGCGAGCGGCTGAAACTCCTGACCGGCGGCGCTCGCGATCTACCCGGGCGCCAGCAGACGCTGCGGCGGACGCTGGACTGGAGCTACGAGCTGCTGAGCGTTGGGGAGCAGGCCCTGCTGCGCCGGCTTTCGGTGTTCGCGGGGAGCTTCACGCTGGAAGAGGCTGAGGCGGTCGCCGATCCGTTCGGGCGCCTCGAGCTCGAGGTCGTAGACGGAGTTGGATCGCTGGTCGACAAGAGTCTTCTTCTGCACAAGGGGGAGGAGGACGGCGAGCCGCGGTTCGCCATGCTCGGCGTGGTGCGCGACTACGCCGCCGAGCTGCTCGTTGCCGGCGAGGAGGAGGAGGAGACGCGAAAGGCGCATGCCGCCTATTACCTGGTGCTCGCCGAAGAAGGAGGCCAGCGGCCGGAAGAGAATGCCGGCTGGCTGGCGCGCATCGCCCGGGAGCACGACAACCTCCGCGCCGCCATCGAGTGGACGACCGCCACCGGTCGAACGGAATGGGGATTGCGGATCGGCATCGCCATTTTTCCTTTCTGGGAGCGGAGTGAGCATGTCTCGGAAGGCCGCAGACGTTTTGTGGCCCTGCTGGCGAATCCGGAGGGAGCCGACGATCTGCTGCGGGCCAGGGCTCTCTTTTCCGCCTCTGTGTTGGCCTGCACGCAGAAGGACTATGCCGCGGCCACCGAAGATTGCCAGGCCAGCCTGGCCATGTTCCGCCGCCTCGACGACGGCCGTGGAGTCGCGGTCAGCTGTAACTGTCTCGGAGTGGTGTTCACCGAACTGCGCGATCTCGATCGCGCCGCGGCGAGCTTCGAAGAAGCGATCTCGGTCTGGAGATCGGCGGGCGACGAAGCCAGCTACGCCCGCACGCTCATGAATCTGGCCATGGTCCGCAGGCTCCAGGGCGATCACGAATCGGCCAGGAGGATGTACGTCGAGACCGAAGCGCTCTTCCGGCGGATCGGCGACAGCGCCAGCGCGGCGTGGGCCCTGAACCATCGGGGCGACGTGGCGCGAGAGCTGGAGCGGTTCGATGAAGCATCCGGACATTACAGCGCCGCCCTGGCCGCATTTCGGGAGCTGGGCGATTCCTGGGGAATCGCCAGCTCGCTGGTCGACCTCGGAAGTCTGGCTCGCCGGCAGGGACGGTTCGACGACGCCCATGCCGCGTATCGCGATTCGCTGGAGCACTTCGCTCGGGTGGGACATTCCAGAGGCATCGCCCGCGTCCTCGAAGCGATGTCGCTGCTGGCCGTGGAACAGGAACATCATGAGCGGGCGCTGACCCTGGCCGGCGCGGCCTCGCGGATCCGCGATGTTCACGGCGCGCCGTTATCGGTGGACGAGCAGGCCGAGCTCGATCGAGGACTGGACAGGGCCCGGCGTGCGCTCGATCTCGAAGGGGCCAGAAAGCCGTACCAGTGCGGGCGGTGCATGGGAGTGAACGAGGCCATCGGCTACGCGATCGCGGGCGGCAACTGACCGCCTCAGGCGGCATTGACGGGATCGAGAAGTCTGCGTACGGCGGAAATACGGTTGGCCGGGAGGCCTACCTTTTCGGCATGCTTGCGGATGATGGACTCGTCCGGCGCGATGTAAACGCAGTAGATCTTGTCGTCGGTGACGAAACTGTGCAGCCACTGGATGGTCGGACCGAGCTCGCCGAGGGCCGCCAGCGACCGGAGGGAGACCTCGCGCAGCTGTTCGTCCGTCAGACTGCCTGCATTCGGAACCTCACGTTCGATCACGTACTTCATGGGGCCTCCTTCGATTGCCGGACACTGATGATACTCGCGGTCCGGTGGTCAGGACGACTGCGACTCGAACAGCAGCGGCTCCGTACCGAGGTCGATGCCGAACAGGTCCCGCGCCGCGGCGCGGATCTGGGACGGCTCGAGGGGGGTGTCGCTGCGTACGCCGTTGCGGTAGCGCGTGACCATGGTGGCGCGGAGGATGAGCCGCTCTTCCGGCGTGACCCGCTGGATGGTCAGGGTCCGGCGGAACACCGAGGCGGGATGGGTCGAGGCGTAGTAGTTCGCGATCTCGATGTCGCCCGGCGTGTGCGGCGCGTCGCCGAATTCGTACAACTGCTCGCTGGTCTCGCCGCAGTGCATCGACAGGATCCAGTGGTGGCCCACACGCCGCAGCGAGTAGGCCAGCCCATTCTGTTCGACGTGAATGCCGTCGGCGATGGGGATCGGTTCGAGCGGGCCTTCGCCGCCGAAGCCGACGTCGGCCAGCCACGGCTGCCCGTCGATCTCCACGCGGAGCACGAGATGGTTCAGTGCCCGCCGTTCCGGGGAGCCGACCCGGCCGAGGATCGTCGCCACGGCGAAGCCGAGCTCGCCCAGCGCGGCGCCGAACAGCGTGTTCTGCTCGAAACAGTAGCCGCCGCCCTCACCATCGAGAAACTTCCGTTCCACGGAGTCGACGTCCGTGAGCACCGATCCGTGGCGCTGAATGCCGAGGTTGTCGAAGATGAAGGCGCCGAGGTGGGCGACGTGGAGGCGGCGGAGGGTCTCCACCGAAGGGGGGAGGGGAGGGGGGACGCCGATCCGGGCCAGATATTCAGG
>DATLEX010000015.1:0-2618 GCA_035525045.1 Thermoanaerobaculia bacterium | reverse complement strand
CCGGCGATAGACCTCTTGTCCGTACAGTTCAATCACTTGCCCGAGCGAGGTCCCCGCCAGCGACTCGATCTCCCGGTCGAGCTCGACGAAAGGGAGGTCGAGGCGTTCGGCGAGCGCCCTGCCGAGCGTCGTCTTTCCCCCCCCACGGAGTCCGATCAGCGCGATCCGGCCGCTGCGCGCGTCCACCTCCGCCGCTTCGACGAGGCGGGGGAGCGGGACCTCGAGCGCGGCGGCGATCTGCCGGAGAATGAGGATCGAGACGTTCCCTTTTCCCGACTCGATCTGGGTGATGTAGCGCTCGGAGATACCGGCCCGCCCCGCCAGCGCCTTCCGGCTCATCCGCCTCCGCGTCCGCTCCCCGCGGAGACGCTCCCCGAAGGCACGAAGAAAGGCCTGGTCGTCCATCCTGCTGGCATTATAGTTCCTGTTCGCCCAGCCGGCATTGACTCATGGGCGGCTGCATTCATAGAATGCAGATGGCGAATGCACAAGCGGAGTCATCTCACCGTGCGGAACGTTCCCGCGGACGTCGCCGACGAGCTGGAGCGTGAGCGCAAGCGTCGCGGTCTCTCCCTCAACCAGACGGTGGTGAATGTGCTCCGACAGGGCCTCGGCCTCGGCGCGGCGAGGAAGAGCAACGGCCTCGCGGCGCTTGCCGGCACCTGGTCGGAAGAGGAGTTTCGCGAGCTCGAGCAGCGCCTCGCCGACATCGGCGAGCAGGTCGACGAGGAAGTCTGGCCTTGAGCCGCTACGTACTCGATACCTCCGGCTATAGTCACTTCAAGCGGGGCGACCGGGAGGTGGTGGAGATGATCGATGCGGCCGAATGGCTGGGCCTCCCTTCGATCGTGGCCGGCGAGCTCCTGGCCGGGTTTCTGACCGGTCGCCGGGCCGCGGAGAACGAACGGGACCTCCTCGACTTCCTCGCCAATCCGGTGGTGGAAGAGTTGACCGTGGATCGCGCCGTGGCACGCATCTACGCGGAGATCGTCGTTTCCCTTCGTGAGGCTGGGACACCTCTCCCGGTCAACGACATCTGGATCGCGGCGTGCGCCGCCGCGGCAGGAGCGAGCGTCCTCACCTACGACGCTCACTTTCGTCAGATCAGGCGTATCGGGGCGATCGTTCTCGGTTGATGAAGGAGACGAAAGATGATCTGGCCGATCGCAGCCGCCGTGGTCGTGAGCGCCGCCGCCATCATCGGCAGCACGTCGATCCTGCTCCTCGGTGCGCGGGCGGAACGGGCGGCGGTCTGGATCCTGTCGTTCGCGATCGGGACGCTCCTCGGCACCGCATCACTCCATCTGCTGCCGGAAGCGCTCGAAGCGCGGCCGGCAGACGACGTGCTGCTGCTCTTCGTGGCCGGACTGGTGCTCTTCATCGCGCTGGAACGGGCCATCCGCTGGCGGCACGCTCACCTGCACGAGAACGAGCAGCGCCATCACGCCGAGGCGACCGCGGAAGTGCTTCTGTGGGGCGACGCGCTTCACAACTTCCTCGACGGGATCGTTCTCGGCGTCACCTTCCATGTCAGCACCGAGCTCGGGCTGATCGCGGCGGTGGCCGTCTTCGCGCACGAGGTCCCGCAGGAGATCGGTGATTTCGCGGTGCTGTTGCAGAGCGGGATGTCGCGTCGGAAAGCGCTTTTGCTGAACTACCTCTCCGCCGTCGTCGTCATTCCGGGAGCGGCGGCTGCCTGGATGTGGTCCTCCGCATTTGAGTCTGCGATCGACTGGCTGCTCCCCATCGCCGCCGCCGGCTTCATTTACATCGCGCTCGCCGACCTCGTCCCGTCGCTGCATCACAGCCGCGGCCGCTGGGCGGCAGTGGCGCAGATCGGACTGATCATCGCCGGCGTGGCGGTGATCCATCTGACGGGAGAGGCGTTGTCGCCCCACTGACGGTCCCCGCCGGCCTCGCTCCCTTAGTTGACTCCTGTAGCGATCTCGAACTTCATGTGCTCCGCGTACATCCGCAGGATCGTCGCAGCGATCGAACCGCCGTCGTCATTTTCGATGCTGATCGGCCCGAGGTTGTGCAGGGTCAGCCGGAAGAGAACGCCCTTAGCGTCGGGCGTGAGGTACTCGATCGCGCCGTTCTTCTCCTCGGCGAAGCCGTTGTAGACGGATTCTTCGTACCACTTGATGGCGCTGCTCGCGAAGGACGACGCCAGGCGCACCTCGACGTTCGGGAAATTGATGGCCAGCGGCGGCGGACAGATGATGCTGCAGACAATCCCCTGCGGATATCCGAGCGGAATCGCCACTCGGAGCGCCTCGACGGATGAGGCTTTCGTCATGTCGACACCGTCGATGGCCAGTCTGAAGTTCGACGCCAGCCACTTCTTCTGCGTCTTGGAGACGGTGCCGGGGAAGGGATCGCCTCCCGACGAGCTCCAGGTCGCCGAGGGCGTGATCTGCACGGTCATCGCCGCCGCCTCTTTCGAGGAGGCATCGAGCCGCGGGAACGTCACTTCCGTGATCTGAGCGTCATAGAACTCGAGCGTGCGGATCGGCTTGTTCGTGGAGTCGTATGCCACGATCTTCCCGTCCGTGGTGCGGCTGAAGTTTCCCTCGATCGTGTTCTTGATCCACTGATAGAACGCCGCCTGCATGCCT
>DATLEX010000108.1:0-15315 GCA_035525045.1 Thermoanaerobaculia bacterium | reverse complement strand
CGAGACAGAAAGACCTCAAGCGAATCGTCCGATCCCGCATGCAGAAGACGGGCGAGGCCTACACCACCGCCCGCCTCCGCGTCCTGAGCAGGAAAGCTTCAACATCCGTCCCTCCCCCTCCGCCCGACTACGCGGCGCTCGACTACTGGGGTGCCGCGGAGAAGTCGCACCGGGAGATCGCCGACTACGTTCACGAGAAGTTCGACGTCCCCGGCTGGTGGGCGCAGACTGACGGTCGGCTACGAGCGCATCCGCGGGCTGCGCGCCATCGGCCAGCGCCGCGGCGGGTTGTGGGAGGCGAGCAAGAGCCGCTCCGTCGCCGTGCAGCACACGAAGCTGCCGTCGAAGGTGGCGGCGGACCGGATGAAGGGGTGGTGGAGCGAACCCTCTCCCCGCTTCGCGGGGCGAGGACACGGCCTACTCGGCCCGCGCGATCTGCACCGGCGAGAGGAAGCGTGAGCTGGCAAGCCATTCCCGATCGGGGTAATACGCGAAGATCGGGCTGCCGCCCCGGATGGTGTTGATCAGCTTCCGCGCCACGTCCGAGCGCACCGCCGGGCATCCCCAGCTCCGGCCCAGGCGGCCGAGGGCCTTGATGGCCATGGAGCTGACGTAGGGCGCGCCGTGCATGACGATGGCGCGGTCCCAGGCCTTGTCGTTTACGCCCTTCTCCAGTCCCCGAAGCCGCAGCGAGTAGCCGTTCCTGCCGACATAGGTGCCGGCCGTGACGAACAGGCCGAGGCTCGTGGCCAGGCTGCCATGGACGTTGGAGAAGCTCGTGGGGAGGTTCCCGCCGCTGTTCTTGCCGTGGGCCACCAGCTCCCGGAAGAGGAGCTCCCTCGCGCCGAGGTCGAAGACGAAGAGGCGCGGCTCGGTGGAGGCGATCGAGTAGTCGATCACCGTCAACAGCTCGCGGCGCTTGACCAGCCCCCGCTGCGCGGCGCAGGCGCTGGCGTCGATGGCGAGCCGCAGCACATCGGGGCGGAGGCCCGGCGCCTGCGCAGCCAGATGGGAGATCAGCGAGTCGGATGATGTGGACGAACAGCGCGCGGCGACCTCGGACGCGGCAAATGACAATACCGTCGCCGAGGCGATGAGCAGTCGCTTCATGACACCTCTGGGATGTGGATTCAGGGGCGCCGGACCGATTCCCGCGACCCTCGTGTGCCACAATCATAGCAAACGATGCCGCGAGAGCATGCGATCCTCGTCACACTCCTGGTCTACCAGGTCGCCCTGATCGCCATCGGCATCTGGGCCAACCGCCGCACCCACGACGACAACGACTTCTTCCTCGGCGGGCGCCGCCTCGGCTCGTGGGTGGCCGCCCTCAGCGCCTCCGCCAGCTCTTCCTCGGCCTGGACCCTCCTCGGCGTCAGCGGCGCCGCCTACGCCTGGGGGCTCTCCGCCCTCTGGCTCTTCCCGGCCACCGTCTCCGGCTTCCTGATCAACTGGCTCTGGGTCGCGCCCCGCCTGATGCGCATGAGCCGCGAGGGAGGCAGCCTCACCCTCACCGAGTTCCTGGCCGGCGAGCGGCGCGAGCGGCTCTACCCCTCGATCATGCGCCTCGCGTCGATCGCCATCCTCTTCTCGTTCCTCTTCTACATCGCCTCGCAGTTCCAGGCCGCCGGCCACGCCTTCGCCGCCTCCTTCGGCCTCACCCCGCACCTGGCCATCGGCCTCGGCGTGGTCATCATCGTGGTGTACACGCTGCTCGGCGGGTTCTGGGCGGTGAGCGTCACCGACACCCTGCAGGGACTGCTCATGGCCGCCGCCGCGATCTTCCTGCCGCTCGTCGCCCTGGTGGAGGTGGGAGGCTTCGGCGAGCTCGTCGATGGGCTGCGGCGCGTCTCCTCCACAGGCCAGCTCAGCCTCACCCGCGACTACCCGGGGATCCTCGGCCTGGCCTTCATCCTCGGTACGCTCGGCATCGGGATCGGCTATCCGGGCCAGCCGCACGTGGTGAACCGCTTCATGGCTCTCCGCGATCGCCAGGCCCTGGTGCGCGGCAGGGTCATCGCCATCGCCTGGGCCGTGGTGATCTACAGCGGGATGCTGCTGCTCGGCCTGGCCGGGCACGTGCTCTGGACGTCGGTGCCGAGCAGCGAGCAGATCTTCTTCGAGGCGGCGAACCGGCTCCTTCACCCGGTCCTGGCCGGGATCATGGTGGCGGCGGTGCTCTCGGCGATCATGTCGACGGCCGACAGCCAGCTCCTGGTGGCCTCGTCCTCGATCTCCTGGGACTGGCGGCAGGCAGGTCGAGGCGCGGCGACGCAGGCCGGCGCACGCGGTTTGAGCGCGACCCGCATCGTGGTGGTCATGGTCAGCCTGATCTCGATGCTCCTGGCGATGTTCGCGCCGGCGGCGATCTTCTCGCGCGTGCTCTTCGCCTGGAGCGCCATGGGATCGGCATTCGGCCCGCTGCTGCTGGTCCGCCTGGCGGGCTACCGCGTCGCACCGGCGGCGGTCCTGACATCGATCGCCGCGGGATTCGGGCTGACCATCGTCGCCCATCTTCTCCCCGACGCGCCGGGCGACTGGATCGAGCGCCTGGTGCCGTTCGGCATCGCGCTGCTGATCTCCATCGGCGGGGCCAGCCGGGGCGCCCGCACGGCCTGAGGACCGATACTCCGAGCCCTGAGCCCCGAGCCCTGAGCCCTAATTCGCCCTGAGCCCCGCTCGCCCTAGCTATCGAACGCCGCGCCGCCGAGGCGAATGGGCCGGCGCCCGGTGGGGTCGATCCGGCTGTCGAGCAGCTCGCGCAGGTTGGTCATCTCCAGGAAGAGATGCCGGTGGCGGACGCAATGGACGGCGATGGAGAAGAACAGCACGGCCACGACGGCGAAGAAGACCACCGAGGCCGGCGTGGCGGCGGGGAGGGGGGCGGTGGAGGGATCGATGAACAGCTCCTGGACGATGATCAGGGCGAAGAGGGGAAGGGGGAAGGCGACGGAGATGGAGAGGAGCCGGCTGGCCTGAATCCGGAAATACGGCCGCATCGCGAGGAGCCCGAGGGCGACGAAGAAGCCGAAGACGAAGCAGCCGGCCAGGTGCAACTCGCGCAAGGTGGTGAGCGATGCGGCGTCGGCGCCCATCAGGGCGATGCGCGACTGGAGGAAGAGCACGGCGGCGAGGGAAACGACCGCGCCCGTGACGGCGAACACCGCCAGGAACGCGCCGAAGAGGTTCCGGGCCGCCAGCAGCGCGGCCATCCGCAGGAAGATTGCCGCCGCGGCCAGCCCGGCCACGAGCGCGACGACCACCGCCCAGGCCGCGCGCGACGACACCGCGCCGCCGGCGCCGAGAGCCCCGAACGCAAAGCTGCTGCTCTGGGTCTGCCGCACGGCCTCCGCGCCGCTGGTCAGGGCCAGGAAGAGGCAGAAAGCCGTTCCCGCGTAGAACAGAACCTTCGGCATGGCGCTCTCAATAGTACACCGCAGGGAGCGGGCGCGGTCGCCCCGCTCCTCAGTCGTCGCTTCTGACGGAGATGATCTGGTCGAGCCGGATCTCCAGGGGGCCGCTGCCGGACTCGAACCTGATGAATTCCGCTCCCGCGGCCGTGTAGACGTCGGTGATCCGGCCGCGCTCCTTCTGGGTCACCCCTTCGAGATCGAACTCGAGCTCGACCTCCTTCTTCTGCATCGCCGCCGCTTCGAGCTCGTCGTGATCGTCACAGGAGACCGGCTCGTAACGTTCGCTGCTCATGCAGAGTCCTCCGGGTTGCGGATTACACGATTGGTGCCGGAAGGAGGGGATCGGGCCATCGGGCACCGGGCACTGCTATGATTCCAGGGTCCATGAATCCCTCCGCGCTGTTTCAGTTCGAGACCATCACCATCTGGCTGCCGCTGGTCTTCGCCGTGGTGCTGCTGCTGATCCTGATCGTCTCGTTCCGGTCGCGGGCGGTCGTCTTCTGCCAGTACCTGGAGGCCATGACCGGCGTGAAGCTGCGCCCCTCCGACGTCCGCCGCGAGTTCAAAGCCCACGGCCGCAACGGCGTCCGCGAGCTGTTCCTCGACTTGATGATCCGCGAGGACCTGAAGGAAGGTCCGATGGAGATCCCCGAAGCGTCACCGGATCGTCACGCCACCACCGAAGCCTGAGCCGCGGGCCGGATTGTAGAATTCGTTCCCCCTCTGTGCGTCCTCTGCGAGAGGTTCGATAAGGAGATCCCATGCTTCGTCCGACATTGATTGCCGCGTTGATCGCCGGCCTCGTTCCGGCCCTCGTCACCGCGCAGGCCCCGAAGGAGGCCGGCGCCATCCTCCCTTTCAAGGCCGCCGAGAAGACGCTCGCCAACGGTCTGAAAGTGATCGTCGTCCCCACCGGCTTCCCGAACATCGTCTCCCTGCAGATCCCGGTACAGACGGGATCGCGGAACGAGGTGGAGCCCGGCAAGTCGGGTTTCGCGCACTTCTTCGAGCACATGATGTTCCGCGGCACGCCGAAGTACTCGCCCGACGCGTACACGGAGATCATCACCAAGGCCGGCGCCCGCCAGAACGCCTACACCTCCGACGACCTGACCAACTACCACATCACCTTCTCGAAGGACGACCTGGAGAAGATGCTGGAGATCGAGGCCGATCGCTTCCAGAACCTCGCCTACTCCGAGGAGGTCTTCAAGACCGAGGCGCGGGCGGTCCTCGGCGAGTACAACAAGAACAGCGCCAGCCCTATCCGCAAGATCTTCGAGGTGCAGCGCGACCACGCCTACACCACCCACACCTACAAGCACACCACCATGGGCTTCATCGCCGACATCGAGGACATGCCCAACCAGTTCGAGTATTCGAAGGTCTTCTTTGACCGCTGGTACCGCCCGGAAAAGACGACCATCATCGTGGCCGGTGACGTAGAGCCGGCGAAGGTGTTCCCGCTGGTGGAGAAGTACTGGGGCGGGTGGAAGCGCGGCAGCTTCGAGGCCGACATCCCGCAGGAGCCGGAGCGCAAGGGCCCCGTCTACGCCCACGTCCCCTGGAATGCGCCGACGCTGCCGTGGGTGACGGTGGCTTTCCACGGCACCTCGCTCTTCGACTGGAAGGACAACGCCGCCATCGACGTGGCGCTCGACCTCGAGTTCGGGCAGACCTCCGACCTCTACAAGCGCCTCGTCGAGCAGGAACAGAAGGTCGATCAGCTCTTCGCCTGGGGCGCGGGAAACTACGATCCGTCGCTCCTGACCGTCTGGGCCCGGGTGAAGGACATGAAGGACGCGGTCTACGTCCGCGACGAGATCATGCGCACCTTCGCCGAGCTGCGGACGCGCAAGCTCGACGAGCAGCGCGTCGAGGACGCGAAGTCGAACACCCGCTACGGCTTCCTCCGCCGGCTCGACAACACCGACACCATCGCCTCCGCCGTGGCCCGCTACGCGCACTACGAGCGCTCCTACGACACCATCAACAAGGCCTTCCGCTCCCTCGCCGCGGTGACGCCGGAGGACATCCGGAAGGCCGCCAACACCTACTTCACCGACCAGAACCTCGTGGTGACCACCCTCTCGCGCGAGGCCCTGCCCGAAGCCATCGCCGAGCTCCCTTCGATCGCCACCCTGGCGCCGATGACCAGCGCCTCGGCCGCCGACGGGCCCCAGATCCGCTTCATCACCCGGAAGTCCGTCCTGCCGAACGTGATGGTGAAGATGCTCTTCAACGCCGGCTCGGCCGCCGATCCGAAGGGGAAGGAAGGCCTGGCCGCGCTCTCCGCGGCGATGATCACCGAGGCCGGCTCGAAGTCGATGCCCATCTCCGAGATCAACAAGGTGCTCTACCCGATGGCCGGCTCCTTCGGCAGGCAGGTGGACAAGGAGATGACCACCCTCACCGCGGTCGTGCATCGCGACAACTGGAAGAAGTTCGCCGACGCCGTGCTCCCGCAACTCCTCACTCCCGGATTCCGCGAGGATGACTTCCAGCGCCTCAAGGACGCCCAGATCAACCGCCTCCGGCAGGACCTCCGCGCCAACAACGAGGAGGAGCTCGGCAAGGAAGCGCTCCAGAACGCCGTCTTCGCCGGCACGCCCTACGGGCACACCATCCTCGGCACCGTGGCGGGGATCGAGGCCATCACGCTCGACGACGTCAAGCGCTTCGTCGCCGCGAACTACACCCGCGGGAACCTCGTGGTCGGCCTCTCCGGCGACTACCCGGCCGAGCTCGAGGCGCGGCTGAAGAGCGATCTCGCCCGGCTGCCTGCCGGCAACGCCACCGCTGCGGGCCTCGAGGCCCTGCCTGCCCTCGCCGCGAAGCAGCCGAAGGGCCTGGAGATCGAGATCATCCAGAAGGAGACTCGCGCCACGGCGATCTCCATGGGGCATCCCATCTCCGTCACCCGCAACCACCCCGACTTCGCGGCGCTGAACGTCGCCCGCGCCTGGCTCGGCGAACACCGCGCCTCCTCCGGCCAGCTTTTCAACCGCATCCGCGAGGTGCGCGGCCTGAACTACGGCAATTACGCCTACATCGAGTACTTCAATCGGCCCGGCGGGCAGTTCTTCCCGAGCCCGAACATCGCCCGGCGCTCGCAGCTCTTCGAGATCTGGATCCGCCCCGTCGTTCCGGAGAACGCGCAGATGTCGATGCGCATCGCGCTCTACGAGCTCCGGAACCTGATCGAGAACGGACTGACCGAGGAGCAGTTCCGGAACACGCGCGACTACCTCATGAAGAACGTCTTCCTGATGACCGCCAATCAGAACCAGCAGCTCGGGTACACGCTCGACTCCTGGTGGTACGGCATGCCGGAGTACACCGAGACCCTGCGCAGCCGCTACGCGAAGCTGACGCGCGAGCAGGTGAACAAGGCCATCCGGAAGCACCTCTCGGCCACCAACCTCCACGTGGTCATCGTCACGAAGGATGCCGAGGGGCTGAAGAAGCAACTGGTCGCCGACGGCTTTTCGTCGATCAAGTACGACGCGCCGAAGCCGGAGCTGGCCGGCGAGGACGAGGTCATCGGCCGCTACAAGCTGAACGTCAAGCCGGAGAACGTCACGATCGTCCCGGTGGAAGAAGTCTTCGCCGAGTAGGCCCCGTCATCCCGAGCGTGAGCGGTGAAGGCTCTGCAACTTCGGTTAACGGTTAACGGTCAACGGACCCCCAGCTTCTCAGTCAGCTCAGCCAGCAACTCCTCCACCGCCTGCAGACGTTCTTCCAGGCGCGCCACGCGCGCCGGCAGCGGCTCGCCCCCCACCGCGGCCACGGGCGCGCGGACCGGCGCGGGCTCGGCGGCCTCTCCTCCCACCGTATGCGCCCAGCGCTCTTCCTTCTGGCCGGGACGGCGAGGGAGCTGGCGAACCAGCGGCTCGCTGTGCCCCGCCATCTCGTGCAGCCTCTCCTCGACCGCGGCCACGCCTTCGAACGGCTGGAGGCGGTCGCTCCTGCCGCGAAGCTCGCCGGCCGTCTGCGGCCCGCGCAGAAAGAGCAGCGTGATGAGCGCCTTCTCGGCGCGGTCGAGGTGCCACACGCCGTCGAGGTTGTGGTCGAACCGCACCGCCCGGCCGCCCATCACTTTCCAGACCAGCTTCTCGTCCTGCAGGCGGTCGAGCGCGCGCTGCACCTCGTTCTCCGGCAGCCCCATGACCGGCTCCCGGTTCGACTTCTGGTTGCAGGCCGCCACCAGCGCGTTGAGCGTCAGCGGGTAGTACTCCGGCGTGGCCAGTTGCTTCTCCATCAGACAGCCGAGGACGCGGAGCTCGGTGCCGTCGAGGGTCCGCGTGATGCGCGGGCGGGTGGGGCGGGTGGTGTCGAGCTCGGGAACGTACGCCATCGTGCCGGGTGCCGAGTCTATCGCGTTTCACCCGGCTCGAACACCGGCTCGCGCGCCGCGCGGGGGGCGCCGAAGTGATTGTCGACGCGCATGGCCACCTTCCGCGCCAGCGACATGAACGTGGTCAGCTTGCCGCCGAACACGTTGACCAGGTTTCCCTTCCTGACCACGCGGTAGTCGCGGGCGAGAGCCCCCGGATTCGTCGCCCGCCCGACCAGCGGCCGCACACCCGCGAACGTCTCCGCGAGGTCCTCCCGGCCGATCGGCTCGGTCATGTAACGGTTGAACCGGTCGATCAGATAGTCGATCTCCTCCTCCGCCGGCCGCACGCCGTCGAGCGGCTCGCGATGCATGACCTCGGTCGTCCCCACCAGCGTGGTCTCCTTCCACGGCAGCGCGAAGAACACCCGCCGGTCGCCGGTCGACTGCAGCAGCAGACCCCGCCCGGCCAGCCGTTTCTTCAGGATCAGATGACTGCCGCGCACCAGCGAGAGGACATAGGAGGCGCGGATGCCGTTCGCCGCCAGGAGCTCGTTCATCCAGGGGCCGGCCGCGTTGACCACCAGGGCGAACCGACGCTCCTCTCCCCCGGCTCGGACGATCCACTCCCCCCCGCTTCTGCGGAGCGATTCCACGCGAGTCTGCTCCCGGAGCGTGGCGCCGTCGCGGACCGCCGAGGCCACCACCGCCCGCACCAGGGCCAGATCGTCCACCTGCGCATCCCAGTAGGAGAATCCTCCCCGCAGCCCCTCCGCCTTCAGAGGCACCTCCCGCAGCAGATCCGCACCGCTCCAGGAGCGGTGCCTCCCGATGTTCTTCCTTCCCGCCAGCAGGTCGTAGAGCAGCAGGCCGGTGCGAATCGTCAGACGACTGCGGGGACTGTCGTCGTACACCGGCAGGAGGATCTCGATGGGGTGCACGAGGCCGGGGAGGCGTTCGAGGAGCCAGGCGCGGTCGCGGAGCGACTCCCGCACCAGGCGGAGGTGAAGGCGCTCGAGGTAGCGCAGCCCCCCGTGGATCATTTTCGTGGTGCGGGAGGAGGTCTGCTCGCCGCATCGTCCCTTCTCGAAGAGGGTGACGTCGTAGTCGCGGCGGACCAGTTCCCAGGCGATCCCCGCGCCGTTGATCCCTCCCCCGATCACCGCTACGGGGCCGTTTCGTCTCCCCATCTCACCCCTTTATGGCCTAGCTGGCAGACCGGATGCAAAGGCTCCCGCCGTGCGCGCTTTACAGATGCCGCAACCTCGACAGCACGACGGCAACGGCAGGATCGCCGTCATGCTCACCGGAGGGGGGGCCCGGGCCGCCTATCAGGTCGGCCTGATCCGGGGGCTGGCCAGACATTTTCCCGAGCTGCAGTTTCAGATCGTCACCGGCGTGTCCGCAGGCGCCATCAATGCCATGTTCCTGGCCGGGCGGCGGGGGACCCTGACCGAGAAAGCGGAGCATCTGAGCGAGATGTGGTGCGCGCTCCACTGCAGCAGCATCTGGCACTTCGACTGGTGGAACCTCCTCCCCTTCCGCTCCGCGGTCGCCTCGGTGTTCTGGCGCCACCGGTGGAGCCGCTGGCGCAGCTCCTCTACGACGTCTTCGATGCCCGGCCGGGGCAGCCCATCCCCGGAATCATCGAGAACCTCGGCAACGGGAGCCTCAGCGCCGTGGCTCTGATCACCCTCGACTACACCACCGGGCAAACCGTCCGCTGGTTCCAGGGTCGCAGCCGCGACCCGTGGGAGGGACCGACCCGGCGGACGGCCGAGACGGAGCTGACCGTCGAACACGTCCTGGCCTCCTCGGCGCTGCCGTTTCTCTTTCCGGCCGTGAAGATCGGGTCGGCGTGGCATGGCGACGGCGGGATCCGCCTGGTGGCCCCCCTTTCCCCCGCGGTGCACCTGGGGGCGACCAAGATCATCGCCATGTCCACCGGGTACCAGCCCACCGAGGCGGAGGCCGGACACCGGGTCGTCCCGGGCTACCCCCCTGCGGCGCAGGTCATGGGGCAGTTGCTGAACGCGATCTTTCTCGACGTGGTCGACGAGGACGTCACCCGGCTGGAGCGGCTGAACCGGATGGTGCGAAAGCTCGAGCCGCTTGAGCAGGAGGGGTTCAAGCCGATCGACCTGCTGGTGCTGCGCCCCTCGGTCGATCCCGGCAAGCTGGCCGCCGAGTACGAGCAGTATCTCCCGCGCAACCTCAAACTGCTCACCCGTGCCCTCGGGTCGAAGGAGACGGAGTCGCCCGATCTGGTGTCGCTGCTCATGTTCGAGCCGAACTACATCCGGCGGCTCATCGAGGTGGGGGAAGCCGACGTCGCCTCGCGGCTCGAGGAGATCGGGATCTTCCTCGGCGAGCAGATGCCCGCCGCCGTGGGGCTGTAGGGCCGCCTGTCATCCCGTGAGCTTCTTCTAATGAAACGTGCCCTCTCCCGCTTGCGGGAGAGGGTGGCGCGAAGCGCCGGGTGAGGGCACCCGTCCCGCGGTCGCACCCCTCGTTAACCAGCTCGGGATGATACGGCCCCATGTCTGAGATAATCCGCCCCGTCCCATGGCGGTCCTCCATCTCGAGCTGCTCGGCGACTTCCGCATGCGCTCCGACTCCGGCGCGCTGATCGCGATTTCCGCGAAGAAATCCCAGGCCATGCTGGCCTATCTCGGGGTGCGCCCCAGCCAGCTCGTCTCGCGGGACAAGATGGCCGGTCTCCTCTGGAGCAGCACGGCCACCGAACAGGCCCGGCAGAGTCTCCGCCAGACCCTCTCCAGCCTCCGCAAGGAGCTGGCGCAGATCTCCCCCGACCGGAAGATCCTGGTCGAGGAAGGCGATTTCCTCTCGCTCGACCCGGGGCTGGTGAGCGTGGATGTGGCGGAGTTCGAGAAGGTCGCCGGCTCGACCAGCGACGATGCGCTGGCGCGTGCGGTGGCGCTCTATCGAGGCGATTTCATGGAAGGCTTCGAGCTCGCCGAGGAGAGGTTCGACCAGTGGGTGCTGGCCGAGCGCGACCGGCTGCATCGCCTGGCCCTGCGCGTTCACACGCAACTGATCGAGTCGCGAGCCGGGCATGGTGCGCTCGACGAGGCGATCGCCACCGCTCATCAGTCGCTGCGCATCGACCCGTTGCAGGAAAGCGTCCACCGCACCCTGATGCGCCTCTACATGGAAAGCGGCGATCTGGTCAACGCCCTCCAGCAGTACGACGTGCTGTCGCGCACCCTCAAGCGCGAGCTGCAGATCGAGCCCGACGCCGACACCCGCCAGCTCTTCCAGCAGATCGCGCAGCTCCGCTCCAGGCGCGCGGCCGAGGGGAGCGGGGCGCCGGCGGAGGCCCGCAGAAAACGGATTCTGGTGGTCGAGGACAACGTCCTGAACCGGGAGCTGACCTCCGCCCTGCTCAAGAACGAGGGCTACGAGGTGGCCGTGGCCCAGGACGGGGCCGATGCTCTGATGATGCTGGGGCGTGAAGGAGTCGATCTGCTGCTGCTCGACATCGATCTCCCCTTCATCGACGGGCACAAGGTGCTCGAGGCGCTGAAGGAGAAGGGGATCGACGTGCCGGCGATCTTCCTCTCCGGTCTCCCCGGCGACGAGCCGGAGCTGCGCGCCTTCCAGATCGGCGCTGCCGACTTCATCCGTAAGCCGGTCAAGAACAACGTTCTTCTGGCCCGGGTGTCGCGGGTGCTGAAGGGCGAATAGCCCGCTTCTTGCATCGGAGCCCATCGTAGGCCGGCCGATGAGACGCGATGACAAGGTTCTGATCGTCGAGGACGACGCCGTCGTGGCGGGTGTGATCGAAGCGGCGGGGCAGGATCTCTGCTTCACCTGTGATCGCGCCACCGACGGCTGGGATGCCATCGAGAAGCTCGAGACCCGCCACTACTCGGCCATCGTGATCGACACCGACGTCCCCCGGCAGAGCGGCTTCGGCGTTCTGACCTACCTGAACGAGGAGATCGGCACCGACCTGCCCAACGTCATCGTCATGACCAGCTCCGATCAGGAGGAGATCCGCCGGAAGGTGGGAGCGAACCTCAGGGTGGTGAGCAAGGACGACGCGGTGGCCGAGATCACTCGCGTCCTCTCGGCGAGTAGCATCGAGTAGGGGTCGGAGCCCGCGCTACGCAGAGTCGACCTCACCCCGTTCCCATCGAGCAGCGCAGGATCGCCGCCGCGCTCCGCTCCACGTCCTCTTCGGTCGTCGACCAGTTGCAGACCGAAATCCGCATGGCCGCCAAGCCGTGCCAGGTCGTCCCCGCCAGCCAGCACGTCCCGTCCTGTTGCACCCGGGCGATGACCTCGCGCGTCCGCTCATCCGATTCCTCGAAGCGGACCAGGACCTGATTCAGCACGACGTCGTTGAGGATCTTCACCCGTTTGTCGCGCCCCAGAAGCTCGGCGAACCGGCGGGCGTGCGCGCAGCAGCGGCCGACCAACTCCTCGATCCCGCTGCGGCCGAGAGTGCGCAGCGCCGCGTAGACCGTTGCGCCCCGCCCGCGCCGTGAAAACTCCGGAACCCAGTCGAGGTTGTCCCGCTCGACGCCGGTGGTCTGCTGGAGATACGCGGCGCTGGAGGTCATCGCCGCCCGGTGTGCGCCGGCGTCGCGGACCATCGCCACGCCGCAGTCGTACGGGACGTTCAGCCACTTATGCGCGTCCGTGGCCCAGGAATCGGCCAGCTCGACTCCTCGGGCCAGCTCTCGATACGAGCGGCTTGCCCGCGCCCACAGCCCGAACGCGCCGTCGACATGGACCCACGCTCGTCGTTCCCGCGCGGCCGCGGCGATCTCCTCCAGCGGATCGAACGCTCCGCTGTTCACGTTTCCCGCCTGCGTGCAGACGATGGCCGGCCCGCTCAGGTTCGCGAGCACGTGCCGCAGCTCGTCCGCGCGCATCCTTCCCTGATGGTCCGCGGCCACGACCACCGCGTTTCGTGATCCGAGGCCGAGCATCCGCAACGCGACATGAATCGTGACGTGGGCCTCCTCGCTGACGACGACGTTCACCCGCGGCGCCCCCTGCAAACCCTGCTCTTCGACGTTCCAACCCGCGTCGCGAAGGACGGCGTGCCGCGCCGCGGCCAGGCATGTGAAATTCGCCATCTGGCACCCGGTGGTGAACCCGGCGCCCGACTCCCGCGGCAGCTCGAACAGGTCGAGCAGCCACTCGCGGGCGACATCTTCGATGACGGAATGGACGGGCGAGGTCGCATAGAGGCCCGGATTCTGATCCCATGCTGTCGTGAGCCAGTCCGCGCCGAGGGCGACCGGCAGGCTGCCTCCGATGACGAACCCGAAATAGCGGGGCCCCGCGCTGGCGAGCGTCCCCCGCTTTCCCGCCGCGGCCAGCGCATCGAGGACGGCCAGGGCATCCTCGCCCCGGTCCGGGAGCGGCACGCCGAGGTCGCGCAGCAGCTCGTTCCTGCCAGCCGTGGCCAGGACCGGGCGCTCTGGGAGCTCCCTCAAAAACGCGGCGGAGTGTTCGGCGGCGCGCCGCAACACGGCTTCATCGATCACTCGGCGGGACATCACACCTTCCTGATTCCGGATCATAGTCTCTATACTCTCGGTCGATCCTCTGATGACAACCCTCTCTCCCGGCTCGCTGTTCGCGCGCTACCGGATCGTCTCCCGGCTCGGTGCCGGAGGCATGGGCGAGGTCTACAGGGCGCACGACCCGGCCCTCGATCGCGTCGTGGCCCTGAAGATTCTTCCGCCCCAGCTCGTCTCGAGCGCCGATCGCCTGCGGCGCTTCGAGCAGGAAGCGCGTGCCGCCTCGGGGCTGAGCCACCCCCACATCGTCGCCATCCACGAGATCGGCGCCACGGAGGACGGTGGGGACGCACGAGTCCACTACATCGCGATGGAGCTGATCGAGGGGCGCACGCTGCGGGACGCGATCGCCGAAGGCCTTGCGCTGCGCGAGACGATCGAGGTCCTCGGCCAGGTGGCCGACGCGCTGGCCAAGGCGCATGCGGCCGGAATCGTCCATCGCGACCTCAAGCCGGAGAACATCATGATCACCACCGAGGGCTACGGGAAAGTCCTCGACTTCGGCCTGGCGAAGCTGGTGGAGCGGCAGCCCGACGCGCCGGACGACTCAGGGGCCACGCTGCAGAAGAACACCAGCGAGGGCGTGGTGGTCGGCACGCCGGCGTACATGTCGCCCGAGCAGGTGCGCGGCCAGAAGGTCGATCATCGCACCGATATTTTCTCGCTCGGCTGCGTGTTGTACGAGGCCGTCACGCGGCGGCGCCCGTTCGAGGCGGACAGCAAGGTCGACGTGCTGCATCAGATCCTGCACGACGATCCGCCGCCCCTGTCCGAGCTCGCGCCGAACACGCCCGGCGAGCTGCGCCGGATGATCCGGCGCTGCATGGCCAAGGATCCCGACCGGCGCTACCAGTCGATGAAAGACGTGGCCATCGAGCTGCGGGACATGGCGCAGGAGTTCGACTCGCTCTCGGGCGGCATCGCAGCCGCCCGTCCCGCCCGCGGCTCGCGGCCGCTCTGGTTGTGGACGGCCGGGGGGCTGGTGGTCCTGGCCGCGCTGGCGGCCCTGCTCTTCCTGCGCCGAGCCGGGACGCCGGCCGCCACGTCAACGCCGCTGGTGCGCGGGAAGCTGACGCAGCTCACGCGGCAGGGGGGCTACGAGACCTATCCCCGCATCTCGCCGGACGGGAACTTCATCGTCTATGTCAGCGCCGCGGACGGCGATGAGGACATCTACCTGCAGCGCCGCGGCGGCTTTCACGCCATCAACCTGACCGAGCGCTCCACCGCCGACGACACGCAGCCGTCGATTTCGCCCGACGGTCAGCTCATCGCCTTCCGCTCCAGCCGCGACGGCGGCGGGATCTTCGTGATGGGCGCGACGGGCGAGTCCGTCCGGCGCCTGAGCGACTTCTGCTACGACCCGACGTGGTCGCCGACGGGGGCCGAGATCGCCTGCTCGAGCCTCAGGGTGATCAGGCCGCTGAGCAAGCCCGGCATCGGCAACCTCTGGATTCTCGACGCCCGCACGGGCGAGAAACGCCAGCCTTACCCCGATGACGCCGTGCAGCCCGCCTGGTCCCCGAACGGCCACCGGATCGCTTTCTGGAGCAACAGCGGACTCGGGAGTCAACGCGACATCTGGACGGTCGCCCCCGACGGCACCGGCGCACGTCCGGTCACCAGCGACCCGGAAGCCGACTGGGGGCCGGCCTGGTCGGGCGATGGCCGACATCTCTACTTCTCGAGCGATCGCGGCGGCACGATGGGGCTCTGGCGCGTCCCTATCGACGAGCGCACCGGCGAGACGCTCGGCGCCCCCGAGCCCCTTCCGACCGCCTCCCGCTGGAACGGGCCGCTCGATGTCTCGCGTGATGGAAAGAGCATCGTCTTCAGCTCGGCCGAGATCCGCGCCGAGATCCACCGGCTCGATCTCGACGGCACCTCGGCGCCAGTTCCCGTCTTTCAGGGAATCACGAGGGCCGTGGAGTGCGACGTCTCGCCGGACGGGGAGTGGCTGGTGTTCCGCTCGGATGGCGAGCAGGAGGACATCTTCCTGGTCCGG
>DATLEX010000106.1:0-3726 GCA_035525045.1 Thermoanaerobaculia bacterium | reverse complement strand
CCGAAATAGGCCGGATCAATTTCTTTCGAATCGTGAACGCAACAAATAGCCTGCGACCGGCCTCAGTCTGGCCCAACGCGTAATATCGGCGCTCGCGTACGGAATGTTCGTCATCGGGCCGAACCACCAGAGGTCGATTCAAGAAAACCTCTTCGCACTCCCAGAACGCAACCCGGTGAGCTTCCCAGTTTTTGTCAAGATTGCCTTCGTCCCAGTCGAAACCGTTGCAGTCTTCGAGAGGGTCACGCTTCATTGCTCGTCAACGTATACTGCCAAGATATACATTCCGTCAAGGTGCGACGGGCTGCCTGACTTCAAGTTTGAACCGCAACACCGATGTGAACGCGATGATCCGTCAGACAAACGGCGCGGCGGGTCCCTCCATCGACAGCTGCGACAGCCGTGCAAACGCCGGACGCGGTACGGGACCGCCGACCCCGCACCAGCTTTCCTCATCCCTTCCCCTGGAGACGCCGCAGAGCCGCCTGTTTGAGCGCCATGCTCATCCCGCCGCGGGCGATCGCCCGGACTTCGGAGTCGGGAAGCGTGGGGAGGATGCGCAGCGAGAACGCCTGCGGCGTCTTCGCGTTGCGGATCAGCGCCAGCCGCACATCGACGCTGGCCATCCACTGGCCCGTCTTCATGATCACGTCCGCGATCTGATAGGTGAGGAACGACGACTTCGCCAGCCGCGCCACCTCCTCGACCGTGAGGCGGGGATTCCGCAGCACCGAAAGCAGCACCCGCGGGTCGTTGTCCTGCAGAAGAAGCGCCCGCTCGGTCCGATCCGCCTTCACCGCGAGCAGGATCTTCTCCATCTGCGAGAGACCGCGCACCCGGTCCCAGGCGTTCTGACTTCTCTCCGGCGATTCCTCTTCGTCCGCGGCCGCATCCTCGGCCGCCGGTCGGGCGAGCAGCGCGGCGAGCATCTCGCCGGGATCTCCTTCGACCGCGAGCGCGATGCCGTCCGGGAGCGCCGCCACCACCCTGGCGCGCACGGCGATCTCGCCGCCCCACGGACCGCGCAGCGTCACCCGCAGATCGCTGTCCGGCGCGACGCGCTCGTCCGTCGCCAGGCGAAGCGCTCCGAAGGAGAGATTCGTCCGGTGCTCGTCCCTCACCTCCTGCTCGCTCTCGAATTCGGCGGAGAACGCCGCCTCCCCGCTGCGCGTGACGTTCATGAAGCCCTCTGACGGGAGAGTAAACCATCCGGGCGAGCGGGTTTCAGGCGACGGCGGTCAGCGTGCTAACTTTCCAGGAGCCGGCCGCGCGGCTGAGCATGAGAGTGGACACAGGTGGACCGATGAAGCTGGGCAGTTCAGTCGTGAACCGCTATGCCGTCCTTGTCGTGAATGTCATGACTCTCCTGCTCGTGCCGATGAGGTTGGCCAGCCAAACGGTCCCCGATCCACGCGCCCATCATCAGCTCGTTCACCACCCGAGTGAGGGGCGGACCTATCTGATCGGTGGCAGCACCAGACGCGCGGACGGGTACTACTACTTCGATGACATGTGGTTCTGGGATGGCGAGGACTGGACTGAGACCGCCGCCCTGCCCTTCCCGCGTAGCAGCCATCGGGTCGTGTATCACCCGCAGCGGAGATCCCTTGTCCTTTTCGGCGGTGGTTTCGCCCAAGCTGTGCGCGCAGAAGGGATCATTTGGGAGTGGAGGGCAGGCCAGTGGAAGGCCATCGGTGGCAATCATCGTGCTGGCGCTGGCGAACCGGAGGTCTGTTACGACCGGCGCCGTGACCGTCTGGTGATCTTTGGGGGGTGGGACGCGGCGAACGCCTTCCGCGGAGAGACATGGGAGTGGCGGGATGCGGGCCTGGTGCGAGTGGATACCGCAGGTCCAGGCCCGCGGGCGGGGCATGCGTTCCTCTATGACGCCGTTCGTCAGCGATGCCTCCTTTTCGGAGGCCGGGGGGCGGAAGGATACCTTGCGGATACGTGGGAGTGGGACGGCTCGAGTTGGCACGAGTTCGAGGTGACAGGCCCCTCACCCCGGTGGTTCTTTGGGTCCGCAACGGACATGGAGAGCGGACGCATCGTGATCTTCGGCGGTCGAGGTCCCGATGCTCCGGTGCAAGGACGCGATGCCACGGGTGACCTTGGTGACACCTGGGCGTGGGACGGACGGCGCTGGGAGCTGTTGAGCACAGAAGGGCCTCCAGCACGCAGCTCGGGACAGATGGCATCCACGGGTCGGAGCATCATCCTCTTCGGCGGTCGTGAAGAACGGCCGGAAGGCTTTCACGATCGAAACGACCTGTGGGAGTTGTGCGGCCGGTCGTGGGTGCAGCGGCACGAGAGCCGGCGCAGTCAACCTGAAAAGGTGCGGTGACGCATGGACGGCCGGGCGCGTGTGCGCGTGACGTTCATGAAGCCCCCGACGAGACGCTCGCGCCGGTGAATCCTGCGCGATCGAGCAGCTCGCCCGCCTGCAGCGAGGCCTCCACGATCATCTTTCCGAGGGTCCGCGACGAGAGGTCGAACGGGTTCTCGAAGAAGAGGAGCGGGTTCTTGAACGGATGGAGATGGAGCACCTTCATCTCCATCGACATGTCGAGCGCGGCGGCGATGCGCCGGCACTCGCGCTCGAGCGCCTCCTCCTCCAGGTGGGGGGCGAGCGCGTCGCGCGCCGCCGCCAGGCCGGCGGCCTTGGCCCGCGCCGTGTTGCGGCTCTGGATCAGACGGGAGTAGATCGCGAGGGCGATGGTCTGGGTCAGCTCGTACGGCAGCCCCAGGTGGTGCAGCGAGCCGATGGCCGGATGGAACCGGTACGGCGCCTCGAACGAGGAAATAATCGCCAGATCGCACCCGTGATCCCGCTCCACCACCGGCTCGGTGGGGTTGTAGACGTCTCCGTCGATGAAATAGTGCTTGCGCCCCTCCACCTCGATGGGGACGGGATTGAAGACCGAGGGGATGGCCATCGACGCCGCTCCGGCGCGGGAGACCGGCAATCCGGCGATGTACTTGTACCAGACGCAGTCCTGCCGACGCTCGCCGAAGACCGCGGTCATCGGGAAATCGAGATCGGAGGCGAGGATGTAGAGCCGCGGCCGCAGATCCTCGAAGCGGTCGCGGCCTCCCAGCAGCTCTCGAAACCACTGCTCCATCCCTTCCAGCGTGTAGCGGGCCCGGATCACCAGGAGATCGGTCATGCGGAAGTGGCGCACCAGCTTCCCGAGGGTGAGCTCCGGGGGGGAATCGATCGGCAGCGCCTCGGTCTCGTCCGCGGCGGGCCCCTCCTCGAGCGCCGACACGCCGCTGCCGGGGAAGAGCTCCGCCCCGGCTCGCAGGTTCACGGCATTCCTGATCCTGCGGAAATAGCCTCGCAGCGCGGAGTCGCGGCGGTGGAAGATGGTGGCCGCGTTGATGGGTGGGAGGCGGGACCGGCGGCCGATGAAGGAGGCGAGGATCTCCGGCACGTCGTAGCCGGCGGCGACCAGGATGGCGAAGACGCTTCCGGCCGACGATCCGACGAGCAGGCCGACCTCGCCGGGATTGCCGTCGTCGTGAGGGCCGAATCCGGTGGCGAAGCGGAAGCCGCGCTCCTCGAGCGCACAGCGCACGCCGAGGTGCCAGAAGATGGCCTTGACCTTCCCTCCGGTGGCGCGAAACCCGATCCGCCGGAAGTCGGAAGGGCGGTACACCGGCGACATGCCTGATTGTACGCGGTGTCAGACTGCCGGGGGTGGCGAGGGGTCTCGCCCCACCTGG
>DATLEX010000105.1:0-7320 GCA_035525045.1 Thermoanaerobaculia bacterium | reverse complement strand
ATCACTGCGAGCGCCCTTTTCCTCCTCAACAGACGCAGTGTCCCGTCTGCGACGCTCCGAACCCCTGGACGCGCCGCGACTCCGTTCACTTCTGGTGCCGCGAGTGCGGCAACACCCAGACCTTCTACTCCCGGACGGCGTGAGTGAGTGCAGGGAGGCCGAGGCGCCGCGTCAACCGATCGAGTCGCGGATCGTCGCGTATGCAATCGAAGCGCGGATTCACGTTGAGGAAGGGGAGCGCGCTCGATCGTTCCTCGTATGCGCGGTCGAGCCAGAGAAACGCTTCGTCCCGCAGATCGAGACCGGTGCAGACCAGCGCCGGTGCATATGGCGAAACGTAACGATCGCCGGGCTGGGTTTTCAGCCGCCGAAGAATGTCCATCGCTTCGTCCCGCCGTCCTGTTCTCCCGTATAGGTATCCAAGCGAAGCGAGACTGCCGGGGGAGTCGCCGGTCAGGGCCGCGGCCTTCCTGAACATCGCTTCCGCGGCCGCGAAGTCGCCGATCGCTTCCAGATTCCGTCCGAGATCGTCATAGCCGCCGGCCATGTCGGGTGCCAGCTCGAGGGCCTTGCGCGCTTCGCGGAGGGAGCGCTCGTGCTGTCTGGCCAGCCAGAGGATCGAGGTCAGATTCGACTGCGCGGCCGGCGAGACCGGATCGAGTTGCTGGGCCTGTTCGGCCGCGGTGACCGCGGCCTCGGTCCTCCCCATCGCCGCCAGGTGATTCGCGTAGTAGTGATGGCCGATCGAGTAATTCGGATTGAGCTCGAGTGCGCGCCGGTAGCTGTGCTCGGCGGTTCGCCAGTCGAACTCGTGAAACGCCGCATGACCCCGCGATACGTGCGCCTCGGCCAGCATGTCATCGAGCTTCAACGCCATTTCGACGACATGTCGCGCCTTTTCGCTTCCCTCCCGCGGAGGGAGGTAGCCGTGATCCATCAGCGTCAGGTAGGCGTCGGCCATCCCCGCGTACGCCGGGGCGTAGGAAGGATCGCTGCCCACGGCCTCTTCGAAGCAGCGAACACTGGCCTCCAGGTCGCTTTCCGTGCGGCGATTCCAGAGATATCGCCCTCGCAGAAAGGCCTCGTACGCGGCGGGCACGACCTTCCGGTTCTCTTCCTCCACTCGCAGCTTGATCTGCGTCTGCCCGGCCACGGCGCGGGCCACACGGCTCTGCACGGCGAGGACGTCTTCGAGCTCCGCTTCATAGGTCGCCGCCCAGACGTGCGCCTGATCGCTGACCTGGATCAACTGCGCGCTGATGCGGATCCGTCCCATGGCGCGGCGGGCGCTTCCTTCCAGCACGTGCGACACGTTCAGCTCGCGCCCGATCTGCTCGATGGTCTTCTCCGTCGACTTGTAGGTCATCGAGGAAGTGCGGGCGATGACGCCTAGGCGCGCGGGGTTGATGCGCCCGAGCTGAGTGATGAGCTCTTCTGTCAGCCCATCGCTGAAGGAGTCGTACTTCGCGCTGCCGTGAAGATTCTCGAATGGCAGCACCGCCAGGAGAAGCCGGTCAGGCCGTGCCGGCTCCGGCTGCGGCCTGGTCACGCTGCCCACGAAACGGTACCCGCGCTTCGGAATGGTCTCGATGAACTGAGGCCCGAGCGTTTTCCGGAGCAGGGAGATGTGCGAGCTGAGCGTTCCTTCTTCGACCGCTGTGTCGGGCCATACGGCGGCCAGCAGATCTTGGCGCGTCACCATGGCGCCGCGTTTCTCCACGAGCGCCACCAGAATGTCGAGCGCTTTCGGCGTCAGCAAGATCCTGTCGCCGCCGCGAAACAGGAGCCGGCCGTCCGCATCGAGGCGGAAATTGCCGAAATCGAACTGGTGCGGCGGGACCATGGCCGGAGGTACGTCCTGTCGAGGATTTGACGAGGAAAATAACAACTTTCCTCAAGGACCGCCAGCCGCCTACGGCGCTACATTGCCCGCACGACAGAAGCTGCCAGGGAGATCCTCATGACACTCAGAATTGGCGACATCGCTCCGGACTTCGAGGCCGAGACCACCGAGGGGAAGATCCGGTTTCACGAATGGATCGGCGACTCGTGGGCGGTTCTCTTCTCCCATCCGAAAGATTTCACCCCCGTCTGCACGACGGAGCTCGGCTACATGGCGAAGCTGAAGCCGGAGTTCGACCGGCGCGGCGTGAAGGTGATCGGGCTCAGCGTCGACTCGGTCGATGATCACCGGCGGTGGGCGAGAGACATCGAAGAGACGCAGGGGATGGCCCCGAACTATCCGCTGATCGGCGACCCGGAGCTGAAGATCTCCAAGCAGTATGAGATGCTCCCGGCCGACATCGACGGTTCGTGTGATGGGAGGACGGCGGCGGACAACGCCACGGTTCGGACGGTGTACGTGATCGGACCCGACAAGAAGATCAGGCTGCAGTTCGCCTATCCGATGACCACGGGGCGAAACTTTGACGAAGTCCTCCGCGTCGTTGATTCGATGCAGCTGACCGCCAGGCATAAAGTGGCCACGCCGGTGAACTGGAAAAAGGGGAACGACGTGATCATAGCCGGCTCGGTTTCGGACGAGGAGGCGAAGAAACTTTATCCAGGAGGCTGGAAAGCTCCGCGGCCATACCTGCGGATCGTGCCGCAGCCGCAAGGATGATCGACGACATGTTCTTCAGACAGCTCTACCTCGGTTGTCTGGCGCAGGCGTCGTACCTCATCGGTTCGGACGGAGAGGCGGCGGTCGTCGATCCGCGTCGCGACGTCGACGAGTACATCGCCGCGGCTCGCGATGAGGGCCTGACCATCCGCTACGTCATCGAGACGCATCTGCACGCCGACTTCGTCAGCGGCCATGGCGAGCTCGCTGCGCGGACGGGCGCGTCGATCGTGATCGGCAGCGACGCCAATGCGGAGTTTCCGCATCTTCCGGTCGGCGACGGTGACGTGCTGCCGCTGGGCAGCCTGAACCTTCGCATCCTCGGTACTCCCGGGCACACGCCGGAAAGCATCTGCATCCTCATCGAGGAGGGAAGTCGTCCGGTCAAGGTGCTGACGGGCGACACGCTCTTCATCGGTGACGTCGGCCGTCCCGATCTCGCCGGAGGGGCCGGTTTCACGCCGGCGGAGATGGCGGCGCTGCTTTACGACAGCCTGCACGGCAAACTGCTGACGCTGGCGGACGAGGTCGAGGTGTGGCCTGCGCACGGCGCCGGATCGCTGTGCGGCAGGAACATGTCGAAGGAGACATCCTCCACGATCGGCCTGCAGCGGCGGATGAACTACGCGCTGCGGCCGATGTCGAAGGACGAGTTCGTGGCCATGATGACTGCCGAGATGGTGGAGGCCCCCGGCTATTTCTTCCGCGACGCGCAGATCAACCGGCGCGGTGCGGTGCCGCTGGGCGACATTCCCGCGCCGAAGCCGGTCTCGCCGCGCGAAGCAGCAGGAGCCCTTGAGCGCGGAGCGATCGTGCTCGATGTCCGCACGCCGGGGGAGTTCGGCGCCGGCCATGTGCCGCATTCGCTCAACGTCGGTCTGGGCGGGCAGTACGCGTCGTGGGCCGGAACGCTGATCGAGTCCGATGCCGAGGTGCTCCTCGTGACGGATGGCGATGACCGCGTCGAAGAGGCGGCCATGCGCCTGGCCCGGGTGGGGCTGGAGAACGCCCAGGCGTACCTGAGTGGAGGAATTGTGTCGTGGTGCGATGCCGGCCTCCCTCTGACGACTGTCGCGCAGATCTCCGTCGGCGAGCTTCGGACGATGATGGAGGCCGTCCCCGCCCTGCAGGTGATCGACGTGCGGCGGCCGGGCGAGTACCGCGACGGCCACGTGCCGGGTGCCGTGAACATCCCGCTGCACGAGCTCCCCGCCGCCGGCGCGCAGCTCGATGCCACGCGGCCGGCGGCCGTGATCTGTGCCAGCGGCTACCGTTCCTCCATCGGCACGAGCGTGCTCGAGCGGCTCGGGTTCACGGAGTTGTACAACGTCACGGGCGGCACGAACGCCTGGCTCGTCTCCGGGCTCCCGGCTGAGCGGGCGGCGTAGGCGCGACACCGAGCCTCATCGTTTTCCGCTGCCGCCGCGGTAGCGGATCACCCGCACCTTCTCCATCGTGACCAGGCCGTCGTCGAGCATCTCGTCCAGGATGGGCATGAGCCGCTGCACGTGCTCCTCCGTGTCGACGACTTCCATAACCACGGGGAGATCGGCGGAGAGGTCGAGGAGGTGCGTGGTGTGGATGATGCTGTTTGCTCCGAATCCCGAAACGCCGCGGAAGACTGTAGCGCCGGCGAATCCTTCTTTGCGCAGCCGCTCCAGGAGCGCCGTCTCGAGCGGCTGATGGTGCCACTTGTCGGATTCGCCGAAAAAGATCCTCACCATCACCTGTTCGCCTGTGAGCGTGCGCATCGTTTTCATCTCCTCTTTCAGCGGCCGGCGATCAGGCGCGCGGCAGCCAGTCCCAGAACGCCGGCGGCGAGACATCCGGCCACGGTCAGGAACACGTTCAGCGTGCCGTAGAGCCACGCGCCGCTGCGGAAGTAATCGGTGGTCTCGAAGTTGAAGGTCGAGTAAGTGGTGAAGCCGCCGAGTGCTCCGGTCGTCAGCGCCAGGCGTGTGTTCGCGGAGAGCAACTCCGTGGCGGTACCGAAGTGCATGACGAATCCGAGAAGAAACGACCCGGCGATGTTCACCAAGAGCGTGCCGAGGGGGAACGACGATCCGAACGCTCCCGCCGTCCACACAACGATGAGGTATCGGGCGATCGAGCCGATCGCACCACCGAGACCGATGAGCAGGAGGCGTGTCATCACCCTACGGGGGATTCTCCGTCGAAAAGCGCAGAACCGCCGCTCCCTCGAACGAAACCTTCAGATCGCCCAGCGTACGGATGGCCATCCCTTCCGTTCTGCCGTCGATCAATCGCTGCAGAACCGGCTGCGAGATCGTCAGCAGCGTTTTGCCGCCGCGCTCGCGAGCCGGAGGCCAGTCGATGATCGGCTGCGGATTGAGCTGGCCGTCGATGACGAAGGAGGCCGGTTCCTTCGATGGAACGCGTTGTCAGCTCGAGAAGCCCGCTCCCCGCGGATCGCTGTCCGCTGAACGCCCGGAGATCCCATCGAAGGACGTCGCCGGAGCGAGTCTCGACGGCATGACTGAACGCGCCCGCATCCGCGATCGAGGGATGGTAGGGCACGGCCGGGCCATGATCGGGAGGAGCGGTAGCGGTGTCCACCAGATCGGGCGTCATAAAGTCGACATCGACGCGATATTTTGAGTCTCCCCAGTCCATCAGCGCCATGTGCGCGATGAGGGTGTCGCCGGCCCACGCTTCGACGCCGCGCGTCGTGTAACTGATCGTGTGCCACTCGTCCGCCTCGGCGATGTCGAACTCCATGAGATGGGAGTGGTAGTCGGTCGTCCGCTGCGTCTGAACCTGCAGATTCACGCGTCGCGGCGCGTGGCTGACGCGGATGCGCGCGCCGATGCGCACCGCCCAGCCCGGCTTCTCGAGCAGCGCGAGGTCGAGCGTCGTCACCTCCCGCTGAATCAGTGCCCACCATTCGTTGCGCCGGTCGGCAGTGGCGTCGACGAAGATGGAAGCGTAGCCTGCGCCGCCCTGGCGAAAGTCCATCGTCGCCTCTCCATCGCCGGTTCGGAACCGCCATCCCTTCCTGCCCGATGGGTCGATTCTGACCTCGTGGAAGTCGTCGCGGAATTGACCGCCCGCAGGCAGGGGGATCGCCACAACTGCCAGGGCGCCGGCCAGGACGAGGTTGCGCGTGACGATCCTCCTATGGCTCCACGGCGCGGCGCAGCGCCGCGCGCGCCAGAAGGCGCGTGGAGTCGAGCGTCGGAAGCGGCGAGACCGCGTCGTTCATGATCAGCGGAATCTCCGTGCATCCGAGAACGACGGCGTCACACCCGCCGGCTTTCATCCGCGCAATCACCCTCCGGAAGAGCTCGACCGACTCCGGTCGGATGTCTCCGTAGACCAGCTGCTCGAGAATGATGCGGTTCATCTCCTCCCGCTCGTCCGTGGTCGGACGCGCGTAGTGCAGCCCGAGAGCGGTGAGGCGATCCGGGTAGACGTCGCTCTCGACGAGCCAGCGGGTTCCGGTCAGGCCGAGCCGCCGGTAGCCACGCGCCACCGCTTCGGCCGCCACGACGTCGGCGATATGGATCCAGGGAAGAGCGGATCGCCCCTCCACGTGCGCGAAGGCCTGGTGAACGGTATTGTCGGGGCAGATCACAAAATCGGCGCCCGCGCCGGCGAGTTTCGCCGCGGAGGAGAGCATCAACTCACCGACACCACTCCAGTCGCCGCGCTCGATGTGCAGCAGGTAATCAGCCAGAGGATAGGTGTGCATCGTCACCTCGGGGTGGGCATGGGCGCCCAGGAGCTGCGCGCCCTCGAGGCAGATGGTCCGGTAGCAGAGAGCGGCCCCCTCGGCCGAGCCGGCCACGATTCCGATGTGACGTGCGGAAATCACTGCGCTCTGCTGGCCTCTTTCATGGCGCGCGGTCGGCGCGCCCTGGTTGTGGGAAGGACGTCGGCAGAATACGAGAGGCCGGATGGAGAGACAAGCGTCACAGCGGGACGGGTCGCCCCGATGGCACTCCGCGTCGATGAACATCTACCGATCGGCGAGAATGGACCGATGCGCAGCCTGGCCTTGCTTCTCCTGTTCGCCTCCACCGCGGCCGCCGGAGACTTCCCCACCTGGATGACCGGATCTTGGGCTGCCACCATCGACGGCGTGAAGATGGAGGAACAGTGGACCGATTCCGGCGGCGGGGTGATGCTCGGTCTGCATCGCGACATCCGGCCCAACGGGAAGGTCTTCTTCGAGTTTCTGCGGATGGAGAGGCGCGACGGCAGGCTCGCTTACGTGGCCCAGCCGGGCGGACGTCCGGCCACGGTTTTTCCGCTGAAGACCATCGGCGACCAGCGTGTGGTCTTCGAGAACCTGGGTCACGACTTTCCGCAGCGGATCATCTACTGGCTCGAGGGGGCGGCGCTCTGCGCCCGCGTCGAGGGGGGTGAGCAATCGCAGCAGTGGTGCTGGAGCCGGGTGACGAGGTAAAATAACCCTTGATCTAAGGGAGGGTGTGATGGGGGAGATCAGGCTTTTTCAGATCTGCTACGAGGGCGAGCTCACCGCCGAGCTCTCCTACGCGATGCGGCAGCTCGGAGCGGAACCGAATTTCGATCAGAGCTGGCACGTATGGCTGCCCGAAGGACGTCACGCGGCGCCACTGGTCCGCTACCTCCGTTCCCACGTCGGCGCCGAATCCCGCCTCCTCGTTGCGTGCACGCAGTTCACCACCGCCCGCGACTTTCTCCTGGTCCGC
>DATLEX010000331.1:0-2035 GCA_035525045.1 Thermoanaerobaculia bacterium | reverse complement strand
GTACTTCACCGGCGACAACACGCACCTGACGGCGATCATCCCGGCGGTGCTGGCGGCGCAGTCGATCGCCGCGGGGAAGTTCCCGCACCGCGGCGTGGTGCCGCCGACGCAGCACGCCGGCACGGATGCCCTGCTGGAGGCGATGCAGCGCGAAGGGATCGCCGTCACCCCGCCGTGGGGGACTTAGATCAAAGCGCGACGAGCGCGGTGCGCTTCACTTTGCCCCGCTCGTCGATCGGAAGGGCCTCGATCAGTTTCACGATGCGGGGCACCTTGTGCAGCGACAGCCGGCTGCGGCAGAACTCGCGGATCCGTTCGCGCGTCAGGTCGGGATCGGCCACCACCGCCGCGGCCACGACTTCGCCGCGCGCACCCGCCGGCTCGCCGTAGACCTTCACTTCCCGGACGCCCTCGATCTGCAGGATGATCTGCTCTACCTCGCGGGGGTTGACCTTCTTCCCTGCGGTGTTGATCAACTCGCTGGCGCGGCCCACCAGGGCGATCTCTCCCTCGTCGCGCATCTCGACGAGGTCGTCGGTGGTGAAGCGGCCCGGCGAGAACGGCTCGAAGCGGACCGCGTCGAGCAGATAGCCGAGCGCCACCGCTCTGCTCTCCACCGTAACGCGGGCGCCGCGGGCGTTCAGGCTGACGCCGCCCATCCGCGCGCCGACGGTCCCCCGCTCGACGGCAGCGCCGGCGCGGTCGTAGGTGATGCCGCCGCACTCGCTGCAGCCGTAGAACGAGTGGATGTCGGTTCCGAAGCGCTCCCGGAACCGTCGCGAGGTCGCGGCGGGAAGCGGCGCGCCTGCGGAGATGAACGTCCGCACGGTCCGGAACTCTCCATCGCTGCGCGGCAGATTCGACAGGTGATCGAACATCATCGGGATCCCCGGGATGACCGTGCAATCGAAACCGTTCGACAGCTCGAGGATCGACTGGGGGAGGTAATCGTTCGAGATCACGACCGGCGTCCCCTGGAGGACGAGTGGCGACACGAGATTCGAAAACCCGTAGGAATGCGAAAAGGGGATGGCGCCGAGGTTGACGTCGTCCGGTCCGATCTCCATCGAGGAGACGATGTTCTCGAAATCGGCGATGAGATTGGCCTCGCTGACTACGATTCCCTTAGGGAGCCCGGTCGAGCCGGAGGTCAGTTTGAGCAGCCTCGCCGCCGGGGGAAGAACCGGGTGCAGCTCCACGACGCGCGTCGTCACGGAGATGTGCTCGGAGGCGCGGTCGGGCCGGTAGAGCAGCCCTTTGATGGCGAAGTGACCGAGGATTTGCGCCACTTCCACTTCCGGCGCGTCGCGGTCGATCGGCACGAAGACCAGGCCCGCGTCGAGCGCGGCCAGCCAGGCCGCCACGAACTCGACCGAGTTCGGCAGCTGCACGGCCAGCAGGTCGCCGCGCCCGAGTCCCGCCCTGCGCAGCGCGGAGCCCAGCTCCTGCGCGCGGCGGAGCAGCTCACGCCTGGAGACGGCGAAACCGGCGGCGCCGGCGATCAGCGCGGGGCGGTCGGGGGCCGTATCGGCGACTGCAACGTACTGTCGAAACATGGGATCTGGGGCGACGGACTGAGAATACCAAACGTCACAGTCGATGCGGGAAAATCCGAATCTGCTAGCATCGAGCTGGTCCATGCACGACGTCATCGTCATCGGCGGGGGGCCGGCGGGGTCCACCGCGGCAACGCTCCTCGTCCGCAAGGGGTTCTCCGTCCTTCTCCTCGAGCGTGAGAAGTTCCCTCGATTCCAGATCGGCGAGTCGCTGCTCCCCTTCAACAACGATCTGTTCGACCGGCTCGGCGTCAGCGAGCAGTTGGCCGCCGGCGAGTCCCAGCCGAAATACGGCGCCACTTTCCTGACGGGAGACGGCCGGGTTGGCTACGAATTCCGCTTCGAGCGGACGCTGCCGCCCGCGTATCACCGCGCCTATCAGGTCAAGCGGGCGCACTTCGATGACCTTCTACTCCGGAACGCCTCGGCGAATGGGGTCGACGTCCGCGAGGGGAAGGCGGTCACATCCGTGTCCATCG
>DATLEX010000330.1:0-19073 GCA_035525045.1 Thermoanaerobaculia bacterium | reverse complement strand
TTCGCGCAGGGCTCGCGCGGCGTCTCCGCCACGGCGGCCGGCTCGTTCCTCACCCCGCTGATGCTCTCGTGGGTCACCGCCTCGGTGGTCGGCGGCCGGATGCTCATCCGCCTCGGCTGGCGGCCGCTCGTGGTCAGCGGCCTGCTCCTCCTCATTCTCGGATTCGGCGGCCTGAGCGCGGCGACGCGCCAGACCCCGACGCTCCTGCTGGTGGCGGAGCTCTCGCTGATCGGCGTCGGGCTCGGATTCACGATGCTCACCCTGCTGATCGCCGTGCAGCACGCCGTTCCGCGCCACCAGCTCGGCACCGCCACGTCCCTGAACCAGTTCTTCCGCTCCATCGGCGGGGCCATGGGCGTGGCCCTGCTCGGGGCCCTCCTGACCTCCGGTCTGACCGAGAACCTCAGGCGCGAAGCGCGCGGGCCCTCTCCTTCCCTGTCGCTGGAGCAGGCCACTGCCCTGGCGGCGAACCCGAGCGCGCTGGTGAGCCGGGAGGCGCAGCTGCGCGTCGCGCCGGAGGCGCTCGACGCCCTTCAGGAGTCGCTGGCGCGCTCGGTCCGCAGCGTCTTCGTCGCCAGCGGGATCGCCTGCGCCATCGCTCTGCTCTTCGCCCTGATGCTCCCGCGCGGCCGCCCCATCACGGCCGAGGAGGAGGGGAGGAAACTGGTCATGGCGGAGATGACCGTCATCGATCCCGAGCACGAGCCGCAGGCGGAGACGTAGCGGTTCCTACCACGCCCGGGGACTCGCTCTCCGGCGGTGTCGCCTCCTCCTCCTCGCCCGGCGGCGCGGTGTTGGTCGACGGCGGGGGCTCGGAGGTGTTGGTCGACGGCGGCGGCTCTCGCGGCTCCGGCTCACGGCGTTCCGGCTCACGGCGCTCCGGCTCGCGGCGTTCCGGCTCGCGCGGTTCCGGCGGCGGGAGGACGGTGGACGTGGCCGGCGGGGGCGAGGGCGGGGGGGGAGCCGCCGTGTCCGGACGGAACACGCCGCCCCCGAGCTGCGAGCCGGGCGGCGGCTCGTAGCCGCTCAGCGGGTCGGTCGTGGTGCCGAACGAGGGATCGAGGGCGATGGGATCGCCGAACATGTCCACCATCGGCATCGGCGGCGGAGCGGGGGCGTGGATCGGGCAGAGGCTGTACGGTTCGGTGCCGGACTTGAAGGCCTCATTGACGATCAACTGCGGAGGGCAGAGCTCGGATGCGAGACCGCCGGTGCTGGCGTCGACGCGGGTGAAGGAGATGCCCGACGGCACGCGGAAGTCGCTGTCCGGCTTCTCCGCCGTGGCGGTCCGCATGTACCGGGCCCACATCGGAAGGGCCGCGTCGCTTCCGGCCAGCCCGGTGGGAGCGTTGTCGTCGAAGCCGATCCAGGTGACCACGAGCATGTGGGGGGTGAACCCGGCGAACCACGAGTCGCGCTTGTCGTTGGTCGTTCCGGTCTTTCCCGCGGCGGTCTTGCTGAAGCCGAGCCGCCGCATCGAGGCGGCGGTTCCGCGCTGGACCACGCCGCGCATGAGGTGCACGAGGAGAAAGACGTCGCGCTCGGGAAACACCTGCACGGGGTGCACCTCGCTGCCGGCTGCCAGGACGCGGCCGCGATCGTTCGTCACGAAGCGGACCGAGCGCAAGGGCATGCGTCCCCCCATCCGGGCGATGGTGGCGTACGACTCCGCGACCTCGATGGGCGGAATCCCCACCGCGCCGAGGAGCACGGCGGGGTTGTTGTCGAGCTGCGTCGTCACGCCGAGCGTGCGCGTGGTCTTGAGGACGGAATCGATCCCGGAGGCGAGCCCGATGCGCACGGATGCCGAGTTCAGCGACTGCTCGAGGGCCTGCCGCACGGTGACCGTGCCGTAGTAGCGGTTGTCATAGTTGCGCGGCGACCAGTCCTTTGCGAACCGCCGCTTGAGCACGAAGCGCGTGTCGCTCACCAGCGTCGCCGGCGTGATGGTCTGCCCGGAGAGGCTCGGCTCGAACGCCGTCAAGTAGACGTAGGGCTTGAACAGCGATCCGACCTGGCGCCTGGCCTGAATGACGCGGTTGAACTGGCTCTGCTCGTAGTCGCGGCCGCCCACCAGGGCCCGGATCTCGCCGGTGGCCAGGTCCACGTCGATCAGGGCGCCCTGCAGCGGCTGGTCCTTGCGCCGCAGCCGGCGGTAGCTCTTCTCGAGGTTCGCGAGCGTCGCGCGCAGCGCCTGCGTCGCCGTGTCCTGCGCAGCCAGGTCGATGGCCGTGTAGATCTGCAGCCCCTGCCCCTTGACGTCCTTGATCCCGTAGTCGGCGGCCATCTCCTGCAGCACGCGGTCGACGTAGTAGGGGATCGACGCCAGCCCCGTCCGCTGGCGGAACGGCCTGCGCGGAAGCGATGCGGAGCGCGCCTTCTCGTATGTCTCCTGGTCGATCTTGTCGTTCCTGCGCATCAGCCCGAGGACCGTGTTGCGGCGCGTCATCGCCAGCTCCGGGTTCTCGAACGGCGAGTAGTTGTTGGGGCTGCGGATGATCCCCGCCAGCAGCGCCGCCTCGGCCACGTCGATCTCCGCCAGCGGCTTCCCGAAGTAGAAGCGCGCCGCCTCCCCCACTCCGATGATGGAGATCGACCGGTTCCGTCCCAGATAGATGTCGTTGAGGTAGGCCTCCAGGATCTCCCGCTTCGAGTACTTCGCGTCGAGCGCCAGCGCCATGAACGCCTCGACGATCTTCCGTCTCATCGTCCGCTCGCTGGTCAGGTAGTAGTTCTTCACGAGCTGCTGGGTGAGCGTCGACCCCCCCTCGGTCACTTCGCGTGAACGAATGTTGCGGAAGAGCGCCCGGAAGACCCCCAGAGGATCGACGCCGGGATGCCTCCAGAAGCGGACGTCTTCGGTCACGATCACGGCGTCCTGCACGTGCTGGGGGACCTGGTCGAGCCGCACCGGCCGGCGGTTCTCGAGCTGCTCGCTGAGAATCGACGTCAGGATCTCCGGCTCGAGGGCAGCGGCGTCCGCGGCACCGTTCCCGATCGGGGCCACCGAATCGATCGCCGACTTCGCGATCGTCACCCGCACACGCTGGGCCAGGTAACGGCCCGTCGGATGCTCGAAGGGGCGGGTGAAGAT
Organism: Thermoanaerobaculia bacterium; assembly: GCA_035525045.1. Classification (GTDB taxonomy): domain Bacteria; phylum Acidobacteriota; class Thermoanaerobaculia; order Gp7-AA8; family Gp7-AA8; genus DATLEX01. The sequence continues at coordinate 15,979 of DATLEX010000330.1, read as the reverse complement.
GTCGATGCTGCTCCCCTTGCGCGCGTAGTCGCCGGCCTGCGACGGCGGGTCGGCCTCGCGGTACCCGAGGCGGTCGAGCTTCTCGAGCAGCTCGTCCGCGCTGAAGGGAACGCCCGGCTGCAGCGGAACGTAATCGGCGTAGATGCGCGTCGGGAGAGAGAGCCGCCGGAGCTGGAAGTGCCCGACCGAGGCCCGGTAGACGTAGATGGCCATGATGGCCAGGGAGGCGACCAGCACGGCCACGGAGATGGAGAGGACCCGGAAAACGGTGCGGCGCTGCGGAAGCCGGGGGGTGAAGTTTGGCATCTACTGCGCCACGATTGCCAGATTCCTGCCGCCTCGCCCGCCGTCCCGGCGATAAGAGTGGAAAATGGAGCCCTCGCACCGGGTACACAGCCCGGAATCGAAGATGTTGGCATCCGCAAAGCCCCGGCGGCGAAGCGTGCCGGCAGTCAGGCGGGCCACGTCGATGTGCGGCCTGGTGCGGGAGCGATCGACGTACGCGTCGAACTGCGGAAAGGCGTCGGCGAACTGATCGACCACTTCCTCCCCCACCTCGAAGCAGCAGGCGCGGATGGAGGGGCCGAGGTAGGCGCGGGCGGTGCGGGGATCGAAGGGGAGCGTGTCGAGGGTCGCGGAGGTGATCTTCTGGACCGCGCCCCGCCACCCGGAATGGATGTTCGCGATCACGCCGTCCCCGGCGATCGAGAGGGGGAGGCAGTCGGCGACTTTGATGCCGAGGGCGACGCCGCGCTCGGCTGACCAGAGAGCGTCGCACGAATCGCACTCGCGCCAGCGGGCCTCGCGCCCGGCCGCCCTCGCCACGACCCCGTGCACCTGGACGCAGGTGGTGAGGGAGACGGCGAGCCCGAACCGGGCCTGGATGAACGAGGTGATGGAGGCGGCCACCTGGTCGTCGAGGCGGCCGGGAAAGTCGATGGTCGTGTAGAAGAGGGCGTCGCGCGCGGCGACGACGACACGGCCGAGAGGGCTGGATTCGATCTGGAACATACCGTTAACCGTTAACCGAAGGCTAACGCAGAATTCGCTTATTGTGTTAGTACATATTGAGTTTTGTAATAGAACAATCCATTGAACGCAGAGCTGAATCCCGGTTAACGGTTAACGGCTACCGGCTACGCCGTGCGGAGGGCGGTGATCCTCGTGCGGAGCTGTTCGGTGACCGCGAGTCCGCGGAGCAGCGAGGCCGTCTTCTCGAACTCCGTCACCATGGCGTCGACGGCCTCCGGGCCGGCCCCGCTCATGATGCCGTCGAGGGCGTGGAGAAAGTGCTTCTCGATGGTCTTGTGAGCCGAGTCCCCGATGTACTCCTCGGCCACGGCGCGGATCCGCGCGGCGAGGTCGACCAGTTGCCCGTTCTCCTCGTCGGGGTTGCGATTACGCTTTTTTTTTAACTGCACCAGCTCCCCGGTGATCATCCCGTAGAGGATCTTGGCCACTTCGAAGGAGGACATGTTCAGCGCCCGTCCGATCTCGGTGATGGAGCGGTGCCCGTCGATCTTCGTGATCAGCATCCACTCGTGGGGATTGAGGGTGACCTGTTCGTGCCGGTTCTCGCGCCCGAGCAGCTCCGGGACGTGCTCGACCGAGGGGATCTTCTTCGACAGCACGCGCCATTCGTCGAGGCGCCGGGCCGCCTCCATCAGCAGGTTGGTGTTCGACTTGGTGATGGTCTGCCGGTCGGGCTCTTCCCCCGCCAGGAACTGGAACTCTCCCGAGCTCCAGATGGCGAGGGCGTAGATCGCTTCCTCCCCCTCCAGGTCGCCCACGGCGGCGTGCACCATCTGCCCGTTCTTGAGAAAGATCGTCCCGCGGTCGTCCTCGCGCGTGAGCGTGAATCTCCCGGTCTTCCCCGACACGCTGACGAGCTGAATGATGTCGGGAAGAGGCAGCTCTTTTAGGGATCCCTGAAATGCCATGTTGGTGACCGCAGCCGCCCCGAAACGGAGGTCGCCGAAGCGTAACTCACGAAAATTGAGGCGTCAAGAAGTCGTGACGGCGTCTTCATCGCGATGCTGGACCGCCGCCAGCGCCCACGCCGCGAACGCGATCGCCGCGGCCAGGCCCGTGGCGATCCGGAGCGGATTCGTGCTCAGTCGCAGCCCGGCCGCCTGCGTCACCCCGTCGATTCCGATCGGCAGCACGGCCGCGAAGGCCAGCAGGCGCGCCGCCCGCTCCTCGATCCACGGCAGGACGGCAAAGACCGCGATCCCCCCCAGCAGCCCGGCGTAGATGCCGAAACAGCGGGCGCAGATCGGCATGGCCTCGCCCAGCAGGACGAGCGACCGCTCGGGGATGCCGTGGCAGAAGATCCGAAACAGCAGGCGCCACTGCGGCGAGGCCCCTTCGGCGATGGCCCAGGTGCAGAGGAGCGCGCCGCCCGCGATCGCCGCGGCGATGATCGCCAGGACGAACGCCACGATCCGCGTGTCACGGCTCACACCGTCCCCTGCGGGCTGAGGGCCGGGGCTCGAGACTTCTCACCAGCCCTCCGGTACACCTGCGCGAAGGCGTGCGTGGTGATGACCATCGCCCAGAACGCGGTGAAGATCAGGCCGATGCAGAACAGAAGGATCCCGAAACCGGCCAGGAAACGGGCCACGAAATAGATGACGATCGCCAGAAGGTAGTCGCCGATGTTCCCTTTGATGAAGCGCCAGATGCGGTCGAGCTCGAACGCCGCTCCGAATCGCCGTTCCGTGACGGCCATGAGCAGCGACGCCGGCAGGAAGAACGTGACCGCCAGGCTCAGCGGAAACATCAGGCACCACACCGTCCCGAGCACGCAGCCGCCGACGCCGCGCGCCACGTCGTGCTCCGCTTCCGACATCAGCGCGGCCGGGAACATGAAGAACATCGCCAGGACCACCAGCGGCACGATCCAGACGATGACCACCCCCACCAGCCGCAGCCCCTCGGCGAAGTATTCGCCGAGGTCGTCCCACTCCGGGAGCGGATGCTCCACGCCGGCGATGACGTTCCGGGCCAGCCGGGCCAGGTAGCCGAGGATGAAGAAGAACCCGATCAGCAGAAAGCCGAGGAGATAGAAGAGACCGCCGATCAGCACCTTCTGCAGCCAGCGGGGATCGTCGAACGTGAAGGCGAAAGGCCTCACGAAATCGTATCCGGGGGGCGGGGGGGGCGGGGGGGTATACGTGCCTTCAGACATCGTCCTGGAAGTGTAAACGTAACCTGGAAGAAAAGTTGCGCGTCGAAACTTGTATCCAACGCTTGGATGAACGGATCAATCTCGTCGCCGAGAACGGCCGGAAAGAAGGCGGGGTCTCCGTTGCGACGGGGGTGTCGATCGCCGTCCACGCGCTCCTGCTGATCCTCTTCATCCGGGCGCACCGCCCCGCGCCGGAGATCCCGCAGGGCTCCACGCCGATCGCCCGCTATGTGGAGCTGATCCGCGCCAATCCTCGGGATTTCGTGGAGGCGCCGGGGCCGGCGGTGGAAAGCGCTCCGCTCCAGGCCCCTTACTCGGACGCCAACCGCCGGGCGTCGATTCCGGCGCCGACGGGGGAGGAGCCGACGAAGCGGCCGGGCGATGGTGGCGGACTCTACACGCCGCCGGCGAGCTCGGCCGGCGCGGCGCCGGCGCTCGCCGCGGGAGATCTCCAGCCGGACCAGGCCGGTGCGGAGGGCGAGGGCTCGCCTTTGGACGTCGCCAGCGACGCGGGCTCCTCCCGGATTCCGGCGCTCCGCACCGAGTCGTCGGTGGTGGCGGGAGAGGTGAACTGGCGGTCGGCGATCAAGGAAGTCGGGAAGCTGGCATCGATCGGAGGAAGCGACGGGATCGACTTGAGCGGCGCCGGCGGCGAGAAGGGCTTCGCCGAGGCAGGGCCGCTCTCGTTCGAGACGCAGTGGTACGACTGGGGCGACTACGCGCAGTCGATGGTCAGCCGGATCCGGGTGAACTGGTACAACAACATGCCGCAACTGATCCGGACCGGGATGGCGGGGGTGGTCACGATCCGCTTCACCATTCAGCGCGACGGCCGCATCACCGACGTGATGCTGCTCAACAGCTCGACCATTCCCCCGTACGACTTCGCAGCCCGGAAAGCGATCGAGCTCTCCTCCCCGCTCAACCCGCTCCCGAAGGATTTCCCCAACCCCAGCGAGCGCGTCACGGCGATGTTCTACTACAACATGAAGCCGCCGGCGCGGTGAGGACGAAGGGCTCGGCGGCTCGGGGCACTGAGCACTGAGCACCGAACATGCGAGCAGTCATCGTCAGGCGTGGGGTCACCGTCCTATTGCTGATCGCGGCGACCCTGGCAATCATCGCCGTGACGGTGTGGACCTCGGGGAGGAGCTATTCGAACGTCGACCCGCGGCCCTTCGACGACCTGAAACTCATCATCGACCGCCTCGGCACCAGGCTGATGTCGACGCAACTCCTGGCGCTCCTGATCGTGCCGATCATCGGCAACGTCCTGCTCTTCGTTCCGTGGGGCTTCCTGATGTTCATCGTCCTCTACACCGTCGACCGCCCGACGGTGCAGACCTACGTCCTGACCATCCTCCTCGGCTTCTCCTTCACCCTCGCCATCGAGGCCTGGCAGTACTTCCTCCCCTCGCGGGTGGCCGACGTGAACGACGTCATCTGGAACACGGTGGGGGCGGTCCTCGGCGCGATGCTCGGCCACATGCGACTCCGGGTGCGGTTTCAGTTCGATTAGGCCCTTACTGTTTTCCGAACGACAAAGTTTTGTAAGTCAAAAGCCGGGCTCGGGCGCGGGCGGAGGACCGAGGAAACCAAAACTGCGGCACCGGTCTGAACGTACCCGAAGCCGCGTCTCGATCGCGAGCGCACCCCGTGAACGAGCCCGAGCCCGGCCTTCGGGCGGGGGAACATTTCAAATATGTTCGATTCGGCTCTACAGCGCCGGGACGATCCAGGTCCTCTCCCCGGTCGTGACGGCGTGCGCCTCGAGCCCGAAAAGATCGCGGACGAGCTCCGGGCGCATGATCTCCTGCGGCGGGACGTCGGCGGCGATCCGGCCGCCGCGCATGACCACCACTCGATCGCTGTAGGCCGCCGCCCAGTTCAGGTCGTGCGAGGCGAAGATCACCGTGGCGCCGGTCTGATCGACGATCTGGCGCAGGAGTCGGGAGAACCGCTGGACGTGCGCGACGTCGAGCGCGGACAGCGGCTCGTCGAGCAGGATCAGCTTCGGCCGGGCGGCGAGGACCCGGGCCAGGAAGACCCGCTTCCGCTCGCCGCCGCTCATCTCGTCGAGATAGCGGCCGGCCAGGTGGGCGGCGTCGCACATCGCCAGCGCCTCCTCCGCCGCCGCATAGTCGGCCTCCCCCTCCCATCCGAACCGGGTCAGGAAGGGCGCGCGGCCGCTCACGACGATGTCGACCGCCCGCATCGGAAAGGAGGAGTCGGGCTCCTGCGGAAGGTAGCCGGCGTTGCGGGCGTACTCCTTCGCCCCCCATTCCCGCAACGACCGTCCTTCGAACCGGACCTCGCCCTGCTGCGGTGCGGCGACGCGTGCCATCACCTTGAGCAGCGTCGACTTCCCCGAGCCGTTCTCTCCCGTCAGCGCGATCAGGGTCCGGCCGCCGGCCGAGAAGGTGACGTCGTGCAACGCCCTGGGAGAGCCGGTGCCCTCCGCGGCCCCGCGATACGAAAAGCTCACGCCGGCGAGCTGCAACATCAGACGCCCCTCCGGAGCAGCGAGAGGAACAGCGGCACGCCGAGGAGCGCGGTCAGGGCGGCGAGGGGGAGCTCCGTGGCGGGGACGGCCATGCGCGCCACGACGTCGGCGGCGACCAGAAGCGTGGCGCCGCCGAGCGCGGTGAGCGGGAGGAGGAAGCGGAAGTCGCGGCGCCAGATCAGCCGGACCAGATGCGGCACGAGCAGGCCGACGAAGCCGACGATGCCGCTCACCGACACGGCCGCGCCGGTGATGAGCGATCCGCTGACGAACCCCACCAGCTTCACCCGCTCGACGTCCACGCCGCGCGACTTCGCATCTTCCTCTCCGAAGGCGAGCATCCGCAGGTCGTTCGCCATCCAGGCCAGGACGAGCATCGCCGCCAGCAGAAAGAGCGCCAGCAGGACGACCTCCGTCCACGTCGCGCCGAACAGCGTTCCCATCATCCAGCGCAACGCGCCGGTGAGGTCGCTCTGCCTGGAGAAGGAAAAGGCGATCAGGATGACCGCCGAGAAAAACGCGTTCAGGACCAGCCCGGCGAGGAGAAGCCGCGTCGGGTCGGTGTGGTCGCGGCGCCGCGCCAGGAAGAAGACGGCGGCCGTCGCCGCGCAGGCGCCGGCGAACGCCACCATCTGGACCAGGCCCGGAACGCGGGCCCACCCCAGCGTGGTGGCCACGGCCGCGCCCGCCGCCGCGCCGCCCGAGACGCCGAGGATGAAGGGGTCGGCCAGCGGATTGCGGAGCAGCGTCTGGAAGGTCAGGCCGGCCACCGCCAGGATCGCCCCGACCAGCGCGCCGGCCAGCACGCGCGGGACCCGGATGCGCAGAAGAATGGTCCGGGCGATGCTCTCTTCGCGGGCGATCTCGCTCCAGGAGAGCGAGGCCGATCCGACGGAGACGCCGATCAGCAACGCGGCGCCCAGGATCGCGCCGAGGATCAGCAGGGCCGGGACCAAGGACCGGCGAAGATGAACGAAGGAGGTCATGCCGTGCCTTCTCCCCCGCGCGGCGGGCCCGCACTGAACGTCGAACCCTCACCCGGCGCTTCGCGCCACCCTCTCCCGCACGCGGGAGAGGGCACACCCTCACCCGTCATCGCGCCGCCCACTGGTCGATGATCTCATTGAGCGCCGCGGCCGCCTCGGCCACGCGCGGGCCGGGGCGCGTGAAGCGATCGTCATCGACGGCGACGATCTCGACTCGCCGCAGGACGGACGGCGCCGCGGCAAAGAGCCTCTCCACCATCGTCCGGGAGACCGTTGCGCCGGGATGCAGGATGATGTCCGGCACGTTGGCCAGCAGCGCCTCGTGCGAGAGCTGCGCCCATCCCTTCGCGCCCGCCGCGTTCCGCGCGCCGGTCAGCGCGAAGAGATCGTCGGTGAAGGTGTCCCGCCCGGCGACGTAGAGGGGGTCGGCCCAGACGGCGAAGAGGACCCGCGGTTGCCGCGGCCGCCGCCGGAGCTGGCGCCGGATCTGGTCGCGCAGCGTCGAGGCCGCGGTCTCTCCGTTCCCGGTGCCGAGGAGCTCGCCGACGCGGGCGAGCGAGAGGGGGATCTCGTCGAGCCGGTCGGTGCGCACGACGTACAACGGCACGCCGGCCGCGGCCAGCGCCGGCCCGATCCCCGGCTGGTTCCCCTCGGTGGAGGCGAGGACGAGATCGGGGTCGAGGGCCACCACCTTTTCCAGATCGGGGTGCATCCCGCCGACCTTCGGCAGCCGCCGCGCATCGGGCGGATGGTTGGAGAAGTCGTCGGTCCCGGCCAGCTTCTCCCCCCCTCCGACGGCGAAGACGATCTCGGTGAGGTTCGGCGCCAGGGTGACGACGCGGTCGATGCGGGATGGGACGCGGACGGCGCGGCCGAGGTCGTCGACGACCTCGCGCCCGGCGGGACGGCGGGGAGCGGGGGCACAGGCGAGAGGAAGGAGGGCGAAAACAAAAACCGCGGCGCGAAGCCGCGGTGAGAATCGGCGCATCGTCGGGGCCTCAGCCTTCGCCTTCCTCTTCCTCATCGAGATCGTTCGGCACGCCGAGACGCGCACAGGCGGCGGCGTACATCTGCTTGGAAGCGTTGATGGCGGTCTGGAGCTCGGCGATCCGGTCCTTGACCTTCGACAATTCCTCTTCGATCTGATCCTTGAGCTCGGAGACCTCCGCCCTGGTGATCTCGAGCGTCGACTCGTAAAACTTGCGCTGCTGCTCGGTCAGGACCGGCATTCCACACCCTCCATGCGCGCAAAGAGCGGCCGGTGATTATAGCTCGAACTTCACGGGCACCGTGGTCCAGGCCTTCACGCGAGTTCCGTCGCGCAGCATCGGGGCGGAGAAGGTGGAGCGCCGGATGATCTGCTCGGCGGCCTCGTTCAGCCCCACTGGACGTGGGACGCCGCGCAGCAGCCGCACCTCCAGCACCTCGCCGCGCTCGGAGATGAGCACGTTCAACAGCACGGTTCCCTCCACCCTCTGCGTGCGGGCCATCGGGGGATACGGCACCGAGCCGAGGCGGATCACCCGGCCCGGCGTGAGCCCCTCGACGTCCTGCGGAACGAGGTCGCCTTCACGGTATCGCGGCTGCGCGGGGGCGGTCTCGACCGCCGGCGGCGCGGCCGGCGGCGCTTCGGCGGCGGCGGTCTCCGCCGGCGGTGTGGCGGGGACGGGGACGGGAACGGGCGCGGGCACGACCGGGGCCGGCTGCGGCACGGCAGGCGTGACGGGCTGCGTCGCCACCTGGGGCGGCGGTACGCGAGGCGGCGGCGCGACCGTCGCCGTCTGCTGTCGCTGCCGGGCCTGCTGCTCGAGGCGGGCGCGCTCCGCGGCCAGAAGGCGCTGCACTTCCTGATCGACCATCGCCGGATCGAGCGGGGGAGGCGCGGCCGGTGCGGGCTCGAGGGCCGGCGGAATCGTATTCGTGGTCTGGGTCGGGACGGCCACGAGCGTTCCTGTCTCGGCGGGCGGCGGCAGCGGTGCCGGGTCCGTGCCGTCCGCCGCCGCGCTGCGCACATCCGCAGGCCCCGCCGGCAGCGACGGCGTCGGGAGGCCGCGCAGGTAAAGAAACGCCCCTGCGATCCCGGCGACGAGCAACGCCGCGATGGTGAGTGGAACCGCCGCCGATCGCTTTTTGCGCGTTGAGGCGTGAGACGCCTCCCACGCCGGCATGGCGACACCGGGGACGGTGGCCGGCTTCGGCGCGGCGGGGACGGCCCGCGCCGGGGGCAGTGCTGCCGCCGCGGGTTGCGGGACGTGCGGTAATTCGCCGATGACCGTCGATTCCTCGTGCACCGAGGGCGGCGCCGGCTCGGCGCTCCAGATGCGATGCATGTAGATGGCGAGGTCGGCGCTCGTCGGCGTCGGCTTGAACGTGTAAAGCACCGAGTCGATGTCCTTGGCCATCTCCGCAGCCGTCTGGTAGCGGTTGGCCGGGTCCTTCTGCAGCGCCTTCAGGACGATGGCGTCGATCTCCGGCGGGATCTCCTCGTCGATCTGCGAGGGGGGAACCACGCGGGCCTCTCGGACCTGCTCGAGGATGGAGATCTCGTTGTCGCCGGTGAAGAGTTTCTTCCCTGTCAGCATCTCGAACAGCACCGCTGCCAGGGCGAAGATGTCGGAGCGGCGGTCGATGGCCCGTCCCCACGCCTGCTCCGGCGACATGTACTGCAGCTTTCCCTTGAGCGCTCCAGCCTGCGTGTGGGAGGCCTTCGAGGCGGCCTTGGCGATCCCGAAGTCGCAGAGCTTGATGTCGCCCTCCTGCGAGATCAAAACGTTCTGTGGCGAGACGTCGCGATGGACGAGCCCCATCTCCTGCTGCTCGAAGTCGCGCTTGCGGTGCGCATAGTCGAGGGCCGCTGCGATCTTCGAGGCCACGAACAGCGACAGCTCCACGCCGAGAGGCTGGCCGTGGTCCTGGCCACGCCTGAGGATGCTCTTCAGGTCGTGCCCGTCCACGTACTCCATGGCGATGAAGTACGAGCTCTGGATCTTGCCCAGGTCGTAGATGTGGATGATGTTGTTGTGGTTGAGCTGCGCGGCCAGCTTCGCCTCATCGATGAACATCTCGATGAAGTCCTGGTTGTCGGAAAGGTGCGGCAGGATCTTCTTGATGGCGACGATCTTCTGGAACCCTTCCTCCCCTCTCTTCCGCGCCTTCCACACCTCGGCCATTCCGCCGGTGGCGATCTTCTCCTGGAGAACGTACTGCCCGAAGCGGATCCCGTCCGCCGGCTCCGCCTCCTCGGCCGGCGAGGCCGCCGCCTCCTTCGGAAACACCGGCTGCGAGACCAGCACCCGATCGGGCATGGACGGCGCCGGGGTCAGTGCAGCGCGGGGGGCTTCGCGCGCCGGCGCCGGCTCGCCCGATCCCGCTTTCGGCACCGCGGTCCCTCCGGAGGGCGTCTTCCTCTTCTCCAGTCCGGACAGGGTGTCCTGCACGTGCTTGTCGAAGCCTGCGCCGCTCTTCGGCTTCGGAACGGCGCCGGGCGAGGTAGCGCCCCTCTTCGCCATCACTCCGCCGAGGGTGTCGGCCAGGAGCTTGTCGATGTCGCCGGTGGCGCTGGCCCCTTTGCGCTGCGGAGCCGCGGCCGGGGCCTTCTCGCCCACGATGTCTCCGAAGATCTCGTCGCTGGTCAGCGGCGCCTGCGACGGGGCAACCGGCCCGCCGAGCATCTGCTGGATCTTCCCGAGAAACTCGCTCTCCGAATACGGCTTGGGAAGAATGTCGGAGGCGCCGAAGCGCATCGCATCCTGCACCGGTGAGTGCCCGGAATAGCCGGAGACGGTCAGGAGGATGGCGGTGTTCGCGCTCTGCCCGCGGATGGCCCGGATCAGATCGGCGGCGTTGCCCTTCGGAATGACCGAGGAGAGCACCACCAGACGGGGCACGCCGTCGGCCAGCGCCCGGGCCGCTTCCTCGCCATCCCGCGCGAAGGTGGCCGTGATGGGCTGTCCGGCCAGGGCCTGCCGCACTCGGTCGGTGTAACGCGGCTCGTACTCGACGACGAGAATGGTCTCAGGCATGGAGGGGCTCACCATCGATTGTAGCGCACGCGCCGGACCGTGCCGAGTGCCTGATGGAAGGGCCACGCCCGGCCGCGGCACCTCCCCGGCTTGCATTTGTTTGCGAGGTTGCCCATACTGGCGCCCGCACCTCGTGCGACGATCGTGAAAGGCAGCCTGCCGGGCGTTTCGAGAACACGGTTCTCCGCCCCGATATCGTCAGTTTCCCGGGACTCGCAGGTGAGCAGCTCTTACGGCTTTTGACTTCGCATGACGCCAGACAATCGCACGCCGCGCAAGCGGCGCCGCCGGAGACATCGCCCTGCCGGTGAAGGGGCGGCGCCGGTCCCGGCCGGAAATGAACAAATGCCAGAACCAGGAAACGAAGCCTCATCGAACTCTTCAGGACAGCCCGCCGGCGATCGCCAGCCCTTCGGCCGCCGCCGACGCCGCTCCCGGCGCCGCGGCCGCAGCCGGGGAGCAGGGGGAGCAGCCGAGGCACCGGCCACCGCCCCCCTCGACATCGCCCCGGGTGAGCTCGCTGCCGCGAGCGGGGTGCTGTACGTGAAGCCGAATGGCGGCGGGATCCTCGTCTCGACCGAGGACAACTACGTTCCCCAGCCGGGCGATGCCACCGTTCCCCGGTCGATGATCGAGAAGCTCCACCTCCAGCCGGGGCTGCACATCAGCGGGAGCGCGCGGCGGACCGGCAGCGGCGGGCTGGAGCTGGCCGGCCTGGAGCAGATCGAGGGGATGGCCGTCGAGGAGTACCGCGAGTCGCGCCGCCCCTTCTCGGAGCTGATCTCCATCGACCCGAACGAGATGTTCAAGCTCGAGACCGAGCCGGAGCGGCTGACCACGCGCGTGCTCGACCTCCTCTCCCCCCTCGGCAGGGGACAGCGCTGCCTGGTGGTGGCGCCGCCGAAGGCGGGAAAGACCACCCTCCTCAAGGACATCGCCCACGGCATCAACCTGAATCATCCCGACGTGACCGTCATCGTGCTGCTCGTGGACGAGCGTCCGGAAGAGGTCACCGACTTCCGGCGCTCGGTGGAGAAGGGAGAGGTCATCGCCTCCAGCTCCGACGAGACGGCCGAGAACCACATCCTGATCGCCGAGACGGTGATCGAGCGGGCCCGGCGGCTGGTGGAGATGAAGAAGGACGTGGTGATCCTCTGCGACTCCATCACCCGCATGTCGCGGGCCTACAACAACGAACAGCGGGGATCGGGGAAGATCCTGTCAGGAGGCATCGACGCCCGGACCATGGAGAAGCCGCGGCGCTTCTTCGGCGCGGCGCGCAACGCGGAGGATTGGGGATCGCTGACCATCGTGGCCACGGCGCTGGTCGATACCGGGTCGCGGATGGACGAGGTGATCTTCCAGGAGTTCAAGGGGACGGGCAATACGGAGATCGTGCTGGACCGGGGACTGTTCGAGCGCCGCATCTTCCCGGCCATGAACATCGCCCAGACCGGGACGCGGAAGGAAGAGAAGCTCCTGCCGCCGGCGGTCCTGCCGAAGATCCATACGCTCCGGCGGGCGCTGGCCGGCACGGACCCGATGACGGCCATGAAAATGCTGCTGGAGCGGCTGCAGAAGTTCCCCTCGAACGAGGCCTTCCTCAAGAGCTTTTGACCCCGATTTTTAACAGTCTTGACAGGGTCGCCTTCGTATAGACTCCCCCAATCAAACAGAATCGCCAGAACGCGCCACGACCGGGGGTCCGGCGTACGAGCTGAGAAGCAGAACTTCAAAACCGTAGGAGGATTCATGCTCAATCTCCGCAATATGTTGTTGTTGATGATTGCCTGCGCGCTGCTGGCCCTCGCGCCGATGGCCCATGGCCAGCTGACCAGCGGCTCGATTTCCGGGACGGTCCTGGCGGCGGATGGCAGCGCAATTCCGGGCGTTACCGTGGAAGCCGTGCACGTGCCGACGGGCATCCGCTACAGCACGGTCACGGGGATCAACGGCCGTTTCGTGATTCCGAACGCGCGGGTGGGCGGCCCCTACCGTGTCACGGCCTCTCTGGAGGGCTTCCGGACCCAGGCCACCACAGGGACACAGGTGCCGCTCGGAGGGACGGCTGAAGTACCGATGACGCTGCAGCTGGCAGCCGTGGCAGAAGCGATCACCGTCACGGCGGTGGCCGACGACGTCATCAATCCGAACCGAACGGGATCGGTGTCCACGGTCACGACTGAGGAGATCGAAGTTCTGCCCACCGTAAACCGGAATCTCTACGACTTCGCCCGGACCAATCCCTACTTCAACTCCAGCCTGAGCTCTGACTCCGGTGATTTTCTGAGTGTCGCCGGAACCAACAACCGTTACAACGACATCAAGATCGATGGAGCGGTCAACAACGACCTCTTCGGGCTGGCCGCGTCCGGCACACCCGGCGGCCAGACCGGCACACAGCCGATTTCACTGGAGGCCATCCAGGAACTGCAGTTGGTCGTCTCGCCGTATGACGTCCGGCAGAGCGGTTTCACCGGCGGGGGCATCAACGCCGTGACGCGCTCTGGAACGAACGCGCTCGAGGGATCGGTCTTCGGGACGAAGCGCGATGCCGCCTATGTCGGCGAGGGGCCGTTCGAGCGGGAGGTCACCGAATTCGACCAGGAGCAGTACGGCGGCCGCATCGGCGGCCCGATCGTTGGCGACCGTCTCTTCTTCTTCCTGAGCGGTGAGTCGAACGAGCGGCTCGATCCGCACGGCACCTCCGCCGATGGGTCGACCGGAACCGTGTATAGCGGGACCCCCAGCGCGGCAGCGGTTCAGGACTTCGTTCTGAACCAGTATGGCGTCGACCTCGGCGGGCTCGGGGACATCATCTTCGGCACGAACAGCCAGACGTTCTTCGGCCGGATCGATGTCAATGCGAGCGACTCGCACAATCTGGTCCTGCGCCACAACTACGTCAACGCGGATCGCGACAACAACCCCTCCAGTGCGTCGCGCTCGTCCAGCCGGTTCTACTTCCCAACGTTCATTTACCCTTTCCTCAGTGAGACCAACTCGACCGTTGGACAGTGGAACGCGGTCTTCGGGGGAAACCGTTTCAACGAGGCCCGCGTCAACTTCACCACCGTCCGCGAGAACCGCGAGGTACTGGCGAACTTTCCGACCGTGGAGATCGGCGGGGGTGAGCGAAGCGGCACGATCGCCTTTGGTACCGAACGTTTCTCCGGTGCCAATGCCCTGGATCAGGACATCCTCGAGATCACCGACGACTTCACGATGATGTTCGGCGAGCACACGGTCGTGCTCGGCACCAGCAACCAGATGTTCGAGTTCAGCAACCTCTTCATCCCGGAGGCCAACGGCTACTACCACTTCAGGACCTTCGAGGACTTCCAGGCCGGGACAGCCGATATCTACAAGATTACCTTCGCCACCGGTAACGACCCGAGGCGGCCCACGCAGTTCGAGGCGGCCCAGTACAGCCTCTACGCCAATGACACCTGGCGCACCTCGCAGAACCTGACGCTCACGTTCGGCCTGCGGCTCAACAAGCCGCAGTGGGGGACTACGCCCTCGTTCAATCCCCAAGTGCAGGAGGCCATCGGCTTTTCGACGGCCGAAACGCCGAGCGATTCGATCGTGTTCGAGCCGCGCCTCGGCTTCAACTGGAACCCCGGTACCGCCACCTCCCAGCAGGTCCGCGGCGGCATCGGAGTGTTCCAGGGACGCCCGATGATGGTCTGGATCTCGAACAACTTCGGCAATACGGGAATCGAGACGCTCAGCCTCGGATGCCTGTTGCCCAGTTGCACCCCGCCGCCGTTCAACCCCGATCCCACCAGCCAGCCCCGGGACCTGGCCCCGGCCGGTGGGAGGTACCTTGTCAACGTGATCGATCCCGACTTTCAGTTCCCGCGCGTCCTTCGAGCAACCCTCGGATACGACCGGGAACTGCCGTTGGGATTCAGGGGAACCGCCGAGGTTCTCTGGTCGCAGACTCAGAAAGACATCTTCTACTACAACGTCAATCTCGAACAGACCGGGACCAGCCCGTTGGATGGGCGGCCGACCTATCGCCGGCGCGACAATCCCCTGCTCGACGCCATCCTGCTGTCGAACACCGACGAGGGCGAACAGCTCATTGAATCGGTGCAGCTCAGCCGGCGCTTCCGGAACCTCAATCTGTTCGCGAGCTACGCACACCAGGACGTGAAGACGGTAAGTGAGGGACGTTCGAGCATCGCCTACTCGAACTGGCAGTTCAATCAGCTCTCCAAGGGCGATGTCTTCGCTCCTGAGCTCTCCACCTCGTCGTTCGAGATCGCGCATCGCTTCAACATGTCCGCGGCGTATGACGTGGCCACCGGTCCTTTCGCGCACCGATTCGGCCTGTTCTATGCTGCCAACTCCGGACAGCCGTACTCGCTTCTGATCGACGGTGATCCCAACAGGGACGGGTCGTTCAACAACGATCTGCTCTACGTTCCCGCCGCGGGCGAGTTGATCCTTTGCCCGGCGGGTTCAGGCAGTCCGACCGCGACCAACCCCTGCGGCAACAGGACAGCCCTCGATAGTGCTGCCTTCACGAACTTCCTCGAGTCCGTCGGTCTCGACCCGACAAGCGGAACGACCCCCGATCGCAACGTGCTGCAACAGCCGTGGCAGCGGCGGCTGGATTTTCATTACGAGATCGGCCTGCCGATAATCTACGGCACCCGAGTCGCCGTCCAGGCCGACATCCTGAATCTGCTCAATCTGTTCGACAACGAGGCCGGCGTGCAGCGCTTCGTGAATTTCGACACGTACCGTCCGGTCCGGTACCAGGGACAGGACCCGACAACGGGCAAGGCCGTCTACAGGGAGGCATTCAACGGCGCCCTCACGCCGGGCCGCCAGTTCTCCACCGCGAACATCGCTTCGCGCTGGCAGGCCCGCCTCGGACTTCGCATCAGCTTCTGATTCGAGTAGCATCGCAACGAGGAAAGGCCACCGGAAACGGTGGCCTTTTTGCTTGTATGAGACAGCTCTCCGCTCTCCCGCTCCTTCTGCTCATCGCCTGTACCAGCGCGAATGTTGGGGCGCCGGTGTCCTCACCGGCGCAGCGCGCCGAAGGCGCGCCGTGCAACCCCGGCCTGGCTCTGGTCAACGCCTCGCTCTGGGTGCAGAACGCCGCCGAGTATCAGGCCGCGGCGCAGGCGACGTTCAACAACGCCCGAAGAGCCGTCGAAGCGGGTCTCGCCCAGGGCGGCGATCTCCCCCCGGCCATCATCGTCGACGCCGACGAGACGGTCATCGACAACACCCAGTTCGAAGCGCGCATGGTCCATCA